>JBPCIT010000265.1:0-40855 GCA_051006015.1 Longimicrobiaceae bacterium
TGGTTCTGCTCAACGAGGCCGGAGAGCCGGTCGAGGTTTACGCCACCGGCGAGATCACGATTCGGAGCGCGCACCTGGCGCTCGGTTACTGGCGCCGACCCGAGCTCACCCGTGCGGCCTTCCTGCCCGATCCCCAGGGAGGCGAGCGGCGCCTCTACCGAACCGGAGATCTGGGGCGGCTGCTGCCGGATGGCAGCATCGAGTTCGTCGGGCGGCGGGACGCGCAGGTCAAGATCCGTGGCTACCGAATCGAGACCGCCGAGATCGAGAGCGCGTTGCTCGTGCACCGCGCCGTCGATCAGGCAGTGGTGCTGCCACGCCGCCACGAGAATGGTGGCGAAGGAGAGCGGCAGCTCGCCGCCTATCTGGTGGTGCCCGAGGGCATCGCACAGCCCTCGCAGGCCGAGCTGCGCGAGCTGCTTCGAGCGAAGCTGCCCCTGTACATGGTACCATCCGAGTACTTCTTCCTCGGCAGCCTTCCGCTCACCGCGAACGGGAAGGTGGACCGGCGGGCGCTGCTCGCACTGGAGCAGCCCCAACCCGCGGCGGCGACGACGTTCGCGGCGCCGGAAGCGCCCCTCGAGCTGCTGATTGCCGGAATCTGGCGCGATCTGCTCGAGGTCGAGCAGATCGCCGTTGACGACAACTTCTATGATCTCGGCGGCCACTCGCTCCTGGCGCTGCGCTTCATCGCCCGCTTCCAGGACGCTACGGGTATCCGGATCAACCCGCGAGAGCTTACTTATCAGACACTCGGGCAGCTCGCCGCCGCCCATGGCGGCGTCGCCGTACAGCTCCCCGCGGGGCGACCCGGCCTGGCGTCGAAGCTCCGCCGCCGCCTGCAATGGACGGGCTTCGGCAGCGGGAGAAGTTGAAGCTCGCAGTGAGCGAGCACCGCGACATCGGGAGCGCGGTGGGTCCCCTGTCTGGAATCAACGCGGAGAGGCCGATCGTGCAGGTGAAGACGCGCAGGGAGGAGCGCCAGCCGCTGTTTTTCGGAGAGCGTTCCGAGCCGCTGTACGGTTGCTACCATCCTCCGGTGGGTGGCGGAGCGCGCGACTGCGCGGTCGTGCTCTGCTACCCATTCGGCCAAGAGTACATCCGGTCGCACCGCTCCTTCCTTCAGCTCGCCATCCGGCTCGCCGGCCGCGGCTTTCCGGTCCTGCGCTTCGACTACTTCGGCTGCGGTGACTCCGCGGGAGAGACGGAGCAGGGACGCGTCGGGCGCTGGCTGGATGACATCGCTGCCGCGGCGCAGGAGATCCGGGTGCGCTCCGGTGCGAGCCGCCTCTGTCTGGCCGGGCTTCGGCTGGGCGGCACACTCGCCGGCCTCGCGGCCGCCGCGCAGGGGGGCGTGGACTCGCTCGTCCTCTGGGACCCGATCGTGAGCGGGCGCGCCTACCTCGACGAGCTGAGCGCGCTACAGGCGGAGATGCTGCGCTTCGCGTACGTGGATCCGAAGCACCGGATGGGAGCCGCACTCGACGAGGTGCTCGGCTTTCCTACGCCGCCGGAGCTCCGGGCGGAACTCGAAGCCCTCGATCTGCTCGCGCTGGGCGGCAGGATCGCGGATCGCGTGCTGCTCATCGAGAGCGGATCGCCGCCCGAGCTGGCGCCGCTCCTCGCCGAGCTCCGCCGCGGCGCGGGCGAGGTCGAGCACCTGCATGTGGCGGAGCGGCGGGTCTGGCTGGCCGAGCCGTTTCGCGGCATCGTGCCGCACCAGCTGCTGGAGGCGCTCGTCGCCTGGATGGACCGGGTACACGAATGAGGGAATCGGTCGTACAGCTGGGGGCGGAGCGGGCGCTGGTGGGGATCCTCTCCCGGCCGCCGGCACCACGGGAGCATAGAGGCCGCACGGGGGTGATCTTCCTCAACGCCGGGCTGGTTCATCGGGTCGGTCCGAACCGCCTCCACGTGGCGATGGCGCGGAAGATCGCGGAGCGTGGGCGTGCGACGCTGCGTTTCGACCCCTCCGGCATCGGCGACAGCCGCGCCGGCGCGGGTGCCGGCAAGCTCGGCGAGCGGCGGATCGCCGAGACGCGCGCGGCGATGGACTGGCTCGGCAGCGAGACCGGCACCGACCGCTTCCTCCTGATCGGCAACTGCTCGGGGGCGGCGGTGGGCTACCTCACAGCCCACGCCGATCCACGGGTGGTCGGACTCGGATTGATCAATCCGCAGGCGCCGGTGCTGATGCGCCACTTCCTCCGCACGGCTCTCACCCACCCGAACACCTGGCGCCGGCTGCTCGGCGGGCGCGCGAGGGTGGGGGAGCAGCTCGGGCAGCTCTTCAGTCGGTCCGAGGATGAGGCTGAACCGGAGCAAACGTACCGCGAGATACCGGAAGGATTGCGGAGGCTGGCCGAGCGCGGCGTCGATCTACTGCTCGCCTACTCCGAGTGGGATCCGGGCTACGACTACTACCGCCACATCCTGCGGCGCGAGCTCGCCGCACCGGGAGTGAAGGAGAAGATCCGCTTCGAAGTCATCCCGGGCGCCGACCACCAGTTGAGCCTCCGCGGCACCCAGGAGCATCTCGTCCAGATCGTCGATCGCTGGCTCGCCGGAATCTCCGAGAACGGCTCGCATTGAGGATTCCACTGCACCTTGGGCGGCGGCATACTGGAATGCGGCCGCGGCGGTTGCAGCCGACGCGGCGCGCTACGCGGAGTTCGATGGCGATCTCGAACGAGTTCCTGCCCTTCCTCTGTGGATGTGCCAATGGTCGGGCCTCGGCTGCAGCTATCGCGCACGCTGCGATTCTCTGCTATATTTTCGTCGGACCGGGTTGTAGCATCGCCCGGGTTGCGCTCGGCACCAGCATCAGTTACTTCCTCTACTGGACCGCCGCGCCGGCGTTCGCACTCCGCCAGTCCGGCGGCGATCTGCAGGAGCTGCTCTCTCGATGGGCTGATCCTGCTGCGTTTCGCGGCGATGGTTTGCCTGCACAGAGTACTCGACACTGCTCCTCCCATCGAGCAGCTCGGACTCTGGGGCGGCATCCTCCCAAGCCACCTATACAGGAGCGGTCTCTCTTGCGCCGTCTTCGCGCTTCTTCCCTTCGCCCTTCGTGCACACCCGTCCGTTGTCCGCATGCGTCGTAGCCTGCATCCTCTCCGGCAGCACTCCCGCGGTTAGCAGAGTGGCGAGCCTATCGCGCACCCCGCTCACCGGCGGCGAACCGCCGCCGGAACAGTTCACGCCTCAGCTCCAGATGGGATCCGATCCTGGAGTTCCGGCGCACCACGCCCTCCCCTCGTTCCTGAGGCCGCGATGAGCCCACTGCGCTTCTGCATGATCACCACCTTCTATCCCCCCTACCACTTCGGGGGTGATGGAGTGAACGTGCAGCGCTTCGCGCGCGGGCTCGCGCGGCAAGGCCATGAGGTCGTGGTGATCCATGATGTGGACGCCTACAACGCGCTGCACGATGGTCCGGAACCGCCAGCTCCGCAGGAGCAGGACGGCGTAGAGGTGGTGCGGCTGCGCAGTCGCCTGGGTGCACTCTCGCCGCTGCTGACGCACCAGCTCGGCCAGCCCATCGTTCACGGCGGGAAGATCCGGCAGATCCTCGATCGCGGGCGCTTCGATGTCATCCACTATCACAACATCTCATTGGTAGGCGGACCCGGCATCCTCGCGGCGGGCAAGGCGCTCAAGGTCTACACGGCGCGCGAGCACTGGCTGGTCTGCCCCAGTAACGTGCTCTGGCGACACGGGCGCGAGCTCTGCACCGGCCGCGAATGCACCCGCTGCGTGCTGAACCACGGCCGTCCACCGCAGCTCTGGCGCTACACCGACTATCTCGAGCAGCAGCTCGATCACGTGGACCTCTTCATCGCCCTGAGCGAGTTCAGCCGGGAGAAGCACCGGGAGTTCGGCTTCCATCGCCCGATGGAGGTTCTTCCCAACCTCCTCGCAGATACGGCTGCGGAGGTTTCGATCCCTGCCGGCGATCCGCCGAACGAGCGCCCGTACTTTCTCTTCGTCGGCCGCATCGAGCGCATCAAGGGGCTGGATGATGTGGTGCCGGTCTTCCACTCCTATCCGGACGCGGACCTGCTGATCGCCGGTACCGGCGACCACGCGCCGGTGATCCGGAAGCTGGCAGCCGGCAACCCGCGGGTGAAGTTCCTGGGCCAGGTTCCTCCGGAGGAGCTGGCACGCTACTACCACCACGCGCTCGCTCTCCTGGCGCCTTCCGTGTGCTATGAAACCTTCGGCGTGATCCTGATCGAGGCCTTCCGGCTCTCCACCCCGGTAATCGCCCGCCGTATCGGTCCCTTCCCGGAGATCGTCGAGCGCTCTGGCGGCGGCGAGCTCTTCTCGACGCCGCAGGAGCTGGTGGCGGCGATGCGGCGCCTGCAGGCGGACGCCGCGCTGCGCCGACGCATGGGCGTGGCGGGACACAACGCCTTTCTCCGGAACTGGTCCGAGTCTGCGGTCATTCCGCGCTATCTCGAACTCGTCCGCCGGACCGCCGAGCGGAAGGGCAACTCCCGCGTCGCCGCGGCGCTGGAGGGCGAGCGGACGCTGTCTGCGGCTTCCTGAGGACCGCTTCGACGGCAGATGCACGACGACCTCCACAGGCAGGCCTCGAGCGCTCATTATTTTCAACAGGAGTACGACGATCTACCCCGCTTCATCTCCTACTTCTACCAGGTCGATCTCGTCAGGAGCCTGCAGCCACGGAGCGTTCTCGAGATCGGCGTCGGCAACAAGACGGTCGCGAATTACCTTCGGCAGAATGGAATCGAGATCAGCACCTGCGACATCGACGCGGAGCTGCACCCCGATTATGTCGCCGACGTACGCACCCTCCCCTTCCCCGACGACAGCTACGACGTGGTGATGGCGTGCGAGGTGCTGGAGCACCTCCCCTGGTCCGATCTGGAGCGGGCGCTGCGTGAGCTGCACCGAACGACCCGACGCTTCGTACTGCTTTCCCTTCCCCACGCTTCCGCCGCTCTGGAGGTCGTCCTCCGGAATCCTCTGCCCCCGCGGATGCTGAAGACACCGTTCTTCGGCGTCTCGGTGCGGATGCCGCTCTTCTTCACGAGGACCGCTTCGACCGGCGAGCACCACTGGGAGATCGGACGGAGGAGCTTCCCCGCCCGCCGGATCCGCGCCGCATTGAGGAAGCATTTTACGATTCGCCGCGAGGTCCGGCCCGCTCTGCACTCCTACCACCACTTCTTCGTTCTCGAGAAGAGATAGCCCGCCGCCAGACGAGCCGCGGAGCGGAGGCGCGCAGGGTGGCCGCGTGCCCGCCAGAGCGCCCGTTGAGCGGATTCCAAGCAGTGTGGGTCGTCAGCTCCCCGAACGCAGCCGCTCTCGCAGGAACTGCAGGATGGTGCAGGTCGAGGCGCGGAAGCGCGGCTCGGCGCTGAACTCGGGCACGCTGTGCCCCACCCCGGGCAGCTCGATCAGCGTAGCAGGCACGCCGGCGGAGCGCAGAGAGTCGCGCATGGAACGAGACTGGCGGATCGGCACCACCTCGTCCGCCGTGCCGTGGATGAGCAGGAAAGGAGGGTCGCCCGCGCTCGCGTGCACCGCGGGAGAGGCGAGCAGCGCCCGCGCCGGGTCGGCTTCCGGACGAGCTCCCAGGAAGTTCTCCACCATCGAGCGCTGCCCGGAATCGAGCGCACCTGCGGTGCGGATGTCGTGCGGGGCTGCGATCGCGACCACGGCGCTCACCGCGGGCGAGACGTCTCGCAAAGGGCAGGCGCCGTCGAGCCCTTCGACTTCCGCGGCCGTGCCGAGCATCGCCGCGAGGTGCCCACCCGCGGAGCTGCCCAGGGCGGCAATGCGCGATGGATCGATGTCGTAGGTCGCGGCATTGGCGCGGAGCCACCGCACTGCGCAGCGCACGTCCTCCACCGCGGCCGGAAAGACGTTGCGAGGCGCCGCCACCAGCCGATAGCTCACCGACGCCGCCGCGTACCCCTGCCCCGCCAGAAGGCGCATGCTGGAATGATAGGCGCTCCTGTCGCCCGCGCTCCAGCCGCCACCGTGAATGAGCACCACCAGCGGGTGCGGCCCGACATGCTCCGGCCAGGCGATGTCCAGCCGCTGGACCTGCCCATCCATCTCCGCGTAGGTGACGTTCCCGGCCAGGTTGATGTCGGCCGGACCCGGCGTCCGCGGAATGCTGCACTCCCGGACGATCGCCATTGACTCGCCGCCCGCCTCGCCCGAGGTCATCGGCGGGGAGACCCCTGCACACGCGCTCAGCAGCAACAGAGCCGAGGCGAAGCTTTGCTTCATTCCCGCGCGAGAAGCTCGGCTGGCGATATCCACTGTCCGAGCGGCAACTGCACCCCCTGCCAGGTGACCAGCTCGTCCACCGGGGTTGGCCCGCCGATCCGGACGGCCGCGATGCTTCTCAGCCCCTGAACATGGTCTGGGGAGAGCCAGCTGTTGACGGTCGGATCCCACACCTCGACGCCGCTCTCAGAGAAAACCGCACATGCCTCATGGTATGCCAGACCGTCGCCCGCCCATTCCGGCGAGGCGTTGCCGGTCATCCACCACCCGTGGAAGTGAGGAAGGTGGTGGCGCTCCTGGCGCTGCACGAGCTGCACAGGTAGGACCCGGCGGGAGTACGCGCTGAACGCCTCGATCGTCAGCGCCGCGTGGGCGCCGCAGTCGAGCTCTTCGGCATCCAGGGCGTCGCACCAGTGCAGCGGCCAGCGCGTCGGACCCCAGGGGAAGCGCTGCGCGATCCACCCCGGGCCGCCCTGCCCTCGCCACATCGAGCGGTTCATCGCCATGAACCAGCTGCGCGCGGTCGTACAGCAATCGGCGCCATGATGCGTGAGAGTCGAGGGCACCCATGCCTCCCAGGGTGCCCAGGACTGAACTCGTGTCGGCTCAGCAACAAGCATCTTCAAGTACTCCCCTGCCGAAGTTGTAGGCCATGCTGGCGTCGTAGGCGCCAGCGTCTCCGATCACCAAGCAGTCACCCGGCCGGAGCGATTCCGGCACCGCCAGATCCGTGGCCAGGATGTCCGTCTCCATGCAGATCCGCCCGAGCAGTCGATCGGATCCGCCTCCAAGCACCTCCCACTCGCCGCCCGTGGAGCGGCCGTACACGCGGTGCGGATAGAAGGACGCCATCGGTAGGTCCGATATCGCCGCGTCCACGACAACCTCGGCTCCGCCTTTCTCGTGCTTGCGCACCTCCAGCACGGTGGTGACCAGCGCCATCGTCGGCTGTGCGACCGCCTTGCCGGGCTCGACGAAGAATCGTTGCAGCCCCGGAAGGGTCTCGGCCGCGGCTCCGACCAACTCTTCCAGCCGGGGCAACAGCTCCGCATCGAAGTCGTCGGGGAACCACCCGCCACCCGAATCGAGGCAGCGCACCGGTCGGCCCACTCCCTGCTCGATCGCGTGCGCCCAGTGGATCACGCTCTGGAACACCTCCCGCCAGCGTGAGGGGCCGATCACATCGCTGGCGAAATGGAAGTGCACCCCGATCTCCTGCTCGGGCGGAAGCTCCTTCAGCAGGGCGAGCGTCTCGGCGAAGCGGCTGGGTGTGTCCATCGTCGCGCCGAAGCGCGACGGGACGGTCACGGGCCGCAGCCGGATGCCGAGGTAGCGGGCCGCGGGAGCGCCCTCGCACATCCAGCGCGCGAAGCTCTGCGGGGAGTCGGCGAACGCGGCCATCAACGCACCGTCGGGCGCCGGGCCGAATGGCCAGTGCTGGGCGGGGCCGTTCAGAATGATGCGCTCGGCGGGAAAGCCGGCGGCGAGGGCGTGCTGCATCTCCGCGCGGCTGATCACCTCGGCGAACATCCCGGCCTCCTCCGCGAGCGCGACCAGAGTCGGGTGGGGGTTGGTCTTGATGCTGTAGCCGAAGCCGAGCTCGACGCCCAGCGGGAACTCGGCGGTGGCGCGCTCGATCTGAGCGAAGCGCGCGCGGGTCGTGTGCGGCAGAAGAATGCGGCGTGGTGTGGCGGAGTCACCAACCAGAGCGCTCGCCAGGTCCTTTTCCACCGTGACCGGCATCGGCGCCGGCGCTCGGCGGGGCTTCTCCTGCTCAGGCCGTCCGCCGTTCTTGCGGGCTGCGTCCAGCCGCCGCGCCAGGTCAGGCATTCCCGAGGGGTGCTTCGAGCCGACCTGCCATTCGTCCAGCGGAGCTTTGACGGCGGGCAGCGGATACTGCGGATGCACCGGGATCTCCACGACGACGCGGGTGAACTGGGCGGCTCGGAAGGGCACCGCCGCCGCCGTTCCGAAACCCGCCGCCTCGACGACCCGCGCCGGGAGGTTGTGCCCCGCGAAGCTCGCGGCGTGGATCCAGGCGGGGAACCGGGGGTTCCAGTCGATCAACTGGAGGGTGCCGTCCACGGCGCGCACGAACTCCAGCTCCCCACCGCCCGTCCACTCCAGCTCGGCGACCACCTCGCGCAGCGGCTCGACGATCGCGGGGTCAGCCGCGGAGACGCGTCCGGCCCACGTCTTCCCCTCCGCCGTCTGCGTCTGCTTGCGCATGTGAACGCAGTCGAGCAGCTCGCCCTGATAGGCGCAGAAGGCGAACGACTCCTCGGTACCGAGCACATGCCGCTGCACGAATACCTTCTCGGTGCTCCAGGTGTCGGAGAGCACAGTGCGGGCGTTGCGGAACGAGGGCCAGTCACGTACGCGCATCGCCTCGTAGTTCGGACCCTTCACCCATACACGCCACCCATGCTGACGACAGAAGCTGTGCAGCTCCCAGTCGGAGCGGTCCACCGAGATGAACTCCGGGATCACGAAGGGCAGCTTTCGCGCAGCCTCGATCGACGGTTTGGCGACCTGCGCAAGCGCGCCCGCCGGTGGAAGGAAGGCCCGGCTGCTGTCGGTGAGCGCGCCAGCCAGCCAATCGACCTCCAGATCCTGCCCCGCGAACCAGAGTGCCCCCGCGTCGAGGACCGACTGGATCGCCGCCTGATAAAGGGGAAGCTGAAGCTCCTTCCACGGACGCTGCAGCCAGATGTCGTCGAAGACGTCGCTGTGCAGCCCGGAGCTCTCTACGGAGTAGTCGACCGCGACGAGGTGAGCGTGGGGAAAGGCCTGCCGGAGGGAGAGTGCCACCCCGAGCCCGGGTGAGGGGTTGGGACCGCTGTGCACACCGCTGAGATAACACGTAAGTCGGCCATCGGCTTCTGCTCGCATGCACTACTCCACTCCGTGATGTGAATACTCACCGCCCAGGCCGCCTTGCGGGTGGGAAGAACGTGTCTCTCAGGAACCATCATACAGGTGAGCCTGCTCGAGAGCCGGACTGCGATCCGCAGCGCTCCCTGCCGACTCGGCCACCGCTTACAAGGAGAGCGCCATGACCTGGCGCGGGATCTCCGGCGCATCCGGCGCTCGCGAAGCCTGGATCGCCTGGATCCAGCGCGGTGGCGAGGACAGGTTCACGGGCGCCACGATCGTGAACCCCTGGCGTTGCAGCGGAGCCCAGCGGATCGGCGGGGCGACACACCAGATGGTGCGGCACCCGATCTCTCTCGCCTTGCGGATGCGAATCTGGTCCAGCGCATGACTCAGCCCGCGGCGCTGATACTCCGGATGCACGACCAGCCGGTTGAGAGACGCGATTGGAGCGGGTGGATCGATTCCCACCCCGATGAAGAACCCGGCATCCGGCAGCGATCGCACGTCGTCATGCACACACATGCGCGCCGCGGCGATCAACCGGCCCCCATCGCGCACCACCCAGTGCATGGCGTGCTCGTCATGCTCGTCCTCGCACACATCGGCCGGGAAACTGCCGTCCCGAAGCACACCAACCGACTTCCACGACTCGATCCGCAGGCCGAAGACGACCTCCCGCAGGAGATCCGTTTCCCCTGGCTGGATGAGCTGCGGCATCATGCCCGAAACTCCGCGGTGACCCTAACGGCACGGTTGCACTCCGTGCGTCCTGCCGCGCCCGTGCTCATTCCATCATTGATCGGGCGGGGCACGGGCATACTCGCTCGCCATGATTAACGATCCGCCGGCCCCCAACGAGGCGCGTAGGAGAACGCAAGTACAAGGCCACGTTTGTTTCCTTCGGGAGTGCCGCTACCCGGAAGGCGTCGCGCGGAGAAAAGAAGCGTTCTGCGCGTGGTCTGACGATCGACGAGCTCAGCTACTGGCTGGTGTGGTGGGTGGGGCAGGAGTGCGCGTCTACTTTGGCAGAGTGGCGTCGTCGGATGACATGCACGGCGAGGGTGGAACGCGGCTGACACGCGTGTATCGAGCGGTCCTGCCGAACCCGGATCGGCTATCCACCCCCGAGATAGGCGTAGCGGAGCACGAAGAGCAGCGCCAGCAGGTATACCAGCGGGCTCACTTCCCTTCCCTGCCCCGCCAGCAGCTTGATCAGCGGGTAGGAGATGAAGCCGAGCGCCAGCCCGTCGGCGATGGAGAAGGTGAGCGGCATTCCGACCAGCGTTAGAAAAGCCGGCACCGCCTCCGTCGCATCCTCCCAGCGCACGCCGAGCGCGCTGTGGAGCATCAGGCTTCCCACGATGATCAGCGCAGGCGCCGTCGCGACCGCGGGGATGGCCGCCGCGAGCGGGGAGAGGAAGACCGCCAGCAGGAAGAGCACGCCCACCGTCACCGCGGTGAGTCCGGTGCGTCCGCCCTCGGCTACGCCGGCGGCGCTCTCGATGTAGGAGGTCACGGTGGAGGTGCCGAGCACCGCACCCGCGCTGGTAGCGATCGAGTCGGCGAGGAGCGCCCGCTGCGCACGCGGGAGATCACCCTCGGGAGTGAGATAGCCCGCCTGCTGCCCGAGTCCGACGAGCGTGCCTACCGTGTCGAATAGGTCCACGAAGAGGAACACGAAGACGACCTGGAGAATGCCGAGTCCGAGCGCCGCCCGCACGTCGAGCGCCAGGAAGGTCGGCGCGGGATCGGGGATCGCCACCAGGCGCGTCGGCGGCGCGGCCACTCCGGTCAGGTACGCGCCCGCGGCCGTAAAGGCGATCCCCAGGATGATGGCGCTCTTCCATCCCCGCGCCAGCAGCGCCGCGGTGAGCACCACCCCGCCGAGGGCCAGCAGCACCGGCAGCGAGGTGACCTCGCCGAGCGCCACCGCGGTCGCGGGGCTGGCGACCACCACTCCGGCGTTGCGCAGACCGATGAAGGCGATGAAGAGCCCGATCCCGGCACCGGTAGCGAGCTTGAGCGTGAGGGGGATGGCGCGCACCACCAGCTCGCGGATCCGCCCCAGGGTGAGCAGCAGGAAGACGACGCCGGAGATGAAGACAGCGCCCAGCGCGGTCTGCCAGGGCACCCCCTCCCCAGCACGACGGAGTAGGTGAAGTAGGCATTCAGCCCCATCCCCGGCGCGAGCGCGAAGGGGTAGTTCGCCAGCACCCCCATCAGGATGGAGCCGAGCGCGGCCGCGACCGCAGTAGCGAAGAGCGCGCCCTCGATCGGCACCCCCGCCTCCGAGAGGATCAGCGGGTTGACGGCGAGGATGTACGCCATCGTCAGGAAGGTGGTCACTCCCGCCTCCACCTCCGTCCTCACCGTGGTGCCGCTCTCCCGCAGCCGGAACTGTCGCTCGAGCCACCCGGTTCCCGGCACCTACGGCGCCCCAGCAGCAAGCGCTGAGGCGGATCGCGCAGCCCGCTTCATTCGCCGGAGAGTCCGAGCTCCGGTGCGACGCCGCGCATCGCCTCGATCACGAACTGGACGTGCTCCTTGAGATCCACGCCGAGCTGCTCCGCCGCCTCCGTGACCTCCGTGCGGTCCACCCCCGCCGCAAAGGCGCGGTCCTTGAACTTCTTCAGCACCGACTTCGCCTCCAGATCCATCACCGAGCGCGAGGGACGCACCAGCGCTGCGGCGGTGATCAGCCCCGTCACCTCGTCGCAGGCGCGCAGGGTGCGGTCGAGCAGCGTCTCCGGTGCGACGTTGGTGCGCGACGGGTAGCCGTGCGCCAGCACCGCGTGCACCAGCTCCTCCGGGTAGCCTCGCTCGCGCAGGATCTCGGCGCCCGGCAGCGGATGAGCGTCGGGCCGCTTCTCGTAATCGAAGTCGTGGATCAGCCCGGCAAGGCCGTACAGCTCCTCGTGCTCATCGTACTTGCGGGCGTAGGCGCGGCACGCCGCCTCGACGGCGTACATGTGGCGGCGCAGGCTCTCGCTCTCGACGTACTGGTGCATCAGCGCGAGGACCTCGGCACGCGAGGGTAAGCTCTCAGGCATGAACCGCTGCTCCAATGCTAACGAGGGAAATGTGAACGCTCAGAATTCGGCGTTTCCGGGCGTCCGGGGATACGGGATCACGTCGCGAATGTTGGTCATGCCGGTCGCGTACTGGATCAGGCGCTCGAAGCCGAGGCCGAATCCCGCATGCGGGACGGTGCCGTAGCGGCGCAGGTCGCGGTACCACCAGTAGGCCTCCTTCTCCAGCCCCATCTCCTCCATGCGGCGATCGAGCACCTCGAGGCGCTCTTCGCGCTGCGAGCCGCCGATGATCTCGCCGATGCCGGGGGCGAGCACATCCATCGCGGCTACCGTGCGGCCGTCGTCGTTGACGCGCATGTAGAAAGCCTTGATATCCCGGGGGTAGTTCATCACCACCACCGGCCGCTTGATGAGCTCCTCGGTGAGGTAACGCTCGTGCTCGGACTGCAGGTCGATTCCCCATTCGACCGGGAACTCGAAGCTGCGCTTCGCCTTCTTCAGCAGCTCGATGGCGTCGGTGTAGTCGATGCGCTCGAAGCTGGAGGCGAGGAAGTCCTCGATCCGATGGATGGCCTGCTTGTCGATGCGATCCGCGAAGAAGGCCATGTCGTCCTGCCGCTCGTCGAGCAGCTCCGTCAGGATGGAGCGCAGAAAGGCCTCGGCCAGATCCGCGTCATCGTGCAGGTCGGCGAAGGCGATCTCCGGCTCGATCATCCAGAACTCGGCCAGATGGCGGCTGGTATTCGAGTTCTCGGCGCGGAAGGTGGGGCCGAAGGTGTAGACGTTGCCGAGCGCCAGGCAGTAGCCCTCGACGTTGAGCTGCCCGGAGACGGTGAGGTTTACCTGCTGGCCGAAGAAGTCCTGCGCGAAATCGACCTCGCCCTCCGGCGTACGCGGCAGGTTGAGCAGATCGAGCGTCGATACGCGGAACATCGCGCCCGCGCCCTCGGCATCGTTGCTGGTGATGATCGGCGTGTGCACCCAGTAGAAGCCACGCCGGTCGAAGAAGCGGTGGATCGCCATCGCCAGGGTGTGCCGCACCCGCGCGATCGCGCCGAAGGTGTTGGTGCGCGGGCGCAGGTGCGCGACCTCGCGGAGGAACTCGAAGCTGTGCTGCTTCGGCTGAATCGGATAGGTCTCGGGATCCTCGACCCAGCCTACCACTTGGAGCTCCCTCGCGCGGATCTCGACCGTCTGACCCTTCCCCTGCGAGGGGACCACCTCGCCGCGCGCGATCACCGAGGCGCCGCTGGTGAGCCGCAGCACCTCGCTCTCGTAGTTCGCCAGCTCGCCCGGGGCGACCACCTGGATCGGGTGGAAGCCGGAGCCGTCGTGCAGATGGATGAAGGAGAGGCCTGCCTTCGAGTCACGCCGGGTGCGCACCCATCCCTTCACGGTCACCTGCCCGCCGACCGGCACCTGCCCGGCGAGAATGTCGGCGATGCGCACGTGCGGCGCGGTAGTGGTTACCTGCTTCTCTTTGGTTGTCATCTGTTGTGATAACCGCGCAGTAGATGAATTCTGTCGGATCCCCGGCGGGCCCTCACCCCCGGCTCGCTAGGGCTCGCCACCCCCTCTCCCAAGGAGGGAGAGGGGGAGCACTGCAGATCCTGTCGCTGCACCAACACTGAGGTTCGGCAGGATCAAGTCCCCCTCTCCCCTTGTGGGAGAGGGGGTGAGGGCCGCACCCGTCGGGCACAGCTCCAGCAGCCCGCACAGCTCGCACCGCGGCTTGCGCGCGATGCAGATCGTGCGCCCGTGGTCGATCACCCGGTGGGTGAACTGCACCCGCTCCTCAGACGGGATCAGGGGGAGCAGATCCTGCTCGACGCGCTCCGGATCTGTCTCCACGGTGAGGCCGAGCCGCTTGGTCACCCGCTTGACGTGCGTGTCCACCACCACCCCGTCCGCCTTGCCGAAGGCGACGCCGCGCACCACGTTGGCCGTCTTGCGGCCGACGCCGGGGAGAGCGGTGAGCTCCGGCAGCGCACAAGGCACCGCACCGCCGTGCCGCTCCTCGAGCGCCTGAGCCAGGCCGATCAGCGCCCGCGCCTTGTTGCGGAAGAAGTTGATCGAGCGGATCCCCTGCTCGACCTCTTCCTGCGCGGCGGCGGCGAGCGACACGGCCGTGGGGTAGCGCGCAAAGAGCGCCGGCGTCACCTGGTTCACGCGCGCGTCCGTGCACTGCGCCGAGAGCACCGTCGCCACCAGGAGCTGGAAGGCGTCCTCGTGATCCAGCGAGCAGCGGCTCTCCGGGTACATCGCCGCCAGCCGCGCGAGGATGAGCGAGGCGCGCTCCTGCAGTGCTCCCCCTCTGCCGATGCTGGGAGAGGGGGCCGGGGGGTGAGGGCTAGCGCCTTTCACGCCGCTCCTCAAAGTACCTCCCTACCTCTTCCAGCGCCCAGGTATTGAGCACCTGCCGCGCCTCCAGTCCTCCCTTGCGCGCGATGTTCACCCCGAAGACCACGTGCTCGAGGCCGTCCACCGAGTGGGCATCGGGGTTGATGGCGATCAGCACACCGCGCTCGGCGGCGTAGCGCAGGTGGCGCCAGTCGAGGTCCAGCCGGTGCGGATTTGCGTTGATCTCGACCACCACGCCATGCTCAGCCGCGGCATCGAGCACCGCCTCGACGTCCAGCGGATACCCCTCACGGGTGAGCAGCAGCCGCCCGGTAGGGTGGCCGAGGATGGTGAGATACGGATTCCGCACGGCCCGGAGCACGCGCTCCGTCATCTCCTCGCGCGAGATGCCGAAGCCCGAATGCACGGAGCCCACTACGTAGTCGAAGCTCGCCAGCACCTCGTCGGGGTAATCCAGGCTGCCGTCGGGAAGGATGTCGGACTCGGTGCCCTTGAAGATGCGAAAGCCACTCGCGGCGTTCGCCTGATTCCAGGCGTCGATCTCGCGCTGCTGCTCGCGCACCCGCTCGATCGCGAGTCCGCCGGCATAAGCCGCAGCGCGCGAGTGGTCGGCGAGGCCGAGGTAGGACCAGCCGCGCTCGCGGGCGGCCTCCGCCATCTCCGCGACCGTAGCCTTGCCGTCGGAGTAGGTGGTGTGGCAGTGGAAGGTGCCCCGCAGGTCGTCAAGCTCGACGAGCCGGGGGAGCGGGCCCGCGTCGGCCAACGCGACCTCCCCCATCCCCTCGCGCAGCTCCGGCGGGACGTAGGCGAGGCCGAGCCTCTCGTAGAGCAAACTCTCATCCGCGAGCTGCACGAGCTGGTCGCCCTGCCAGAGACCGTCGGAATCGAGGCGCAGCCCCGCTGCGGCGGCACGCTCCACCAGCTCGCGGAGATGAGCGTCGCTGCCCGTCTGCCAGAGGAGCGCTCCCGTGAAGCGCTCGGGCGGCACACAGCGGAGGCGCGCGCGCAGCCCGTCCGTCAGCTCGACCAGCGCGTGCTCTCCCCCGCCCCGCTCGACCACCTGCGTCACCCCGTTGAGCTGCACGAACGCCTCGACCAGGGTGCTCGTCTCCTCGGCGCTGGCGACCAGCTCGACGGTCTCCACGATCTCGAGGCGGCGCCGCAGCGGGCCCGCGATCTCGGCGTAGTGGACGCCGGGCCGCTCACGCAGCCAGAGCAGCAGCCGCACCGCCACCTCGAGCGCCTCCGGGTAGCGCCGGCGGCCGCGGCTGGTGCGCATGAAGGCGAGCCCCGCCAGGATCTTCTTCTCGGTGCGGGCGCCGAAGCCGGAGAGACTGGCGATCCGTCCGGCGCGGGCCGCCTCCTCGAGCGCATCGAGCGAATCGATCCCCAGCGCCTCGTGCAGCGTGTGGATGCGCTTCGCTCCCAGACCGGGAATCCTGAGCAGGTCGTAGAGGCCGATGGGGGTGGCGGTCTTCAATTCCTCGTAGAGGGTCGAGCGGCCGGTCTCGACCAGCTCGCGGATCGTCTCGGCGATCGCGGGTCCGACGCCGCTGAGGGAGGTGAGCGTCCCTTCGCGCGCCAGCGCCTCGAGGTCCACGTCCGAGCCTTCGAGCGAGCGCGCGGCGCTCGCGAAGGCGCGGCTGCGGAAGGGGTTCTCGCCGTTCAGCTCGGAGAGAGTGGCGATCTCGGCGAGCACGCGTGCCAGGTCGGCACGCGTCAAGCGCCGCCCTCGCCGAAGGTGACACGCTGAAAGTCGAGGCGCGAGGTGCGGCCGGTCTCCTGCTGCGAGCCGGTGCGCGTCTCGGGCGCCTCGTGGGGGCGGACATCCAGCGGGTGCGCAGCGATGTACCAGATGGCGCGCGCGAGCAGCTTGAGCGCCTCGGCGGTGGTGAGGATCGAGTAGAGGCCGCTGATCTCGCCGCCGGGGAGGATGTTCTCGAAGTCGCGGGCGGCCTCGCGGCCGGGGGTCTCCGCCCACACCGCGGGGATGCCCGGACCGACCTGGGTGTCGAAGGGGATCACGCTGAAACCGGCGCGTTCCCGCCGGATGCCGAGGACGAGGAGCAGCTCGAGCCGCTGGTAGGGACCGGCGACCGGGCCCTCCGCGTGAGAGGCGGTGGCGAAGAAGCCGTCCACCGGCTCCGGCGTGCTCTCGGGGGAGATGCTCGCCCAGAAGAGGTTGGCGGGAAGCTGCACGTAGAGGCTGGGATAGGGCAGCGCGAACTCCCATCCCTGTAGCTTGGGCGCGGCCTCGACGAGGTACCGGGCGAGCGCCGTGTCGAGCAGGTACGCCCGCTTGCCGAAGCGCCAGAAGTTGAAGGCGTGGTAGAGGAGCACGCGGTACTCCTCGGCCGCTTCCGGCGGCATCTCCTCGGGGACGACGTCGCGCAGGGCATCGCCGCCCACCGTCAGAAAGGCGAAGCGGTCCCGCTGCGCCGGATCGATGCCCGCGGTCTCCGCCTCCCGTTCGAGGGAGGGAAAGATCCGGGTCTCCCACTCCGCCGCACCGAACGCCAGCTCGTATGGGGTGAGCCGCGCGGCGCCCCGGGCGCCGTCCTGCGGCTGCTCATACTCCTTCTGCATCACACGTAACTCCCGCGTTTGCCGCCGCTCCGCGTTCCGGCGGCGCTCATTCTCCCGCCCGCGCTTCCAGCCAGTCGCGCAGCAGCGGCCAGATCTCCTGGCGGGCATTGCGGCTGACGATCAGCTCCGCATGCCCGTACTCCTCGAGAAATCCCTGCCGGGTGCCGGCGAGCACCAGCGTGCGGTCCTCGGAGCCGAAGCGCCCGGCCAGGTCGCGGACCGCCTCCGGCGGCGCAAGCCACCGGTCGCCCGCGCCGGCCAGCGCCAGCAGCGGGACCTCCACGGCATCTAGCGCGTCAAGGTAGTCACCCCCGTCGCTGCCGCGCCAGGCGCCGTGCAGATTCCAGCCCATCCACTGGCGGATCAGGGGCGTCGGCTCCGGCTCGGGACCCAGACCGAGCAGCGTTCCCGGCACTGCTGCCCGCGGGAAGAGGCCGGCCGCGAGGTGGCCGGAGCGTGCCACCCAGCGGCGGAGGCCGCTTACCCCGGCGGGCCCCGGCGCACCGATCAGCACCAGACCCCGCAGCCGCGCGGCGAGCTGCGGACACGCTCCCACGGCCGCCGCACCCACCACCCCTCCCGCACTGTGCCCGACCCAGAAGCAGTCGGGCGCTCCGGTCGTGGCGAGCACCCGATCGAGGGCGGCGGGGGCGTCCTGCCGGATCCAGTCCTCCAGCGTCCAGGACGCGGGGCGCTCGCTCGCGCCATGTCCGCGCGGCTCGAGGATCCAGATGTCGAAGCCGGCCTCCGCGAGGAAGCGGCCGAAGCCCTGGCCGCGAGTGCCGAGCCAGAAGGTGCGCGTGCTGAAGGTGCCCGCCACCAGCAGCACCGGCGTCGTGTGGCGCGGCGCCCGGGGCTCCAGCCGGTGCAGCACGATGCGTACGCCGTCGCCGGTGCGCGCCGGGTACGCGCGCGTCGGGCTCACAACGGATCCGCCTCGGATTGCAGCACCTCAGCAGCGGCGCCGGAGAGGGCGCTTCGCACCGACTCCCAGACGCCCCGGCGGCGCAGCAGCACGAGGAAGAGCTCGCCGGAGCTCTCCTCGAAGGCGCCCAGGCTGACGAAGTGCACGTCGCCCAGCCGGTCGGGCCGCGGGATGCGCAGCTCCTCGCCCTCCCACTCCACCGTTAGGATCGGCTCGCGCCGGAACGCATCGGGATCCATCTCCCGCTCGATGAAGACGTCGCCGCTCACCTCGAACACCCTCTCACCCGAAGGAACGCCGGCGCGATAGAAGAGCGGATCGAAGCTCTCGCCCTGGCGGCGCGCGAAGTTCTGGTCGTCGGCGTAGTCATGCTCCTCGAGCGCGTCCTCGTCAGCGAGCGATTCGAGGTGGTGGCGCACCTCGTGGGTGATCGTCTCCCAGAGCTCCTCCTCCCAGTCGAAGTGCTCGTCCAGCTCGGCGAGGCGGCGGAAGGAGCCGTGGAAGAGCACCACCAGCGAGCGTACCTCCCCGGGCCCGCCGAACTCCGAAGGATAGGCCTCGGTGCGGCACTCACCGAGCGTGTAGACATCGGGGAGCGAGGGATGCGGGCTCTCCTCCCGCAGCACCATCAGCCCGTCCACGCCACGCTTGAACTCTGGCGGGATCTCGGCGAAGATCCGCTGAGCGCGGCGCTCGAAGTGCTCGAAGGTCATCGGAGCCGCGGATCAGCCTGGCAGGTCATGCTCGGGGGTGCCGGCCAGTGCAGCGTCAGGGCGGCGCCGAGCCGATCATCCCCGTGGTCACCTCCTCCCCGCGGCCCTCGATGACGGTCTTGCGCACCAGCCAGTTGTTCAGCAGGAGAAAGGCGCCCAGCGCGACTCCCCACTGGATGAGCACCGTTCCGACGTTGAACGCGGAGAGAAGGGTGAGGCTGGCACCCAGATCGGCGAAGTCTACGGCCTGGTAGAGCCACCAGAGCATGAGCACCACCGCCTGCACGAGTACCAGATAGATCGCCACGTCCCACCAGGCACCCACGTGGAGGTCCGAGTCGGGAGTATTGACGAACTGCTCCCGGAAGCGGCTCACGCCGTAGCGCACCACGGCGAAGGCGAAGAAGAAGCCCGAGAGCATCAGCCCCACGCCCCACACCCAGTCCTGATTGTCAAAGACCGCCATCGAGAGCGCGGAGGGAACGCCCAGGAGAAAGCCGGCGGTGCCGACCAGCGAGATGGCGCGGCTGCGCGCCATCCCCCCGTCCACCAGGATGCGTGTCGCCAGCTCGATCATGGCGATCAGCGAGCTGAGGGCGGCGAAGACCAGCGCCAGGAAGAAGAGCGAGGTGAGCACCCGGCTGAAGGGCAGGGTGTTGAAGATCTGCGGCACCCAGATGAAGGTGAGGCCGTTGTTGCCGCTGCCCAGCACGGCGTTGCTCACCGTCTCCGCGTCGAGCGCCTCGGTGGCGCGCGCGATCTCGAGGCGAGTCTCGACGGGCACGGCGGTGTTGGCGAAGAAGCCGGGGATCTCCTCCTCGGTCACCACCACACCGAAGCGCTGCCGCACCTCGTCGGGCTCCAGATCGCGCAGCGCCGCCTCCAGTCCGCCCTCGAGGCCCGGATAGGCGCGGATCGCCTGATCGAAGCCCGCCGGCGTCGCCGCGATCCGCCCCGCGAGCGAGGGTCCCACCGCGAAGACGGTGCAGATCACCATGATCCCCGCCAGGAGGCTCACCGAGTTGTTGCCGAAGCCGAGCATGAAGGAGTTGAGCGCGGTATCCTCGCGCGGGCGCATGTAGATCGCGTAGGTCAGCGCCAGCCCCCAGCCCGCGCCGGTATCCCACGCGTTCTGGGTGAGCGCCTGCAGCCAGATGCGGTAGTCGGCGAGCTGCTCGAGATTCGGCGTGAAGAGGAAGGCGATCCCGCCGCCGGCGCCGGGGAGGGTCACCGCGCGCACCGCCAGCAGGATGACCAGCACGAAGAGCGAGGGGATGAGCACGCTCGCCGCGCGCTCGATGCCGCGCACGCCGCGCGCCACCACCCACACGCCCAGCCCCATCGCGATGGCGTGCGTCAGCACCGCCCAGCCGCTGCCGGCGTAGTTCGCCCAGAGCGCACCGGGGATCTCGCCCTCCAGCTCGCCGGTCAACCCGGCCCAGAAGTAGCGCAGCGTCCACCCGGCCACCACCGAGTAGTAGAACATGATCGCGGTAGCCGTCCACGCCACCCACGCGCCCATCCACGCGAACCTCTTCCCGATCAGCTTGATGAACGCCCCGACCGTACCGTAGCGAGTCGCCTTGCCCATCGAGAACTCGACGAGCAGCAGCGGCACCGACCAGAGCAGCAGGAAGACGACCCAGGCGACCAGGAAGGAGCCGCCGCCATTCGCCGCGGCGATGCGCGGGAAGCGCCAGATGTTGCCCGTGCCCACCGCCATGCCGAGCATGGCGATCATCATCCCCCAGCGGGAGGAGAAGGTAACCTGTTTCTCGCTCAAGAGATCGGCCTCGCGAAGGGGGTTCGCCAGCACTACACCAGGCGTCAGATCGGGTCAGGTGGCGGCAGTATACGGCACCTCCCATCCGCGGCGCAACGCAGACCGGTGACGGCCGGATTGGCTTCCCCGCATACAGCGCCCGCACATTGACATCGCGCCCCTCCCCATCAAGGTTGAAGGCGACCCACCGCAGTGGGTACCACGCCGCAACCCTTCTGGTCGTCACCCTGCGAGGATCCATTGACCGAAGCCACCCGGGCCACTCCGCCCGCTCCGGAAGCGCCCGCACCTCCCGCGCCGGCCGCCGGACGGTACGACCGCTCCATCATCGAGGGTCCGTTGCGGCTGACGGTCTGGAAGCTCGCCTGGCCGACGATGCTGACCAACATCATCGGTGGGCTGCAGGGGATGGTAGACCACGTGATGGTCGGCCACCTCGTCGGCTTCGAGGGAAACGCCGCGATCGGCGTCTCCTGGCAGATCTTCATCGTCGTGATCGTCTTCATCTCCTCGCTCTTCACCGGTATGAGCGTGCTCGTCGCCCGATTTGCCGGCGCGAACGAGGAGGAGAAGGTGAATCGCACCGTCTATCAAGCGTTCCTTACAGCGCTCGGAATCTCGCTCCTGGTGATGGCACCGGCGGGCTACCTCCTCTCGCCGGCGCTGCTCGACCTGGTGAACGCCGCACCGGCGGTGAAGGTGGAGGCGCTGCCCTTCCTGCGCATCATGTTCCTCTTCAGCACCGGACTGCTCATCTTTTTCATGCTCGGCGGCGCACTGCGCTCGGCGGGCGACGCGCGCACTCCGATGGTGCTCGGCATCGTGATGACGGTGCTGAATCTCGTCCTGAATGTGATCCTGATCGGCGGGCTCGGGCCGATTCCGGCGTTCGGGACCGCAGGCGCGGCGATGGGAACGGTGATCGCCTCCGGCCTCGTCGCGCTCTATGCGCTGGCGAAGCTCTGGGGTGGTGGATGGGTCGTGTCGTTTCCGCGGGGGCAGGGCTTCGGGCCGGATTGGGCCATCATCCGCGCGCTCTTCCGCTTCGGCCTGCCGACGGGCATCCAGGGGATCGCGATGAACGTGGGCGGGGTGCTCCTGCTCGCCTTCATCGGCTCGCTGGCGCAGAGCGCCGCCGCGCAGGCCGCGTTCGCCGTTGCATACACGCAGCTCTTCTCGCTCGTCACCTGGACCGCCTTCGGACTGATGGGTGCCGCGGCGGCGGTGGCGGGCCAGAACCTCGGAGCAGGCAAGCCGGAGCGCGCCGCCCAGGCGGTGAGCGTCGCCGGCCGCATCGGCGTTGCGGGCGCCGCCTTCCTCGGGATCTTCTTTCTCTTCTTCCCGCGCCAGCTTCTCGCGGTCTTCGGAATGAACGAGCCCGTGGTCGTCGAGCTCGGCACGCAGCTCCTGCGCGTGCTCAGCGTCTCGGGCCTCTTCCTCGCCGGCGCGCTCACCTACACGGGCGGCCTGCAGGGGACCGGCGACACCAGGAGCCCGCTCTACATCTCGATCATCTCGCAGGTCATCCTGCCGCTGGGCATCTGCTTCGTGATCCAGCAGACCGGCACGCTGGATCCGATGGATATCTGGATCGCGATTCTCGTCGGTCACGTGAGCCGCTGTGTCCTGAGTGTGGTGCGGTTCAACCAGGGCAAGTGGCGCGGGATCGTCGTGGACATCGGAGCGAAGGCGTCGTAGTGGATCCATCCCTGAAGAGCCAGAGCCGGCTGCAACGGCGGCTTCACGATGACGCTGAATCCCACCCCGCCACAACGAGAGCCACAATGACCACTCTGCTGCTGCGCCAGACCGTGCACCTCCTGGCCGTCATCGTCGCGGTGCTCGCGAGCGTGCATCCCACGCACGCGCAGACGATCGCATCCGACTCCACGGTTCGCTCCATCCTGAAGGTGCGGGTGGAGAGCGGCCGTGCGCCGGGCATCGTCGTCGGCATTCTCGAGAACGGCCAGCGGCGCTACGTCGTCTATGGCTCGGCCGGACCGGGGCGCGGGCCGCTCGACGAGCACACGCTCTTCGAGATCGGCTCCATATCCAAGACCTTCACGGGGCTGCTCCTCGCCGACGCCGTGGTGCGTGGGGAGGTCCGGCTTGACCAGCCTGTGGTGGAGCTGCTGCCGGCGGGTACGGTGATCCCCGCCCGTGCGGATCGCCCGATCACGCTGGAACAGCTAGCCACCCACCGCTCCGGGCTGCCGCGTCTGCCGACCAACATGGCGCCGGCGAACCCCGCTGATCCGTACGCCGACTACGATGAGGCGCGGCGCTACGCCTTCCTCGCCGCGTACACGCTGCCGCGCTCGCCGGGTGACAGCGCCGAATACTCCAATCTCGGAGCCGGCTTGCTGGGACACGCGCTCGTCCGCCGCAGCGGCGCGCCCTCATGGGGCGCGCTCGTCGAACGCCGCATCACCGGGCCGCTGGGCATGCGCGAGACGTTCGTAGATCTGCCACCGGCCGCCATCGAGCGCATGGCCGCGGGACATGATGCCGGGATGGACACCGTGCCGCTATGGCATCTCGATGTGCTCGCCGGGGCCGGAGCGCTCCGCTCCACCGCTGCCGACATGCTCACCTACCTTGCGGCCCAGATGGACACCGTCGAGGGACCGCTGGCGCGGGCGGTGGCGCTGGCCCGTGCGCCGCGCGCGGAGCTGGGTGGTGGGAATCGGATCGCGCTCGGGTGGGTCGTACGAGGACCGGCGGATCGTCCCATCTGGTGGCACAACGGCGGCACGGGGGGCTTCCGCACATTCGCGGCCTTCGATCCCGAGCGCAGGGTGGCGGTCGTGGTGCTCGCCAATGCGGCCGTGTCGGCGGACGACATCGGGATGCACCTGCTCGATCGAACGACGCCACTCGGCATGCCGCCGGTCCCCCCGCGGCGGACCGTCATCCCGCTGAGCACGACGGATCTGGATCGCCTCGTCGGCGATTATCCGCTCGCGCCGGCCTTCGTCCTCCACGTCACGCGTGAGGGCGACGTGCTCTACCTGCAGGCTACGGGGCAGCCAAAGGTGCGGCTGTGGCCCACGGCGCCGGACCGGTTCTTCCTCAAGGAGGTCGATGCAGAGCTCGTGTTCGGTCTCACGGGCGGCGGACCGGCGACGAGCGTCACGCTTCTGCAGAACGGGATCTCGCAGACGGCGCAGCGGAAGCCGTGAATGCGCGGCATCACCGTTGCCGCTGTGGAGGGAGCGTGCCGCTGTTGCGTGAACAGAACGTGTCGGGCAACACGGCGCGCTACAGCTGCATTGCGAACAGCGCCACGCGGGATCCGATAGGCAGATGGACCGGCACCCTGGCGCGTCAGCTGAGCCGCTACGCGCCGCCCGGGCTGCATCTCCTCGGTGCGGCTCGGCGTGGGTGAAAGCAATTCTCCTTGCCGCTCGGGGGATCGTGATCATTAATGTTCAAGATGAACGCGAGCCTCCAGAGCGGTAGTTTCATCGGATTCCTGCGGGGCATTCGTCAGGTCAGCGGCTTGACGCTGGCTGAAACCGAATACGCGCCTGGGCTGAGCGTGCCCGCGCATGCCCATGATCACGCTCTGTGCTGCCTGGTGGTGGACGGCTCCTTCACGGAGCGGGTGGGAAGCAGGAGAAGCCTCTGCGAACCGGGCGGCCTGATCTTCCAGCCGAAAGACGAGCCGCACGCGCACGAATTTCACGCCAGCGGCGGCAGGTGCTTCAACATCCAGTTCGGCTCGCCGTGGGTTGAGCGGCTCGCCGCGTGTGGCGTCGAGCCGGGGAAAACCCCGATCGACCTTCAACGCAGCAGAGCCGGCTGGCTCGCCAACCATCTCTATCAGGAGTTCCACGCCTCCGATAGCGCCTCGACCCTCGCCATCGAGGGCTTTGCCCTGGCTCTCGTCGCAGAGCTCACCAGAACCGCAACCCGCCCGGGTCGAGGAGCGAAGCCCCGGTGGTTGATCCAGGCAGTCGAGCACCTGCACGCGCACGCCCTCGAGCCGATCAGCCTGACGGAGCTTGCCGCCATGCTGGGCGTCGACCCGACTCATCTCGGTCGCACCTTCCGCCGGCATCACGGCTGTACGAGGGGCGAGTACCTGCGCAAGCTGCGGATCGAAGCCGCTCGCAAGGATCTCCTCACCACGGCGAAACCGATCTCCGCCATCGCCGTGGGCGCGTTATTCGCCGATCAGGCCCACTTCTCCCGCGTCTTCAAGCAGCTCACCGGTCTTACTCCGGCTGCCTTCCGAACCGCCGCGACGACTCGCTGAAGCCGTTCAAAGCCGGCCGAAAGCGTTCAAGACTTCCCTACCGGTAGTGCCTGTTCTTGCTTCCGTGAGCCGCTGACCGACCACGGCAGCCGGCGCTCGCACAGAATCGGATTTCCGTAGCTCACGCAATCATCGGCGGGACGCAGACGGACGGCAAGACACCACACATCATAGTGAGGCAGCCATGCATCCTCCCGACTCGGTCATGCTCACAGGCACCTTCATCCCGCTGCTCGCGATTCTTCTGGGCGGCCTGCTCATCCTCATCCCCGTTGCCGGTCTCACGCTTCGCTTCGCGCTGAAGCCGGCGCTGGAGACGTTCGCTCGTGTCAGGGAGCTTCAGGGTGAATCCGAGGAGAATCGCCTGATCGAACGACGCCTGGCCCTGCTGGAGCAGCATCTCCAGAGCCTGGTCCTCCTGCGGATCATCGAAGAGCAGCGTCCACAGCAGCTTCCGGAAGCTGGCCTGGAGGTCATGAAGATGCGTGGATCCGCCGTCGCAACCGATGGGCACCGGAGCTGACGGGGAGGAGTGCCGGAAATGATGTACACACCCATTGATTCTCCCGGTCGCTCGGCGGCGGAGGCTTCAGACCAAGTACGGGTGAACAGTTCGGCCTCCGCGCCCCCTCTCCGGCTCGCTAGGGCTCACCACCTCCCCCCCGAGTTCGGGGGAGAGGTTGGAACTACAAGCTGTTCTCCCCTCCCTCAGCATTGGGGGAGGGGCTGGGGGAGGGGGCCTGCAGCGACTGGGCAAGGATGAACTCTTCCAGCGGACCTGGTATCAGACAGCGCAGGGGGTAACGATGAACAGACGCTCGTTTCTCATGGGTTCCGCGGCAGCCGCCGCCTTGGCAGTGGTCGACCGCAGCTCTCTCTTCGCCGAAGCTGCCACACCGAACGAGGAAGATTTCCTGATGCAGCATGTAGCCACGCCGAGGATCAATGTCGGGTTCGCTGTCTCTCCGAATGCCAACGTGATCGATCTGGCAGGTCCGTGGGAGGTCTTTCAGGACGTGATGCTTCCGTCCTCAGGCCGCGAGCATCAGATGCCGTTCCGCCTCTATACGGTGTCGGATTCGATCCGCACCATCACCGCGACCGGAGGACTCAAGCTCGTCCCGCACTATACGTTGCGCAGCGCGCCGCCACCCGCGATCGTCTGCGTCGGCGCACAGACCGGGTCGTCTGCGATCCACGCCTGGCTGCGGGAGCAGGCGCAACGCGCGCAGGTCGTGCTGTCGGTTTGCACCGGCGCCTTCCAACTGGCACGTGCGGGACTGCTCGACGGACGGCGGGCGACCACCCACCATGAGTTCTGGGACCGCTTCGCGGAGGCGTTTCCTCAGGTCCATCTGGTGCGCGGCCGCCGATTCGTCGCCGATGGCAAGATCGTGACGGCGGGTGGTCTCACGTCAGGAATAGACCTGGCGCTCCATCTGGTCGAGCGGTACTTCGGCAGAGATGTAGCCGAGCGGACGGCCAATTACATGGAGTACGAGAGTGGTCAATGGCGCGCGACGGCGGATGCATAACCAACGGTAGAGATGTTATATGCAGCGTCGGGGAGGACCGGCAGGCAGAACGCTCCGCGTGCGGAAGCCGCGCCCACCCCGTGGGCGCGGCCCCTTCGCAGCTTACGCGAGCTGCGCCATCTCGCTCTCCACCCGCTCCCACTCCTCCATACGCTGCTCGACCATCTCCTGCAGCCGCGCTCGCTCAGCCGTCAATGCCGCCACCTGGTCGGGCGCGGTCGCCTCGAAGTAGCCTGGTTCGGAGAAGAGCCTGTCGATCTCGGCGATCCGTGCCTCGGCCACCTCGATCGCCGCCGTGAGTTCGTCGCGGCGCCTCTCGAGACCATTCCGGCGGGCGGCACCGTTAGCCTTCACGGCTCCCCGGCCCTGGGGAGCGGCAGGTCGCTTTCCGTTCTCCGGCGGCTCCTGCTTCTTGCCCTTCCTGTCCTCCCGGCGAGCCTTGAGGACCACGGTGTCGGCATCGAGGTGGTCGTCGCCGCAGGCGTGGACGTACTCCTCGTAGGTGCCGTGATAGTCGCGGATCCCGTCGCGGCTGATCTCGACGACGCGGGTGGCGAGCTGGCTCACGAACCAGCGGTCGTGGGAGACCAGGATCAGGGTGCCCTCGTAGCTCTGCAGGCCGGCGACCAGCGCCTCGATGGACTCGAGGTCGAGGTGGTTGGTGGGCTCGTCAAGCACCAGCAGGTTGGGCTGCTCCATCGCCAGGCGGCTGAAGACGAGCCGGGCGGCCTCCCCTCCGGAGAGAGCGCTCAGGCGCTTCTCGCCGTCGTCGCCGGAGAATAGCATCATACCCAGCTGCCCCCGCACGAAGCCACGATCCTTGCCGGGGCAGAACTCCCAGAGCCACTGCTCCGCCGTGCGGTCGAGGCCCTCGAGCTGCTCGTGGTGGTCCTGCGCGAAGTAGCCGGGCCGGGCCTCGTAGCCCCACTCGACCTCGCCGTCATCCGCCTGCAGCTCGCCGATCACGATCTTGAGCAGCGTGGACTTGCCGATGCCGTTCGGCCCCATGATGACCAGCCGCTCGCCACGGTTGACCTGGAGGTCCACGCCGTGGAGCACCTCGTTCTCCCCGAATGCCTTCTTGAGACGGGTGATCTTCAGCACCTCCCGGCCGCTCGGCCGGCGCTGCACGAAGCGGAACTTCGGGTAGCGGCGCGAGCTGCCGGGCAGCTCCTCGAGCTCGTCCGCCTTCTTCTCTATCATCCGCAGCTTGCTCTGCGCCTGCCGCGCCTTGCTCGCCTTCGCCTTGAAGCGGTCCACGAACTTCTGGTGGTGGGCGATCTCCTTCTGTCGCCCCTCGATCTCCTTCTCCCGCCGCTGGCGGTCCTCCCGCTTCTGCTCCAGAAAGGCCGCGTAGTTGCCCTTGTAGAGGGTGACGGTCTGGTAATCCACGTCCAAAATGCTCGTGGCGACGTTGTCGAGGAAGCGGTGATCGTGGGAGATGACCACCACCGGGCCGGCGAAGTCCTGGAGGAACTTCTCCAGCCAGCGGATGGAGAGGATGTCGAGGTGGTTCGTGGGCTCGTCCAGCAGCAGGACGTCCGGGGTGCTCGCCAGGACCTGGGCGAGGAGCACCCGCAGCTTGAAGCCGCCGGAGAGGGTGGAGAGCGGCTGGCGGTGCACCTCCGCGGGCAGGCCAAGGCCCTCTAGGATGGTCGCGGCGCGAGCCTCGGCCGTGTAGCCGTCCAGCCGTTGCACCGTCTCCTCGAGCTCGGAGAATCGGTCCGCGTCGAAGTGCTCGTGCGCCCGGGCGAGAAGCGCCTCCTTCTGGACGAGGGCTCGCCAGAGCTCGGGGTTGCCCATCAGGGTTACGCCCAGGACCTCCTCGTCTTCATAGAGGAACTGATCCTGACGCAGCACCCCCAGCCGCAGCGACTTCGGGAGCGAGACGCTACCCTCAGTGGCCTCGGCCTCGCCACTCAGAATGTTGAGCAGCGTGGTCTTGCCGGACCCGTTGGCCCCGACCAGCCCGTAGCGCTCGCCGGGGTTGAGCTGAAACGATGCGTCGGCGAACAGAGTGCGGTCGCCGAACTCCTTTGCGAGATTGGAAAGAGAGATCATGGAAGGAATTTAACCAATCACCGGCCTCGTGTCCCCCCCTGTGCTGGGCATCTGCTTCGCGGTGCGGCGGATCGCTACGGTGGATTCGCCCGACATCCCGATCGCCATTCTCGCGCGTCACGTGGGCCGTTGTGCCTCGAAAATGGCGCGGGAGTTGCCGCCTGCCCCCACTCCACAACCCGCAGCTCCACCACGGTAGCGACGATGACTCCCAGGACGATTCTGCTGATCGAGGGCCACGGGGACACACGCGAGGTGTACGGGGAGATCCTCCGCCGCGCCGGCTACCGCGTCCTGGCAGCGAAGGATGGAGGCGAGGGCGTACGACTGGCGCGCGAGCATCTGCCGGACCTGGTCGTGACCGATCTCGCGCTGCCCGTCGTGGATGGCTGGCATGTGACGGGATTGCTCAAACAGCACGCTCCAACGGCGCACATCCCGGTGATCGCCATCACGGCGAACACGCAGAACTTCTACCGCGGCCGCGCCGAGGCTGTGGGGTGCGACGCGTTCCTGGAGAAGCCCTGCCCGCCCGCTCTCCTGCTCGAAACCATCGAGCGCCTGCTGTAGGGGAGGACTACCTCGATCCGGCTTCCGCCGAGTCCTCCTCCTCGGGCTTCGGCAGGAAGAAGCGGAAGGTGGTCCCCACGCCGGCTCGCTCTCGAACTCCACGCGGCTGCCGAGCTGCTGGACCGCATCCTGTGCGATCGAGAAGCCCAGTCCCAAGCCCTCTGCGACGTCGGGGTGAGCACGGAAGAACCGATCGAGGATTCGCCCCTGATGCTCAGGCTCGGTCCCGAGCCGGTTGTCGCTCACCGATGCCCACCAGCCGCCTCCCGCCTCCTGCTCGAACGCGATCCGCACCCGGCGCACGGGCTTGCCGCGGTCGCAGTACTTGGCCGCGTTGCTGATCAGGTTGAGGAGGACGATCTCGACCCGGGCCGCGCCCGGTTTCGCTCAGGGCCCGGATCTCCCCGCCGAGCATGTGCACCAGGCGCCGCGCGATCCCCAGCCCGAGGCCGGTCGCTACGGGTCAGCTGCTATGGCAGACGAAGCTTCCTTACGCCGGCTATGCCACACCGAGCGTATACCGGGTCGATGGCAAGCAGTACGTGGTAATCGCCGCCGGTGGCGGAAAGCTGGAGACGCCCTCGGGGGGTGTCTACGTCGCGTTCGCACTTCCGGATGCCCAGCCGCGATAGCAGCGCTGCAGCACGCAGGCGTCTATTGGCTCGCAGCGCGTCTCTCATTGTCGAGGTTCCCTCCCCGCGCGCGCTTAAGACTGCATCCCCACCATGTGGCACTCCCATTCGGCAGGCAAACAGCACGCAGATGCATTACACTGCGGGCGAGGTGAGTTGGCCGATGATGCCCCGAATGGCCGCGTGGTACTCCGTGATGTCGAAGTGACCGGGATCGACCAGTGCTTGCACCGCGCACCCGTTGATGAGGCTCACCGCAACCGCGGCAAGGCCGTCCGGATTGACTTCGCCAACTGCTGCGGACTCGGACCGAAGAACCTCTTCGGCCACGGCGCGGAGCGCCGAGCGGTAGCGCTCGAGCGCGGCGCTGATATTCTTCCCGATGGCCGGGTCCCGCGTGCCCAGCGTTCAGTACTCGAAGAACAGCGGGGTCCTGTGCGGCTCGTGAGAAAGGCGGTCCATCTCCGGCAGCAGGAGCGAGCGCAGCCGATCCGCGGGTTGGCGGCTCTGTGCTACATCGTCGGGGATGTGCAGGGTGAGAGTGGTCGCCAGCACCCAGTCGAGCAGGGCTCGCACCAGCTGGTCCTTGGTCTTGAAGTGGAAGTGCACCAGACCGTGGCTCACCCGCGCTTCGGCCGCAATCGACCGCACCGTCAACCCACCGACCCCCACCCGTGAGGCCACGTCAAAAGCAGCCTTCAGGAGCTGCTGACGACGCTCTTCCTCGGACGCTTTCTTTCCCGGCATCTAGATTCTCCTCTCCTTCTCCTCGGGTTCCGGTGATCGGCATTCCGCACGCGACTCGCGGCTACGTCCCGCCGCGAAGGCGGGCGCGCCTTCCACCTGGCTGCGGCCGTCGGTCATCATTGACCGTATGGTCAATATAGGCTATACTTCATTCGCCACCTGGTCAACACCTGCCCACCTGGCCCCTATCCCAGCAGTAGGACGCCCTCTGCGGCGCTCTCCGCCGCACCTGCGCTCCTGCGAAGGAGGCGTGATGTTGTCATTTATCGGTTCCGCAATCGCGGCCGGCGCTGTGGTCTCACTCGGCGGCGTCAACCTCGACGCCGTGCTCGTGTACGGCCTCGTGGCGTTCGTGATCGGGCTGATCACGTGGAGCAAGTACAACGAGCCGGCCCTCTCGAACCCCTATCCGGAAAAGCGAACCGGCCACGATCTGTCGGAGATGGCCGGGAACAAGGAGGTCGGACCGCTCGTGGCGATCCCGGTGGTGGTTGAGGAGGTGCCGAATCGCAAGCGGCCGTAAGCGAGGGTTCTGAGTTACAACATGGCTTTGCCGCAGAGCCAGCTCCTCGCCGGCTCGGAGTGGGCATCGGGAGTGCACCACTACGCACCATAGACCTGGAGACAATCCGTGCTACCCTTTCGAACCAAGACGGCGCTTCGCATTGAGGACTTCCAGGTTCGGCTGACGGACCGCCCCGGATGGGTGTGGGGAACCGCACGCTTGCCCCAACAGGGGGAGGAGATCTTCTGTGCAGCCGGGATGGGGACGGTAACGGCATTGCACGGCAAGACGGGGGATGGCAGCCGACTCGTACAGATCGGGCTCGAAAACGCGGTGAGGCGTCCGTTCTTCGCGGCCGCATCCAACGTACTACTCGCACCGCTGAGCAACGTCATACCTGAGGATGTGCGATCCGGTGGGGAGGTCCCGCCAGCCACGACAGAGCCCACGGTGTGGCTCGGCGAGACGGCGGGCACGGCATACATCCGGTGAACCCTTCGGCCACGGATCCCTCATGCCTATGAGGAGCGGCGTCGAGCCGCACCTGTCCGCCTCCATCCACTTCGCACCCGGGAATCGAACATGAAGCAAGCATCTGGGAACCGTCAGCCGAAGTACGGGGACCGCACCGGTACGGTGTGCCCTGTATGCGGCGATGCCGTGCTGCAGCAGGAGAAATTCGGAAAAGCCGGTACCCTCAGCGGTCACCGACTCGTGTGCAGCAAGCGCGGCTGCCCCTGGCAGGGTCAGGTTCGGTAGCCGGGCGAGTGAATACCAGAAGCGGTTATTCCGGCCCACCTGGACTCGCCCGTCCACGCTCACCTCCCCCGCCGTACGCCCGACCTTACTGGGCTCGAGCAAGGGGATCGCGTACAGCCGTCTCCCATCGGTACTGAACCGAGTACTCCGGCCAGACGTCCGGAAGTTGGCCGCCACGGGCACGTCTGCAGCGGTCGTGGGGAACCGCTACACGATGGTGTTGAGTGCGGTCCGAACACGGTGGCGCTCCGCTTCCGCCCAGACGACATGGTCCTCGATGCGGTTCAGCGTGCCGGTGGTGTCATGGGCCATCTCGCCGGGATCTGAGCCGGGGCCGTCGTTGAACGCATCCACGAACGCGGTCAGCGCGGCCATATACTCCGCGGCGGTCGTGCGCGCCTCCGGCTGGTGGGCCGCCACCTGCCGCTCGAACTGGAGCCGGAGCGTTTCTATCGTTGCCTTTTCTGCGTCGAACATCGTGTCTCCCTGATAGGGTTAGGAACGCTGTCTACGTGTTGGTCGATGTGCGACCGATGCCCGGTGCGTTACGGTTGCTTCCTACGACGCGGCAGCCAGACGCGGAAGGTGCTCCCCCGGCCGAGCTCACTCTCGACCTCGACGTCGCCGCCGAGCAGCCGGCTGAACTCCCGGGCTGCCGCAAGCCCGATCCCCATGCCGCCGAATGCGCGGGTCGTGGCGTTGTCGGCCCGCCAGAATCGCTCGAAGATGTGGGCCTGGTCCTCGGGCGCGATTCCGATGCCCGTATCGCGGACCTCGAAGACAACCCGCTCCCCCTCCGCTCGTACCTCCAAATTGATCTCTCCGCGCTCAGTATACCTGACGGCGTTGCCGCACAGGTTGACGAGGATCTGGCGGGCCTTGTCGGCATCCATATCCAGCTCGACGGCCTCGTCTGGAAGGCTCAGGACCAGCGCGAGATCCTTTGCCTCCGCACTGGGCTCGACCAGCACCTTTGCCTCGCGCGCGATCATTCTCGCGTCCACCTTCTCGTACCGCACCGTCTCGCAACCCTCGTCCAGCTTTGCGAAGGTGAGGATCTCGTCGATCATGGAGGCGAGATGCCAGCCGCACACCTTGATCCGCTCGATCTTTTCCACCTGCGGTGTCGTGAGCGGCCCATCGAGGTCGAGTAGCTCGGAATAGCCGAGCATCGCAGTGAGCGGGGTACGGAATTCGTGCGACATCGTCGCCAGAAAGCTCCCCTTGAGCAGGTTCGCCGATTCGGCCGCGATCTTCGCCTCCCGCAGCTCCTCCTGGACCCGCCGTCGCGCGGTGTTGTCGACGAAGGTGAGCACGGCGCCATCGATCTCGCCCTCGGCGTAACGGTACGGGTTGATGCGGAGGATGTACCACTCGCCGGCGTCGCTCGACACCTCACGCTCGATCCGCTCCTGCGAGGTGAGCACGCTCTGCGCATCGGCGACCAGGTCGGGGTAGTCGAGCCGGTGGGTGATGTGGGCGAGCGGACGGCCCTGGTCCGTGGCGACGAAGTTGAAGAGCGTCGCGACCGACGGGGTGAACCGCCGGATCCGCATCGCGCGGTCGAGAAAGATGGTGCCGATCTCCGTGGATTCGATCAGGTTCTGGAGATCGGCGTTCGTCCGCTTCAGCTCCTCGATCGAGCTCTGGTGCTCCTGGTTGATGGTGGTGAGCTCCTCGTTGATGGACTGGATCTCCTCGCGGCTGGTCTCCAGCTCCTCGGCCGCCGCCTTCTGCTCCTCGTTGACCGACAGCAGCTCCTGGTTGGCCGACTGGAGCTCCTCCACCGTCCGATCGCGCGCCGCGATAGTGGATTCGAGCTGCTCCTCGATCCGACGCAGCTCCTCCTCCGGGCGGGCGACCGCTCGCGGGGGGGGGGGATCCTGCAGCGCCTCTCCCTCGGCCGCCGGCTCGGTCTCAAGCAGCGCCTCTTCCTCGAAGAGGACCAGGGCGAACCTACCCGCTCTCTCGTCTCCTACCGGTGGGTTCACCCGCAGGCATAGCGGGGCACCGCCGTTGAGGCGGAGGTGGCGGGTGGTCGGCAGCCCCTTCGCAAAGGCCTGGTAGAGCGCCGTGCGCAGCTCCATTCGCAGCTCGGGCGGGGCCAGGTCCATCAGGTCGTGGCTCGGCTCGCCCTCCGCCAGGTGCAGGTAGTCGCCGGCCCGGCCGGAGAGGTGGACCACCTCGAGCCGCTCGTCCACGACCAGGCTCGCCGGCGCGTAATGCTCGAGCATCCGCAGATGGACCGGCCCGTACGCGAACCGGTGCGGGCGGGACATCTCGATGGCATCCGCCGGTCGGCCGCCGGGCCGGGAAGGCGGATCCGCGGCCGAGAGCCGCGGCAGGACCCGGTGCGGGGTGGCGTTGCGGCGGTAGATCCGCGACGCCCGCGCGACGGGCACGAAGCGCCCGCTCTCCCCCGCCGACTCCGCCGAGCCGAGGAAGAGCAGCCCCTGCGACCGCAGCGCATAGTGGAAGGTCGCGATCGCCTGTTCCTGAGCCGCCGGCTGGAGGTAGATGAGCAGGTTCCGGCAGCTGATCAGGTCGAGCCGCGAGAAGGGTGGGTCGTGCAACACGTTGTGGACGGCGAAGAGCACTCCCTCGCGCAGCGGCTTCTTGATCCGGTAGCCTCCCGCCTCCTGGGTGAAGTAGCGGCGGAGCCGCTCGGGCGGGATCTCCGCCACGGCAGAGGCCGGGTAGATGGCCGCGCGGCCCCGCGCGTAGCCCTTCTCGTCGATGTCGGTGGCGAAGATCTGGATCTGCGGCGGGTGCTCCAGGGTGGCCGCGTGCTCGTTCGACAGGATGGCGATCGAGTAGGCCTCCTCGCCCGTGGCGCACCCCACCACCCAGACACGCACCGCGTCATCCGGTCCCTTGCCCTCGAAGAGCGCAGGAATCGCCTCCGCCAGCGCGCTGAACGCCTCCGGATCCCGGAAAAAGGAGCTCACCGAGATCAGCAGGTCCCGCACGAGCGCCCGGGCCTCGGTCTCACTCGCCCGCAGCATCGGCAGATAGTCCTCGAGGGTCGCCGCACCATTGAAGCGCAGCCGCCGCTCGAGCCGGCGCAGGATGGTGGAGGGCTTGTACAGGCTGAAGTCGTGGCCGGTCTTGCCACGCAGTACGGCGAAGATCTGGGCCAGCTGCGCCTGGGTGTCCCCGGGAGGCGAGTCGACCTCGAGGGGCGACGGCATCCGCCGGAGGCGAAGCAACTCGGCGGGGACCCGCGCCGACGGTAGCACCAGGTCGATCTGCCCGGTCGCGATCGCGCTCTCCGGCATCCCGTCGTACTCGGCTTCGTCCGGCGACTGGGCGACCGTGATGCCACCGCACTCCTTGATGTGCCGGGTCCCCGACGCGCCGTCGCTGCCGGTGCCGGAGAGCACAACGCCGACCGCATCCGGTCCGCACGCCTCGGCGAGTGTGCGGAAGAAAAGGTCGATGGGCGAATGCTGCGGTCCGTCGCCGCGCTCCTGCAGGCGGAGGGTCGCGTCCTGTATCGTGAGGTCGTGGCCCGGCGGGATGATGTAGATGTGGTCGGGCTCCACCGTCGTCGTCCCGGTGACCTGCGTCACAGGGACCGAAGTCCGGTCCTGCAGGAGCGCGGCGATGCGGCTCTCCCGCTCCGGGTCCAGGTGCATGATCACCACGTATGCCATGCCGCTGTCGGCCCGCACCGACTGGAAGAAGAGCTGCAGCGCCTTCAGCCCGCCCGCCGAGGCACCGATCCCCACGACCGTCAGCGGGCCCCGATCTCCTACATCGGGGCTGCTAGCCTGTTCGGGAAGGACCGCCTGAGTCATGGCTGCCTCGAAGGAAGTGAGGGCCGCTCGCGCGGCCGAGGCCAACGGTGACCATCGATCAGAAGGCGCTCCACTTCGGAGAACCATGCCAATCGGAACCGACGCGGCTGCGCAGCAGCGGGGTGCGAGGGCTTCCCATCTATTGACCGGATGGTAAATACAAGCTAGCTTAGATTGTCCAGATGGTCAATGATTGCAGCAGAGGCATCAGCAGGAGAGAATTCCCCACGTTGATGCAAATGCGCTGGACCGCTGAGATGCTGGGGTGGGAAGCACTCCGCTTTCCGTCCGCCGTACCTCACCAAGGGGGAGACATCATGCGTTCCATGCTCATTGTCGGGCTTCTGTTCACTCTGGCCACGGTGCCCGCCGTGCAGGCGCAACAGGTAGCAGTTCCGGCTTCGGCAGAGCAACCCGCTCCGCGCGTCGTAGAGGTTACGATGCCCAGGACCGAGGTGGATCTGACCCCGGCTCGGGCCGCGGCGGTTCAGTCCAGGGAGGCAGTCACGGCGGAGGCCGCGCGGGAGATGAGCGCACGCACCCTCCTTGCAGTCATTGGGGCGGCCCTGGTTGTGGTAGCCCTGGTCGTGTTACTAAACTGATCGCTGGCGGCGGCGCTGGCGTTCGCCACCAGCACCACCCTGCCGCGGAACGCGGCCGCACTGCCCGCACTGACATTGAACCACCACCCCAAGATGCGAGAGAGACCCACTCTGCGGCCCCACGAACCAGGTGAGGCGCCCGGGGGGGTGGTGGCGCGTGCGCTCACGATCCTCGAGGAAGAGACGCGGGCGTGGACGGCGTTGCGCGAGCACCGGTTGGCACGCTCGCGTGAGGCGGTGCGGTCCGGTGAAGCGGCGGAATCGGACCCCGATGGTTCGCGGAGTGCACCATGATCTGCTCGCGCTGCGGCCGGGAGAACGTGCGGTCGGCCCGCTTCTGCAACAACTGCGGAGGCGACCTGGGGCCGACGTGCCCGCACTGCGGTTTCGAGAATCCACCTGAATCGAAGTTCTGTGGCGGCTGCGGCCACCGTCTGCAGGAGGTGCACGCGTCGGAGGCGGAGGGCGAGCGCCGGCAGATCACGGTGCTCTTCTGCGACCTGGTAGGCTCGACGGAACTCTCTCAGCAGCTCGACCCGGAGGACCTGCGCGATGTCATCGCGGCGTACCAGAGTGTCTGCGGCGAAGCGGTGGCGGCCCACGAAGGATATGTCGCGCAGTACCTCGGCGACGGCATCATCGTCTACTTCGGCTACCCGCGTGCCCAGGAAGACGATGCCCAGCGCGCCGTTCGCTGCGGGCTGGACATGCTGCGGCGGGTGCAGGTGGTCGCGGCGCAGATACGCAAGGACGTCACCCTGGCCGTGCGCGTCGCCGTGCACACGGGGCGGGTCGTGGTGGGGCCGGTGGGCGCGGGCGACCGCCAGGACCGGATCGCGCTGGGCGACGCACCCAACATCGCCGCGCGACTGCAGGGGGTGGCGGAGCCCGGCACGCTGGTCGTGAGCGACGCGACCTGGGGCATCGTGAGCGGCTACTTTACCGGCCGCTCCATCGGCGAGGTGCAGCTCAAAGGCATAGCCCAGCCGATGGAGGTGTGGCTAATCGACGGCGAGACGGCATGGCGCGACCGCCTCGATGCGGCCGGCAGGCTGGCTCCCTTCGTCGGCCGCGAGCGAGAGCGACGCCTCCTCGAGGAAGCCTGGCAGGCGGCGCAGCGGGGCGAGACGGGTTTCATCCTGCTGCGTGCGGATGCGGGCGTGGGCAAGTCGCGGCTCGGTCGGCTCTTTCGTGATCAGGCCGAGGCCTCCGGTGCGGCGGTGCTGGTGGCCCGGGCTTCCCCCTATAACAGCGACAGCCCGTTCTACCCGATCATCGAGCTGCTCGCGCAGCGGTTCGGTCTCGAACCGGGGCAGTCGGCGGACGAACAGCTGGCACGCCTCGAGGGCGCGCTCCGCGAGCTGCATCTGGACCCGGCCGTGGTCGTACCCTTCCTGGCGCCGCTGCTGGCCATCCCCGCCGGCGACCGCTACGCGGCTCCGGATCTCTCGCCCATACGGCGCCGCGCCCGGACCATGGAGGTGATCGCCCATTTGTTCGGCGCCCTGGCCGAACAGACGCCGACGCTGCTGGTATTCGAGGACCTGCACTGGGCCGACACCTCGACCGCGGAGCTGCTCGAGCTGATCGTCGATACGCTGTCCGGCGTTCCGTTGCTGGGCCTGATCGCGGCGCGGCCGGATCTCGACGCATCCTGGGGCAAGGGCACCCGCCTGCAGTGCCTCGATCTGACGAAGCTGGACCCGGCACAGGCGGAGGCGCTCGCGCAGAGCGTCGCGGGCGGCAAGGCGCTGCCCGGCAAGGTGCTGCGGCAGATCGTGGCGCGCTCGGACGGCGTGCCGCTCTTCATCGAGGAGATGACGCGGGCCGTGCTCGAGTCGGGCGTGCTCCGCGAAGGCGCGGCAGCGTGGGAAGCGCGAGGGCCGGTGCCGGAGGATCTGATCCCGGCGACCGTGGCCGCGTCGCTGACCGCGCGCATCGACCGGCTCGGCACCTCGCGCGCCACCGCGCAGCTGGCCGCGACCATCGGCCGCGAGTTCGGCTTCGCACTGCTGCGCGAGGTGAGCGAGCGCGACGAGCCGACCCTCCGCCAGGACATCAAGCGGCTAACGGACGCAGGCCTGGCGTGGGCAACAGACGAGTCAGGTGCCGGCACCTTCATGTTCAAGCACGCGCTGGTGCGCGACGCGGCCTACGAATCGCTGCTGCGCGCCACCCGCCAGAGCTATCATAGCCGCATCGCTGCCGCGATGCGCAGCAACATGGCCCAGTTCGCGGCGGAGCGGCCCGACCTGATCGCGCACCACCTGACCCAAGCCGGCGAGTACCAGGATGCGGTGGGCTTCTGGGAGACCGCCGGCCAGCAGGCGCTGCAGAGGTCGGCCATGCACGATGCGAGCGTCGACTTCCAGCGGGCGATCGGCTGCCTGAGCAACCTGCCCACGACGCGCGAACACCGGGAGCACGAGCTGGAACTGCAGCTCCAGCTCGCCCCGGTGCTCATGGCAGTGTATGGGTGGGCAGCGGTGCAAGTCGAGGAATCGTGCGAACGCGGCCGCGCGCTGGCGGAGGAGCTCGAGCGCTACGACCGCATCTACCCGCCGCTCTGGGGCCTCTGGACCGTCTACTTCCTGCGCGGTGAGCTCGAGCCGGCCATGTCTGCAGCCGAGGCGGTGCAGCGGATGGCGGAGGCTTCCGGGGTACCGATGATCCAGATTACAGGTCGCCATGCCACGGCCTATACGCTGCTCTACCGAGGCGAGATCGAGCGGGCGCTCGAAGAGGCGAACGCCGGTCTGGCGCTCTTCGATTTCGAACAGGAGAAGGCGCTGACCAGTATGTTCCAGCTCTCCTCGTCCGTCTGCCTGCGCACGGTGAGAGCGCATGCGCTCTCGATGCTGGGGCACGTCGCCGAGGCAGAGGCGGAGTGGGAGCGTATGGTGCAGCTCGCCCGGGATCTGCAGCACCTGCCCACCCTGGCCGCCGCGCTCGCCTTCTTCCTGCACGGCTACGGCTACCGCCACTCGCACCTCCACCGGATCGAGCGGCTGTGCGAGGTCGCGGACGAGCTGCGCAGCCTGTGCAAGGACGAGGGGTTCTTGCTCTGGCTCGCGGTCGCGGAGAACTATCGCGGCGTGATCGGGCTCGCCCTCGGCGAGGAGGATGCCCGCACCCGCATGCAGGAAGGCCTCGAGCTCTTCCTTCAGACCGGGACCCGCGTCACCCTCGTGCTCGTGTACGTGATGATGGCCGAAGCGCTGTACGAGCTGCACGAGGACGAGGAAGCCTTCCGATTGCTGGACGAGGCCGAGGCGGAGATGGAGGCGCGCGGAGAGCGGCTGAACGCGCCCGAGATCTGGCGGGTACGCGGCCGCCTGCTGGCCCGGCGCGGCGACGCCGCCGCGGCCGAGGCGGCCTACCGCCACGCGCTGCACTTCGCCGGCCAGCAGAAGGCGCGCTCCCTCGAGTTGCGCGCCGCGCTCGACCTGTACGACCTGCTGGCCACGAACGGGCGCGTCGAGGAAGGCCGTGCCCGACTCGCGGCTAGCCTCGATTCCCTCCCGGAGGGACTGGACCGCCCGGAACCGGCACGCGCGCTCGCCATCTTGGGTGGGTCCTCCTGACATTCCCCTACAGCGACTGGAGACGCCGTATGTCTGACGACACCGCTCGCCTCCCCTGGTCCACCGAGCAATGGGCGGCGCTCCGCTCGGTGGTCCAGGAGTCCGCCCGCAAGGCACGGGTCGCGAGTTCGTTTCTGCCGCTGTACGGGCCGCTGCCGCGCGACCAGGTGACGGTGCCGGCACTCACCATGGAAAGCCCGGAGCTCGGCGACCGCCAGCGGGGCGAGCCACCCGCGCGCCTCGAGATCAACGACGCCGAGACGCTGCGCCTGACGACGATCGCCGCTGATGTGTACCTCAAGACGGCCGAGGCGGCCGACCCCGATCTGGAAGCGGCCAAGGCGATGGTGGGCCGGGCCGCGGACGTGCTCGGCCGGCTCGAGGACGCGATCGTCTTCAACGGCCAGCCGGAGGCCGCACAGGCGCCCGTCCGGGAGGATGGCTCGCCCTTCGTCGTGCCGGTGATCTACACGGTGCGCGGCGGCCAGCAGCATCCGGGTCTGCTCGATACTGAGCTCGAGGTGGCGGTGCCCTTCCGCGAGCTGGACGGACGGAGCGAGACGCTGGTGAGCGGGGTCGTCGAAGCGATCGAGATGCTCGAGGGCCGGGGTCACTATGGCCCGTTCGCGTGCGTGCTGGGGCACGAGCTCTTCCTGGCCGCCAACACGCCGAACCGCAACTCGCTGGTGCTGCCCAGCGACCGCATCCTGCCCTTCCTGGAGGGGCCGCTCCTGCGCTCGAGCACCCTCCCGGCGAACCTTGGGGTGGTGGTGGCGCTCTCCGGCTCGCCGATCGACCTGGTGGTCGCCACGGATCTGGACGTACAGTTCGTTCAGCTCACGCTCGAGCCGCGCTACGTGCTGCGGGTATCGGAGCGCTTCGTCCTGCGCATGAAGGAGCCGGACGCCGTCTGCCGGCTAGTGGCGGAGCCTGCCTCCGGCGACCGGGGCTAGGCGATGCGCACGCCGCGCGGCCGCCTGACCGCAGCAGCCCTGGCTCCCGCCGCGCTGCTGGAGAGCAGCAACCTGCCCCTGCCCACAGGCTCGACACCTGCCGGAAGCAGCCCGGCGCTCGTGGTCGGCGCGGTGCCGCCTCACCCGAGCAACGTCGTCGAGGTGCTGCTGCGCCGCGACGGCGGACGGGTACGCGCTCTCCGCGCCGGTCGCGAGCCGGCTTCCGCGCCGGGCGCGACGCCCGGTGACGCGCAGTGGTTCCGGACGCTGCTGCCGCCGCTGCGCCCGGGAAGCCGCGACGA
>JBPCIT010000266.1:0-5009 GCA_051006015.1 Longimicrobiaceae bacterium
GTTTGCGTGTTTCCCTTCTCTTCCTCCCCTCTTTCCGGCTGGGTTGCGGGTTTGGTGCCCCTCCCCCCTGCCCAGCTATGAGCATGCGCTTCGAGGAGCTGCAGGTGGGGCAGGCGGCGGAGTTCGCCAAGACGGTGACCGAGGCAGACGTGGTGCTGTATGCCGGGATCACGGGCGACCTGAACCCGGCGCACATCAACCAGGTGGAGGCGGAGAAGTCGCGCTTCGGCGGGCGCATCGCGCACGGGATGCTGAGCGCCGGGCTGATCTCAGCGGTGCTGGGGACGCGGCTCCCCGGCCCGGGCACGATTTACCTGGAGCAGACGCTGCGCTTCACCCGTCCCGTGCGCATCGGCGACACGGTGACGGCGCGCGTCGAGGTGATCGAGCTGATCGAGAAGCGGCGTCGGGTGCGGCTGGCAACCAGCTGCGCGAACCAGGACGGGGAAGTGGTGCTGGAGGGTGAGGCGCTGGTGATGGTGCCGGCGGCCGAGCCGTGAAGGATCAAGGTAGTTTCTCCCCCCGCGCCCGGGTGGAAGGGCGCAGATCAACCCCACCAGATCAGGAGGCAAAGATGAGGACTCGTGCTGTGAGGCAATGGCTGCTGCTGGCGGCGCTCGTTGCGCTGCTGCCGGGAGCGGCCTGGGCGCAGAATGGGCGGATCAGCGGCACCGTCGTAGGTGCCGACGGCCGGGGCATTGAGGGTGCCCAGATCTCGTTGGAGGGTACGCGGCTGGGCTCCCTCTCCGGGAGCGGCGGGGCGTTCCGGCTGGACGATGTGCCGGCGGGCAGCTACACACTGCGGGTGACGCACCTCGGCTTCCGACCGGCCGAGCTACCCCCGGTGCGCGTCGGCGCCGGCAGCGAGGCGCGCGTCACCGTCGAGCTGTCGACCGAGGCGGTGCGGCTCGGCGGCGTGGTCGTCTCCGCGGCGCGGCGACCGCAGCGCATCACCGAGGCTCCGGCAACCATCACCCGCATCGACCCGACGGTGCTCGACAACACTGCGGGAAACAACTGGACGGCGGCGCTCAAGCAGGTCAAGGGACTCGACTTCATCCAGGTGGGGATGACCAGCGTGGCGGTCAACGCTCGTGGCTTCAACTCCTCCTTCAACAATCGCATGCTGATGATGGAGGACGGCCGCATCGCCGTGCTGCCGGAGAATGGGCTGCCGGTGGGGCAGTTCACCGCCATCCCCAAGGTGGATCTCGCGGGGATTGAGGTGCTGGTCGGCCCCGGCGCCGCGCTCTACGGCGCGGACGCCTCGAGCGGCGTCATCACCCTGGCGACCAAGGATCCGCGGCAGTTTCCCGGCACCACCGTTGAGGTCACCGGCGGCAACCGCGAGTACAAGAACGTGCAGGCGCGGCACGCCGGCGTCTTCGGCAACCTGGGCTACAAGGTAACGGGCGAATGGCAGGACGCGCAGGATTGGGAGAACTTCCTCACCTACAACATCGCGGTGGCGCCCGGGAACGTCGTTCCCATGCGGGAGAACGATCTGGGCGAGAACTCGATCGACTGGCGCTCGCGCGTGATCCGCGGCTCCGGCACGCTGGCGTACTACCTCGGCAACAGCCGTCTCGAGTTCAGCGCCGGTGCGAGCGAGACCGATGGCGTGGGCCAGACCAACGTCGGTCGCAACCAGCTCCGCGGCTGGCAGTACAACTTCGCGCAGGCACGCTTCACCACGCCGAACTGGTTCTTCAATCTCTACCGCACACAGTCGCAGTCCGGTGAGTCCTTCGCCATCAACCGCTACGCCGATGCGCTCGCGCGCAACCCCACCCTCTCGCCCGACTCGCTGCGCAAGCTCTCCGACTGGCCGAGCGACGGGCGGATGTACGCCGCCGAGGTGCAGAACAACTTCTCGCTCCCGGCGCTGCTGAACTCCCAGGTGGTGTGGGGCGCGCAGTATCGGCGCGATGTGGTGAGCAGCGACCGGCAGTGGCTGTCCGATCGCCTCACGGGTCAGGACATCGAGATCGGCCAGGTGGGTGTCTACGGACAGGTGGAGACGCCGATCATTCCCGCGCTCAACCTGGTGATGGCGGCGCGTTACGACGACCACGAGAACTACGAGGCGCAGTTCAGCCCCAAGGTGGGGCTGGTCTTCAAGCCTACGGAGGACCAGGCGCTTCGCATCACCTACAACCGCGCCTTCAAGTCGCCGACCACGCTGCAGACCAACTTCCACATCCCGGACTGGACCGCGGTAATCGCGATCTTCGGCAACCGTGAGGGCTTCACCGTCCGGAACAATGACGCGGGAACGGGCGACGAGACGATCTACACGCCACTGGTGCCGGAGGAGAACGTGACCTGGGAGGCCGGCTATAAGGGCGTGCTGGCGAACCGGCTGTTCGTCGACGTGGCCGGCTACTACTCGAATTACGAGAACTTCCTCAGCCCGCTGGTGATCATCGCCAACCCGTTCGCTGTGACGAGTGGCACCCCCACTCCCACCTTCGCCTACAACGCGCAAGGCGAGCTGATCCGCAACCCCGCCGGGCTGACGCCGGTGACGCTCACCTACTTCAACCTGGGGAAGGCGAGGATCTACGGGACGGACGCCGGGATCAACTACTTCGTGACGCCCAAGATCAGCCTCAACAGCACTGTCTCGGTGCTACGGGTGGACACCGTCGAGGTGCCGGCGGGACGCGAGGAGGCAACCTCGATCAATGCGCCGAACACCAAGTGGACGCTCGGCGCCAACTTCAATGAGATCGGGCGCCTGGCCGAAGGCTTCTTCTTCGGCGGGCTGACCGCGCGGCACGTGAACAGCTACTACTTCCGCTCCGGGATCAACATGGGCATGATCCCCACCTTCAGCACGCTCGACCTCACCGCGGGCTACCGTATTCCGCGCTGGAACACCTCGTTCAACGTGGGGTTGAGCAACCTCTTCACCTGCAGCCAAAAGCTCGACGAGAGCGGGGTCGGATTCAAGTACAACACCACACCAGGGGCGGACCCGTTCCGCAGGAACCCGATCAACAAGGAGCACGAGTGCGGCTTCGGTGTGGAGCACCAGGAGATGATCAACATGCCGGCGATCGGCAGGATGGTCTTCATCGGGGCGCGCTACCACATCCAGTAGGCAGCACTGCCTGATGTTCGGTGCCGGTGCGGTCGCACGCGCCGGCACCCCTCTTCTCTCGCTGGACCGACTCGCGAACACGCCTGGCCAGCCATGACACTTTCCTTGTCTCCGATCCTGTTGCTGGTGACGCTCGGGGGCTGCGCGGCGGCTGCGACGAGTGCGGCCGCCGACGGCGCCGTTCCGGCGCCCGCGCGCGGGTCCAGCCACGTCCTTGCAAAGGAGTATGCTGGCGAGGTGGGTGCCCGCCGCTACCTTCTCTTCGTGCCGGCCAGCTATGATGGCACCGCGGAGCTGCCGCTGGTGGTGATGCTGCACGGCTGCACGCAGGACGCCGAGGACTTCGCGCGGGGAACGCGGATGAACGCGCTCGCCGAGGAGTACGGCTTCCTGGTGGCCTATCCGGAACAGCCGCAGAGCGCCCACCCGCAGAAGTGCTGGAACTGGTATGCACCCGAGCACCAGCAGCGGGAGGCAGGCGAGCCCGCGCTGGTCGCCGGCATCACGCATGAGGTGATGCGGGACTACCGCTTGGATCCCGCGCGCGTCTACGTCGCCGGCATCTCGGCGGGCGCAGCGATGAGCGTCATCATGGCGGCCACCTACCCCGACCTGTACGCAGCAGCGGCGAGCCACTCGGGCATCGGCTACCGCGCCGCGGAGGGGGTGCCGCAGGCGCTGGCGGTGATGCGCGAGGGCAGGAGCGGCGCGGCCGAGCGCGGCGCGCTGGTGCTCGCCGCGATGGGGGAGCGGCGGCGTCCGGTGCCGCTGCTCCTCTTTCACGGTGCCGCCGATCCGGTCGTCAGCCCGCTGAATGCTAGCCAGCTCGAGGAGCAGTGGTCGGCCGCCTCCGCCGCGGAGGGCACAGAGCCGGTGGTCGAGAGTCGCATCGTCGAGGGGCTGGGGCACGCCTGGTCGGGCGGCTCCCCGGAGGGCAGCTACACGGACGCGGCCGGGCCGGACGCGAGCCGCGAGATCGTCCGCTTCTTTCTCGCCCACCCACGCCGGCCGTGAACGCACAGGTATGATCCACGCCAAGGGCTCCGTGCTGCAGGCTACCCTGCACTTCGTCGCCCACGACGCCGGCGCCGAGGTGCTGCAGCAGGTGCTGGAGCGGCTGCCGGAGGAAACACGGCGGGAGGTCGAGCGGGCCGGCCCCACCGACGAGGTGCCGGTGCCGGTGGCGTACGCCCTCTGGCACGCGGTGGACGAGGTGCGCGGCCGTGAGGATCCCGGCTGGGTCGAGCGGGCGGGTGCCCACTCGATCGAATCCACCGGCATGCAGCTCTACGGGGGGATTGTGCGGAAGCCGACGCCGCACGATTTTCTGGCGCAGCGCATCTCCCTCTTCCGGCTCTTCTACCGCTCCGGCCAGATGGAGGTGGTGGAGCGCGGCGACGATTTCGCGGTACTCCGCCTCCTCGAGTTCGAGCCGGTGGATCGCCTCTTCTGCCGCAGGCAGACCGGCGGGCTGTGCCGGGTGCTGGAGCTCGCCGGCGGCGGCAACCCCTCCGCTCGCCATGTGCGCTGCGTGCTCGATGGCGATGCCTTCTGCGAGTGGGCGCTGAGGTGGAGCTGAGGGTGTTCCCTTTCGCCTGACGCCCTCGCTTCCGGGCCGCAGCTCCAGCAGCAACACAGTTCCATCCGGGTGCCGGTCCACTGGCGCCTGCTCCCCGGTCGGGCCGCGGTGCGCGCCCGCAAATCGTGACCCCCACCGAGATTCCCCATGTCCCGCCGCGTCCGGCTCCTCCCGATCCTCCTCCTTACGCTGCTGGTAACCTCCCTCGCCTCCTGCGCCTCGGCCGTGACGGTGGGACAGCATGTGGTCGTGCTGCGCGAGCCTGCCGGCTTCCACTCGCGCCAGCGGATGGAGATCCACGAGGCGATTCACAAACGGCAGTAC
>JBPCIT010000267.1:0-11211 GCA_051006015.1 Longimicrobiaceae bacterium
GCCCCTTGATCACCTCGATCGACTCGATGTCGTCCGGGTTGATGAAGTCCAGCGGGTTGCGCGACTGGCCGGAGACCGCCCAGCCATTCTGCACGTTGTTGATGCGCACCCCGTCGATGATGAAGACCGGGGTCTGCGCCCCGGCCACCGAGCCCTGCCCGCGGATGCGGATCTGAGCGGCGGTGCCCGAGGTGCCCGCGCCCGGGTTGATGCTCAGCCCCGGCGCCCGCGCCTGCAGCAGCTGCGTCACGTTACTGATCGGCGCACGGTCGGTGATGTTCTCCGCCTGCACAGTCGTGACCGCATTGCCGATGGCGCGCTTCTGCGTGGCGCCGGCGGTGCCGGTGACGACGATCTCATCGAGCGCGATCGCGGACTGGCTGAGCTGGAAGTCCGCACTGGCGGCCTCCCCCTCGCCAACCGTCACAGCTTGCTCGGCGTTGGCGTAGCCGATCATCTGCGCGCGGACTGTGCGCGAGCCGGTGGGCACACCGACCAGCAGGTAGTCGCCGGCTGCATTCGTCAGCGCACCACGGCCGGTGCCGGGCACGGAGACCTGCACGCCGCTCAGCGGGCGCAGGGTGCCGGCCTCTACCACCCTGCCGCGGATAGTGCCGGTGGTCTGGGCGCTGAGCGGGGTGATGCTCAGCCCGAGGGTCGCCGCGACCGCAGCGACCAGCAGCGCTGCCTTCACGCGAAATAGTGATGCCATCACTTGTTCTCCTGCATGTGGGGTTCTACAGACGGTTCTATGAACGGACGGTGAAATTGAACTACCGGGTTGCTTCAAACGTCGATAGCGGCCGATGAACGCTCCTTTGCATCGGGTGAGGAAGGCGCGCCGGGGAGGGCCATCCACACGCAGCGGACGGTGGGCGCCGGGAAGTGGCGGGAAGCCAACAGAGGACTGCCAGAGAAAGAACGAGCGCTGCTCGGTGGGGAACAGCAGGCTCGCGTTCCGGATCGATGATGAAAACCGCAAATCGCCTCCGACCGCCGGTGCATGGGAGTGTCTCCAGCCATGCACCGATGCACGACCGGATATGCGGTCATGCGCTCAGATCAAAGGACGAGCGCCGACCGCATGCTCTCGAAAGAGCACGTTCCTATGGGGATTGCACCGCGGGCCGGAAGTACCGGAGCGAAATGCTGGGTTGATTGACGAGAAGGCCGTAACTCTAGTGAGAAACGTGCTTTGTGTCAACCTCAGCGACTCGAAAGGAGGGGATTGCCGGCAAGTCGTGGCTGTTAGAGCGATTCGAGAAACCGAAGAAGAGCTTCCTGTGCCCCAGCGCTGAGCCCGCGGAAGGCAGCGCGCGCGGCGGCGGCCTCGCCCCCATGGAACTCGATCGCCTCCCGCAGGCCCAGAGCACGGCTGTCGTGCAGAAAGGCGCGGCGATGACCGAGGCCCATCAGCATAGCGGTGCGCAACTCGGTCGGGGTCGCGGCCACCCCGCAGACGTTCGCCATCTGTGGCCCCAGATCGTGCAGGAGCAGATCCGAGTAGAGGTGCACCGTCTTTCGATTCAGCACCTGGATCTCGCTGGGTCCGGTGCGTATGGAGGGAAGATGGCAGGAGGCGCATCCCACCTCGGCGAAGAGCCGCTCACCGCGCGATACCACCTGCCGCTCCTCATCGGTCGGGGCGACCCGCCGCTGCGGCGGGGCGAGGAAGCGCACGAAATCCCGCAGCATCTCCACCGTACGCTGGTCCACCTCCGGATCCGGTACAGGGTCGGCGCCCGGCGGGAGCGGGTGACCGCCGAGGGTCTCCTCGAAGGGCTGGTTCGGGGTGGTCAGGCCCATCTCGAAGAGCAGGGCGGTCTCCACGAAGTGCAGCAGCGTGGGACTGTTAGCCTTGCGGCCGAAGCGTCCCAGCCGTCCATCAAGAGCGCGGCCCGCCCGCCCCGAGATGCCGTCACCATCGGCATCGTCGGGGTCGGCGCGGGCGAGGATCGCCTCCTCCGGGATCGCCTCCACCAGTCCCAGGCCGAAGAGGAAGGTGACGCCGAAGCGCCCCTGCTCGGTAGCGCTGGGGGGCATCGGCTTGCGGGTGATTCCGTGCGCCTGCAGCAGCGGGGTCGCCTGCTGCTGGATGTTTCCCGCCCCCTCGTGGCTGAGCAGATCACAGCTGTCGGGCGCGATGAAGCGCGTCGCCCGGATGAGGAACTGTTCACCGGTGCCGCCGTTGGCAGGGTCGGTGTGGCAGGCATTGCAGGCATTCTCGTTGAAGAGAGGGCCGAGCCCCTCTTCAGGGGTGAAGACGTGCGCAAAGATCGCTTCGCCCTGTCGGAACCGCTCGAGCTCCGCCGCGCTCAGCCCGGGGAGCGGCGCCCCGATCTCGACCTGGGCGTAGGGCTGCGAGGAGCAGCCGGCGCAGAACAGGCCGAGTCCCAGCAGAATGGGCGTGGCCGAGCGGCTCCGGACGAAGCTCAACGGCTCTCCTGCGGGCTGGTCGCCACCGCTTCCCCACTCTGCTCATGCACGGGCGACCTCTCCCAGCTGTACTCCCGATTCCTCACCCACCGCTCGAACCAGTCCAGCTCGGCGTTAGCCTTGAAGAGCCGCTGCTGCAGCTCCCGCCAGCCGTGCCCCTGCCGGGGGGCGACATAGAGGCGGGTGGGTACCCCGTTCGCCCGGAGCGCGCGGTAGAGCTCGACGGATTGCGCCATCGGCACCCGCTCGTCGTTCTGCCCGACCAGAACCAGCGTCGGGGTCTTCGCCTTGTGGATCTCGAAGAGGGGCGAGTCGGCGATATAGCGCTCGATGGGCGCATTCTCCTGCCAGGGTGTGCCGCCGAACCACGGCGTGCGGTAGACACGGGTATCGCTCTGGCCGTACATCGAGACCCAGTTGATGGCGCCCGCACCGGAGGAAGCGGCTTTGAACCGATCGGTGTAGGTGATGATCTTGTTGGTCATGTGGCCGCCGGCGCTCCACCCCATCTTCGCCATCCGCTCGCCATCCACCAGGCCGCGGGCGATCAGGTAGTCCACACCCGTCATCACGTCCTTGTGCGCCTGGTTGAAGTACTGCCCGACCATGTTGCGCAGGAAGTCGTCGCCGTAGCCAGTGCTGCCGCGGTAGTTGGGCTTGAGCACCATGTAGCCCAGGGCGTTGAGCACCGGCACATAGTTCGACGAGCCATGCCAGGAGAACTTGTCGGAGGCCGCCGGCCCACCGTGGGTCTGCACCACCAGCGGGTAGCGCTCGCCCTCGCGGTAGTCGAGGGGGTAGAAGAGCAGCCCCTCGACGGTGACGCCGTCCTCCCCCTGCCACTGGATCGCCTCGACGCGCGGGAGCCGGAACTCCCGTGTCAGGTAGCCGAAGACATTCGTCACCTGCCGCGGCTGGCTCCGGCGCGAACCGTCGAGCGTCCAGACCTCCCCCCCGTCGGTGGGAGTGCTGATGGTGAAGGCATGGCGCCGCACTGCCGGCTCGTAGCTCCAGGAGGAGACCGTGTGGTCGCCACGGGTAAGCTGCGTCACGCGGCGGCTGGCCACCTCCACCTCGAAGAGCTCCTGCCGCACGCCGGTGTTGGCCAGAAAGAGGATGGATCTGCCATCGGCCGACCAGCTGGCCGCGTTGACTTCGTGCGGCAGCTCCGGGAGGAGCACTGTGAGCGCGCCACCCGAGGCCGGCATCAGGAAGAGCTTGTCGTTGTAGTAGAACTCGAACTCCTGGTTCGAGTTGGCGACGAAGAGGATCCGCGACCCATCAGGGGAGAGCTCCGCCCTGCTCTCCGCGATCCGGTTGTCGGTGAGCTGCCGCGCCTCCGCGCCGGTCGCGCCCATGATCCAGATCTCCGAGAGCTGACCATCGTCCAGCTGCGGCGTCGGGGAGCGGTGATGGACGATCCGGCTGCCATCGCGCGAGAGTTGATAGTCACGCACGGTGAAATCCCCCTGCGTGATTCGCTCCCTGGTCCCGCCGTCGACCGAGATGCGCCAGAGGTGACGGTGCTTCCAGTCCTCGTCGAAGGCGAAGACGTTGTCATTGACCTTCTCACGCGCCTTCTCCTCCGGCGTCTTCTCGTCGGCGGCGAGGAAGTAGATCCACCGGCCATCGGGCGACCAGGAGAGGTCGGAGACCGCGGTGGCGTGGCTGGTCAATTGCTGCGCCTCGCCGCCATCGTTGCGGATCAGGTAGACCTGGTTCTCCTTCACCTCGCCGCGCTTGGTGAGAAAGGCGATGCGGGTGCCGTCCGGAGACCAGCGCGGATTGCTCTCGCTCTCCTCGCCGCTGGTGAGCTGAACGGGGTTGCTGCCGTCGGCATTCGCCCGCCAGAGGTGAGAGACGGTGTTGTTCTTCTTCCAGTCGGCGTCGCTGCGCACGTAGAGGAGCTGCGAGCCCCTGGGGGAAAGCTGCGGATCAGAGATCGAGGGGACGTTGATCAGATCCACGATGGTCATCGGCCGCTGCGCCTGCGCGGGCGCTGCGCCGAGGAGGACGAGGGCGCCCACGTACACCAGGACGGCGGCTTTCTGTCGTAGCTTCATGAGATCTCCTTCGTCAGGATGAGATAAGAGGTGGAGTCGATCAATGATTGCCGTTCCGATCCCAGTAGTCGACGGGACGGACGTCATCGCGGAGGGCATCACGATCCACCCAGTAGAACTCCCCAAATGGCCGGCTGCGCGGCCAGACCTCGTTGAGGGTATCTGCCTGGTAGAGCCTGCCTCCCTTCATCACGTACTGCAGGTCGGCAGTGTTGCGGATGTCGTCGAGCGGATTCGAGTTCAGCACCAGCAGATCCGCGAGCTTGCCCGCCTCGAGTGAGCCAAGGTCCTGCCCGGCTCCGAGGAAGTGCGCCCCGTGCAGGCTCGCCACCTCGAGGGCGCCCATTGGGCCGAGCGCCGAGGCCGCCATCCAGACCTCCCACTGCGCCGCGAGGCCGTGGTGCTCCCCGTGGGAGCCGATCGCGCCGTAGCCGCCCTCGGCAATGATGTCTGCCATCCCCTGGGCGAGCAGCGGATAGCTGTAGTCGGTCACCGGCCGCAGGGTGCGCCGGCGCGTATGGGGCACGAGCATCCGCCAGGGAAGCCAGCGCTGCTGCTTCGGGTCTTTCCAGACCTCGTTCTCCTGGAAGAAGTACTCGATGTTCCACGGCCCCGGCCCCGCCACCACCAGCGTTGGCGAGTAGACCGCCTTCGCCTTGCCGAAGAACTTTGCCACGTCTTCGTAGATCGGCACATAGCTGAAGGGGTGCTCCCACCCCGTCTGACCATCCATGATCATCCCAAGATTGTACATCAGGTCGCCCCCCTCCGCGGTGACCATCAGCCCCCGCTTACGGGCGGCATCGGCGACCCACTGGCGCTGGTCGCGGCGTGGCTGCTGGTACTGCTTGATGCCCACCGCACCCCAGGAGGCGAGGCGGCCCACATTCTGCTCCGCGATGTCGTAGCTCGAAAGCTCGTTCTGCCGGGACGCATCCCCGCGGTAGAGCGGATCGCCAGTGCTGAAGGCGCGCGGGCCGATGATCTCCCCCGCCTCGATCAGCTCGGCGGTGGGGAAGACGTTCTGCGACCACATCGAATTGTCCAGGTTGGTCGTCACCCCGTAGGCGAGATAGATCCCGCCCTCGTAGTCGCGCTTCGGGCGGATGCCGCGGTGCTCCCGGAAGTGGTGGGAGTGCATGTCGATGAAGCCGGGTATGACGGTCTTGCCGCTGGCGTCGATGACCCGGTCGGCTCCCGCGGTGTCGCACTCGCCCACGCAGGCGATGCGGCTCCCGCGGATGACGACGGTGCCCCGCTCGATCACTCTGCGGTTGTCCAGCGTGATGATCCGCGCTCCGGTGAGGGCAACGATGCCGCTGGGCACGTCGCGGGGGACAGTCAGGCGGACGGCGGTGGTATCCGCCTTCTCCGAGGCGATCTGGTAGGTGAAGTACCGGTTACCGCTGCCGAACTCGACAATGCCCGCGCCCCGCCAGCGCGGGAAGAGCCCACCCTCGCGACTGAGCTGTTTCACCGGGAACTTCCCCTTCCGCTTGTCGATGCGCAGCGGTTCGTCGCCCGTCCCGTTCCAGGCGAAGGGAGTGACGTACACATTATCGCCCTCCTGGAACGCCACCCAGGCGCCGTCGGGCGAAGGCACGATCTCGTCGGCGTAGGGGAGAGTCAGGTGGACCCGCTCGTCGCTGCCATCCAGCGTCATGGACACCAGATCCGTGACCGTTTCCTCCCGTCCTTCCACCCTGGTTTTTCTCTCCCTCGGGAAGAAGAGCCGACCCTCCGGCCCGAACGAGGGGCGGAGGATCTGCCGGCGCGCTCCGCTGGAGATGCTGGTTCCAGATGGACTCGCCACCGTGGTGACGACCTGCGCCGCACCTCCGGAAGCGGGGATGCGCACCAGGTCGAACCAGGCGTTGTGCGTCATCGTGCGGCCGTGGGCGGTCGATCCCGCTCCCCGCGCGACTACGATCTGCCGGCCGTCCGGGCTCCACACAGGGTGAACGAAGTCGCCCGACTCCCGGCTCATTTGCTGTGGGGTGCCACCGCCCGTGGGGATCTTCCAGAGGTGCCCGCGGCCGGTATCGTCCCAGCTGGTGAACGCGATCCAGCGTCCGTCCGGCGACCAGGCGGGAGCGTACTCGAGCGGCTCGAAGGATTCCCGGGTAAGGCGACGTGGGGTGCCGCTCGGGAGGTCCATGATCCAGATGCGTCCCACCGACTGGAAGGCAAGCCTTCTGCCGTCCGGCGAGGCCGTCTGCCAGCGCATGAACTGCACCTGGAAAGGCTCATCCGAGATCCGGAAGGAGGCGTGGGCCATCTCCGAGAGAGTGCGGTGCACGCGTGCGGTGAAGGGAATGGTGCTCACCGCGCCGCTGGCGACCTCCAGACGGCGGATCTTCCCACCCTGCGAGATCAGGATCGACTTGCCGTCCGCAGCCCACCGGTAGCGGGGGAGGACGCCGAGGCCCTTCGAGCCCGAGGAGACCTGGGTCTCGATCGGGTCCATGAGGATCCGCTCCGCGCCCGTCTGCAGGTCGCGCAGCCAGAGCGCGGTTCTTGGCCCGAACCGATGGCCCTTGAAGGAGATGGTGCCGTCGGGGATCTGGCGCGCGAAGGCAAGCCAGCGACCCTCCGGCGAGATTTCCGGGGAGACGCCACCGCCACTGGAGAGGCGGCCGGCCGCGGCTCCCATGCTCTCCCCCGCAGTGATGTCGATGATCTCTCCGGTCTTGAAGTCGAAGCGGCGCAGCTGCTGTGCGCCGCTGAGGGGATCGTCGGCCGCGGTGGAGGCATGGAAGTAGAGGTGCTTCCCATCGGGCGAGACGGAGGTCCACTCGGCGCCACGCACCTCTCTGCCGATCAGCTCGACTCCCTCACCGCCGTCGCGGTGGTACATCCAGATCCCGCTCGAGCCCGGCCTCCCGGGCGCTCCGAGCAGCTCACGCCGCACCACGATGTACTGGCCATCCGGCGTCCAGGCGGGCTCGACGACGCGAACGTTGTTGTCTGTGAAGACTGCGCGCGGGCTGGTGCCGTCCGCCTCCATGATCCAGAGGTTGTTCTGTCCCTTGCGATCGGAGACGAAGACGATCTGCCGCCCATCGGGCGAATAGCGAGGGTGGAAGTTCACCGCCACCCCGCTGTTCTGCGTCAGCACCTGGGCCTCACCCCCTGTAGCAGGCATCCGATAGATGTGGCCAAGGAGATCGAAGACGATCCAACGCCCGTCCGGCGAGAGATCCACCGACACCCATGTCCCCTCGCTGGTGGAGAAGGAGATCTCCCGCGTCTGCCCTCGCGCCTGCGTGACGTCCCAGCTCTGCTGTTGCGCAGTATCCGGCCGCTCCTGCGCCCCGGCCCGAGGCGTGGCGAGGGCAAGGCCAATCATACAGAGCCCCAGATACCGCAAGCTCATCAGACCACGTTCCACGATGAAGTCGCTCCTGCTTTACGATGGAGATGTTCCGCTCGGAGTGAGGACGGCGGTCGATCCACCCGGTGGGTTCAGGGCCGGCGGGAACGGGAGGGGAAGCACGGCGCCTGGCGCCGTGCTTCCCCTCCTCGTTCAGCTACCTGGCCTGCTGATGTTGGGGTTGCCTTCGTACTCCGTGTTGGGGAGCGGGAAGCAGGTAGCCTCGCTGTACTGGCCCCACTCCTCTGTCGGGTGCTGCCCCTGCGGGAAGAAGTCGCCCGTGCCCTGCTCCTTCCAGCGGCGCAGGTCGCCGAGCCGCAGCCCGCCCATGTAGAAGTCCCGGCCTCGCTGCTCACGCAGCTCCGCCATGAGCGCGTCCCCCGAGAGGTTCATCGGAGGCTGGTTGCCCACTGCCCGCCGCTCGTTGACGAAGGCGAGCGTAGCTGCCGTGGGTCCGTCCGCCTCGGCGAAGTTGTGCTGCGCCTCGAGCCCGGACGCGAGCTGGATGTCCGTGTCGCGCTCGTAGAGGCTGGGCTGGCCGCCGGCCGCGATCGTCTGGCCGTTGTAGCCGCTGAAGCGCAGCCCCTGGTACGGCTTGTACAGTCTCGTCAGGCGGTTGTGGCCCAGCGTCCAGTTCGTCGTATGCTGGATCCGCGGGTCCGTCTGCGTCGCGCGCAGATTCTGCTGGCCGAAGGTGCCGCTCAGAAACTTCGGGTGCACGCCGAGTGCATGGTTGGCGCCAGTGACTCGATCGGCCAGGATGTTGTACTCGCGCGGAGAATTGAGCGAGTACTCGACCCACCAGGTGAAATTCGTCGGCACCTGAACCGCGTATTCCTTCACCTTGTCCTTGTTGCCGAGCTGGAGGTGCGCGCGCGTCAGCCCCACCCGCGCCAGATTCGCCAGGTCCTGCCGATTGGCGGCGAGGGCGATGGTGAGCGCTTCCTCGAGGCGAGGGATCGCGAACTCTGTCAGCTCCCGGGAGCTGTAGATCCTCGAGCTCAGGTTGACCGTACCCTCGCACATTGCCTCACCCAGGAGGATGTAGCTGTAGCCGGCAAAGGCCAGCGTCGTCGCCAGGTGGGCATCGCGGTTGGGATTCTCGACCAGGGTACGCAGGCGGCTGGATGACGTGTCCGCAATGGCGCGAGACCGGCTGAGCTGGCCGAACATGAGGTCGGCGTCGCCTTCCGTGAACCGCACCACGCGTAGATTCAGCCGGGCTGTCTGCTCCCAGTTGATCCCGGTGACCTGCTCATCGGTGAACATGCTGCCGCGCCAGATGAACGGATCGGCATACATCGCCTGGAACTCACCGATGGCGCTGTTCACCAGCACGCCGATCAACTGCTCATCGTTCAGCTCTTGCTCCTGGATCTGCTCCGGATTGTCCACCTGGAGCAGCCGGTCGGCGGCCGCGCAGGCGCCGAACCCCGCCAGCAGCCCTCCCACAGCCGCGATCCCGACCCACTGCCGTAGCGATTGGAGTCGTATCATGATTCGTTCTCTCCTGTTTGGTCCATTGCGATCTCTCATCCATCGCACCCTAGAAGGCGAGTCGAAGAGAGGCCACCATGCGTCGCGTCATCGGGGTGGACGCGTAGTCCAGGTGCGTGAAGTTCGAGGTGCTGTAAAAGGTAACCTCGGGGTCGGAGGAGCCCTCGTACCGGGTCCACATCCACAGGTTGCGCCCTGATAGCGAGAGACTCGCCCGCTCGGAGCGGAACGCCTGGCTCCAGGCGGTCGGAAGCGTATAGGTGACGGAGACCTCGCGCAGCTTGAGGAAGTCGGCGGGCATGATGTGCGTCAGCGTCTGCAAGCTGCGCCACACCAGCACGTCCACCGGGTCCGCGCTGGGATTGTTGACCTCCCAGGTGTTCAGGTCGATCCGGTTGCGCACCGAGCAGATGGCGCACCACTGGTAGTTGCCGCCCTTGTAGTCCACATTGGCGAAGAGCCGCAGGTTACCAAAGAGGGTAAGCGTATTCGTGAGCCCGATCTCCCGCGTCGGGAGCATGGAACCCATGAAGATCTCGTTGTCGAAGTCCACTACCACGTTGCCATTCTGGAGGATCGGCTGCCCCTGCGCATCCCGCTGCACGTCCACAGCCCAGAACCCGCCGAGCGGGTAGCCCTCGCGGTGCCGCTGCACGGAGGCAAAGGCGCCGAAGGTGATCTCCTCCCGTGCGCCCCCGAAGGAGACCAGTTGGTTCCGATTGGTGGCGAGGGAGAGCGTAGTTTCCCAGCCCACGTCGCGCAGGCTGAGTGGTGTACCGGTCAGCAACAGCTCGAACCCACTGTTCGCGATCTCGCCGACGTTGATGAAATGGCTGCAGCAGTAGTCCGTGGGCCCGCCCGAGCCGAACCCCGTCGAAGGCGGGTTCGGCACCGAGACGAGAGCGTCCTTGGTGCGCTGGTTGTAGTAGGTGAACTCCAGCCCCAGACGTCCCGCGAAGAGGGAGGCGTCGAACCCCAGCTCGAGCTCTTCCCCAGTCTCCGCCTTCAGGTTGGGGTTGCCGTAGGACGCCGCCTGAAGCTGGTTCACGCTCACGTCCCCCACTGTGGTGACGGCGGCCGCAAAGGTGCGATCCGCCGAGAAGGGTGCGGGCGCGTTGCCGGCCCGCCCCCAGGCGGTGCGCAGACGGAGACTCTCCACGCCGCGAAAGTTGAAGAAGGGCTCGTCCGAGATCACATAGGAGAGCGACGCCTTCGGGTAGACGACCACCGAGAACTCCTGCCCGAAAGCCGAGTTGTCGTCGACCCGCACGGCGACAGTGCCGAAGAGCCGGTTCCGCCAACCGATCTGCTCCTGAACGAAGAAGCCCAGCGAGGTCTGCTCCTCGAACTCCTGGCTCGCCCGCGTGGTCGCGGCGGCGCTGATCAGGTTCAGCCGGTTCGCCACCAGCCCCTGCCCGATCGTCTCGTGGGCCTCGAAGCGCCGCGAGTTGAGCTGCATCCCGGCGGAGGAGCTAGAGCTGATGTCGGGGGTGAACTGATTGGTGATCGTCCCCGCGTAATCGACCGTCCAAACGTGCGTGACCGGCAGATACCGGTACATCGCGCCCGGCGCGTTCGTGGCGCCCCACGGCTGTCGTCCGGTGCGGTCGATCGTGTAGAAGAGGCGGTTGAGACGATCGTTCTTGTCGAGGCCGAGCGTGAGCCGGTTCTGGAACCAGGAGAATGGAGTGAAGTTGGCCGTCAGCCCGATGGTCGTCCGCTCGGTCTGCGTCTGGTTGTCGTACTCGTTCGCGATCTCCGGCGAGAGCCCGCGCCATCCCTCCTTCCAGGGTGCGGAGAGTCCGGGGCGGCCGCGGAACGCGTTGCGCAGAATCCCGTCCG
>JBPCIT010000268.1:0-4794 GCA_051006015.1 Longimicrobiaceae bacterium
GGCCCTCACCCCCTAACCCCCTCTCCCAATGCTGGGAGAGGGGGAACAGAATAGTGCCAGGGTCAGCATCAACCCCTCTCCCAAGTTTGGGAGAAGGGTGCGAGCCCCCGGCGAGCGGGGTGAGGGCCTGCCGGGGGTCACGCCGACGCGATCTGCCGCTGCAGCGGTGGGGCTCCGGGCAACTTCGGCAGCTCATCGTCGACGAGGAGACCGTCGGCGATGGCGGCGATCTCCTCGGCTTCCCGCCAGGCGGCCTCGAGCTGCCGCAGCTCCCCCTCCAGCGCCCGCCGCTCGGCATCCTCGTTGGCGGCCATCTCCAGTGCCAGACGGTCCACGAGCGGCAGGTGCGGGAGCGGGGTGGCGGCCTCGCTGCCGGTACCGCCTCGTCCCCAGAAGGAGCGGTTCGTCAGGCGCAGCGCCAGGCGCTCGGAGAGGGAAGCGCTTCCCGGCTCGAGCGGCAGGTCGTGTGGCGCATCCGGGAAGAGGCCCCACGAGGTGCGCAGCGCGAGCGCCGCTACCCAGGCGAAGTAGCCCTCCGGATTCGCGGCATCCTCCAGCTTCCGGAGCGCGTCCTGCACCTGCTGCCCGGTGGCACCACGGCCGTTCAGCGCGGCGAGCAGCTTCGCGGCGGTACGCAGCGCCTCGTCCCCGGAGATCACGCTCTCGCCACGCTGGTAGCGGAGACGCAGCCGCCAGGGCTCGGCACGGCCGGGACGGAGCAGCTCCGCCCGCTCGAGGTCCGCGTAGCGCACCAGCGCCGGCCGACCCGTATCCGCCTTCACCATCGCGAGAACCCGATCGCCCTGCCGGTGGATGCGCAGCCAGGTGAGCACGTCGTAGCGAAGACCGAGGCGCGGAATCGACCAGACGAGGCTGTTCAGGGTCTCTCGCGCGCGCAGGACGCGCTCCTCCATGACGCGCTGGATGCGCTGTGCGGTGCCGGGCAGCCGCCAGCGGCGCAGCGCGGCGCCATATCGCCAGGCGGCGATCTCCGGGCGCAGCGCGCGCCCGATCCGCACCAGCTCCGTTCCCTCCGGCAGCCGCGCGAGCCCGATGTTGTCGGTCGAGTAGCGCAGCGGGGTGGCGCGGAAGCGACGCTCGCACTCCTCGATGGCCTCCCAGCGCTCTTCGATGGCGGTGAGATTCCAGCGCGCGCAGTGTGGACAGATCACCCACAGCCGGCCGCGCAGCGATTCGAAGGCGAGCCGCTGCCCTACCGGGAGCGGCTCGATCTCGGTGTTGCTCCCCAGGTGCTCGTGGCAGAAGAGACAGCGGGTGTACACGATGGCAGCGCAGCCGGAGGTGGCGGAGCAGGAGCGGCGGCGATGACGCGCCGATCGGGTTCGACACGGAGTGTTGCAACAGGAGTGCCCCTCCCCGCCGAGCCGGCTTGCGCCGCACACCTGCAGAACCTACCTCCGTGCGCGGCGCGCACTTGCACCGTGCACGCATAGCTGCCCACGCGCGCGGCGCCCGACGCGCGAAGGCCATGCACGCACCCCTGATTGTCCGCATCCGGGACAGCCGAATCCCAGAACCGGACAGCGCGCGCCGCAGCATCAGCACGTATCTCACACGCCCGCAGGCGCTTGCGCAATCAGCGACCGCGGCACGGAGCTTTCCCTCCACGGCAGGTCAACGACGCTGCCCGGCGGTTGGGGAAGCCAATCCCAACTGCCCGGCGGTTGGGGAAGCCAATCCCAACTGCCCGGCGCTCACGCATCCGATCCATCCCCTCTCCGCCACCAGGGGCCCCATGGACAACCTGCTTCAGGACCTCCGCTATGCCTTGCGCCGCCTGGGGAAGAATCCCGGCTTCGCGGCGATCATCGTGCTCACCCTCGCGCTCGGGATCGGCGCCAACACGGCGATCTTCAGCGTGGTCAACACGGTGCTGCTGCGGCCGCTGCCGTACGGCGAGCCCGACCGGCTGGTCAACGCCTTCCACTTCTATCCCTCGCTCAACAACCTGGAGGCGGGCGCCGCCGCGCCCACCTATCGCGACCTGCGTGAAGCGGGCCGGATCTTCGAGAGCGTGGCGGTGCAGTCCGGCGGCGGGGTGAACTTCACGGGAGCGGGAGAGCCCGAGCGGCTGCAGGGCGCGCTGGTCTCGGGCGAGTTCTTTTCGACCTACCGTGTGCCCCCGGCGCTCGGGCGGCCGATCGTGCAGGAGGACGTCGACTCCGGCAACCAGCGGGTGGTGGTGCTCAGCCACGGGCTCTGGCAGCGTATCTACGGCGGCCACCCGCGCGCGATCGGCCGCACCATGCAGCTCAACGGCGAGGCGCACGAGATCATCGGCGTGATGCCGGCGAGCTTCCGCAACTTCGGGATGCAGGATGTCGAGCTCTGGCGCCCCCTCCTGCTCACCCCCGGGCAGTTCCAGGGTCGCACCAACGAGTTCCTCCAGCTCACCGCGCGTATCCGGCCGGGCGCTTCGGTGGAGGAGGCCGAGCGGGAGCTGACCGCCTTCGCCGAGCAGCTCAAGGCGGACAATCCCGGTTCATATCCCCCCGACTGGACGATCCGCCTGCGACCCATCGCGGAGGAGATGACGGGCGATCTGCGCCCGGCGCTGCTGGTGCTTCTTGGCGCGGTCGCCTTCGTGCTGCTGATCGCCTGCGCCAACGTGGCGAACCTGCTGCTCGCGCGCGCCGCGGCGCGTGGCAAGGAGGTCGCGATCCGTGGCGCGCTCGGCGCCCGGCGCGTGGACCTGGTGCGCCAGCTCCTCGTCGAGAGCGTGGTGCTCTCTCTCGTCGGCGGTCTCCTCGGGTTGGCGCTGGCGGAGGTCGGCATCCGGATGCTGGCCGCTTTCAACCCGAGCAATCTTCCGTGGATCGCCCAGCTCACCATCGACCGCACCGTGCTGCTCTTCACCCTCGGCGTAGCGGTGGCGACCGGGCTGATCTTCGGGCTGCTGCCCGCGCTCCAGGTCTCGCGCACCGACCTGCAGAGCACGCTGCGCCAGGGAGGACGAACCGGCGGGTCGGACGCGAGGGGGCTCTCCGCGCGCCGCGTGCTGGTAGTCGCCGAGCTCGCGCTGGCGCTCACCCTGCTCGCGGGCGCCGGCCTGCTGATCCGCAGCTTCGCCCAGCTCTCGCGGGTGGATCCGGGCTTCAATCCCTCGGGATTGCTGACGATGAACCTGACGCTGCCCTCTGCCAAGTATCCCACGGACACCGCGCGGGTCGCCTTCTTCGAGGAGGTGCTCGAGCGCGTGAAGGCGGTTCCGGGGGTGCAGAGCGCCGGAGCCATCTCGAATCTTCCCTTCAGTGGCGGTGTCTCGACTGCCAGCTTCGCGGTCGAGGGGCTCGTGCTCTCCGAGGGACAGCCCGACCCGTGGGGAGACTACCGGCTGGCCGACCCGAACCTCCACCGCACGCTGCAGATCCCGCTGCTCCGCGGGCGCTACTTCACCGATGCCGATCGCATGGGCGCACCCCGCGTGGCGATCGTGGATCAGGGGATGGTCGAGCGCTACTGGCCGGGCGACGACCCGATCGGCAAGCGTATCGCCTACGGGACCCTGGAGTCGGGAGAGCCGGCCTGGATCGAGGTCGTCGGCGTGGTCGGCTATGCCGCGCAGGACGGGCTCGACGCCGAGCGGCGGGTGCAGATCTACCGACCCGTCATGCAGCTCGGCGCGAGCTCGCTCTCCCTCGCCATCCGCACGAGCGGCGACCCCACGCGCCTGGTGGGCTCCATTCGCCGGGCCATCCACTCGGTGGATCCGGAGCAGCCGGTGGCGCAGGTTCGCACCATGGATGAGCTGCTCGCCTCGGCAGTCGGGCAGCGTCGCTTCGCCATGCTGCTGCTGGGCCTCTTCGCGGGGATCGCGCTGCTGCTCGCCTCCGTCGGCATCTACGGCGTGATGTCCTTCGACGTGACGCGCCGCTCCCAGGAGATCGGCGTGCGGATGGCCCTGGGCGCCGAACCGGTGAGCGTGCTGCGGCTGGTGCTGGTGCGGGGGGTCAAGCTGGCGCTGGTGGGTGCGGGGCTCGGGCTGCTCGGCGCCTTCGCGCTGACGCGGCTGATCGCCAGCCAGCTCTACGGCGTGCGCAGCACCGACCCGGTCACGTTCGCGGCCGTCGCCGCGCTCCTGGTGGGCGTGGCGGTGCTGGCGACGCTGGTGCCCGCCTGGCGCGCCACTCGGGTGGACCCGATGGTGGCGCTGCGCGCGGAGTGACTACGCCACTACGGGCCAGGAATCCGATGCAGCAGTCGTGGGCGGAGTCTTGTATGCTGAGGATCGCAACCAGCGGCCCCGTTTCGGTGAGCAGCCAACTCACCGCCGTCTCTCACGACCAAAGCCCTCCTCCTTCAGCAGTTCCTCCGCGCGAGCGGCGCGGTCACCAGGTCCGAGGTTCGCGATCCCGAGGTGCTCACGGAGCTGCTCACACAGCGTCGGCCCCTCTTCCTCGTCGAGCGCCTCGTCCAGGCGGACGATCGCCTCACGGATCAGGTCGGATCTCGACCGCCCGGTCGTTCGCGCCATCCGCTCGAGGCGCCTCTACGTGCTCTCATCCAGGCGTACGCTCACCGGCATGGATCACCTCCCGCTCAGGATGTATGGCGAAGAGTAATACAGCTCGCGCGCAGCGGGCAAGTCGCGCGGGGGTGGCGGCCCTCACCCCCTAACCCCCTCGCACACAAGGGGAGAGGGGGAACACGATCCTGCCAAACCGCACTGCGGGCGTTACGGCAGGGACTGCAGTTCTCCCCCTCTCCCTCCTTGGGAGAGGGGGCCGGGAGGTGAGGGCCTGGCTCAACCAACAGGAGGCTCAATGGACAGAC
>JBPCIT010000269.1:0-5871 GCA_051006015.1 Longimicrobiaceae bacterium
GCGGACCAGTCCGGCAAGTCCCCTCTCGCTCCCGCGACTGGCGGTGCTGACGTCGAGCTGATCGTAGATGGGCGAGTGGCCGGTCAGGCCGCGATACAAGAAGAGGCCGCCCACCACGGCCGCCGCCAACCCCACGCTGTCGCCCCGCCGCAGCCCGGCGAGCGCGATCACCCCGCCGCCCACCAGCGAGGCCCAGCGCTCCGCCTGCCCCACGTTCGCGTCCGATCCCTCGTCGTACCCGCTGTCGCAGGCGCCTCTCACCGCGCCGGCGGGGCCGGGGCGCTGGGCCCACGCATCGGTGCCGCCTGTGCCGTAGCTGTCGATGTCCGTTGATGCCATTGTCCGTTCCTGGTTGAGTTCTTGGGCCCCCTGCATGCGCTCTCTTGCTGCTGCTTCCGCTCCTGCCGTCCGGAGCGCGGACGGACTCGCGCTATCGGGTCTGCAGGGTCTATACCAGCGTGGGTGCGGAGGTTACTATGTTCCGCGTGTTCTTCTGCTCCCTCGCTCCGCTACCCGACACAGAGGCGCTGCATGGCAGATCCGCGATATTTCGTGATCCTCAACCCGGCCGCGGACCGTGGAGGCGCGCTGCGCGCCTGGCGCGGCGCCGAGGCCGTGCTGGACGCGGCAGGCGCCGGGTACGAGCTGGCGACCACCGAGGGGCCGCGCCACGCGGAGACGCTGGCGGCGGGCGCGGTGGCGGCTGGTTACCCTGCGGTGGTGGCTGTAGGGGGCGATGGGACGGTGCAGGAGGTGGCGAACGGTCTGATGCACGCCGCCGATGGTGGGCCGACGCTGCCGATGGGGATCATCGGCCAGGGCACCGGCAACGACTTCATCAAGGTGGCGGGGCTGCCGCGCAACCAGCCGGCGGAGGCCGCCCGGCGCCTGCTCGCCGCCACGCCGCGCCAGGTGGACATCGGCCGGGTGGGGCAGCGCTTCTTCACCAATGGGGTGGGAGTGGGATTCGATGCGCGCGTCGCCATCGAGGCGAGCCGCATCAAGCGGCTGCGCGGGATCTCGATCTATGCGTGGGCGCTGGTCAAGGTACTGCGTGACCATCGCACGCCGGAGGTCCGCGTGGCGATCGACGGAAAGGAGGTTCTCAACCGCCGCATCACCCTGGTCAACGTCAGCAACGGCGGCTGCCATGGCGGCGCCTTCTGGATCTGTCCCAACGCGCGCATCGATGATGGTATGCTCGACGTCTGCGTCGCCGATGCGCTCGGCGTGCCGCAGATCCTGCGGCTGATCCCCAGCCTGATGCGCGGTACCCACACCGAGAAGCCGCCGGTGCACATGTACCGCGCCCGCCACGTCCACATCTCCAGCTCCGAGCCGCTCCCCGTCCACGCCGACGGCGAGATCCTCACCGAGGCGGCGCACGAGCTGGAGTTCGAGCTGCTGCCGGGGCGGCTGACGCTGCTCGCATAACTACGAGTACGAAAGTACGTGAGTACGAAAGTGAACTGCTGCTACTTTCGGACTTCCGCACTCACGTACTCCTGTTCCCGAACATCCTGCCGAGAAAAGTGTCCACCGAGGTGGGCTGGACACCGAAGGTGCGGTAGCTCTCCGTCATATCCAGCGGCGAGTCGTAGCTGTCCTGAGCGGCGGCGAGTTGGCTGACGGTCTCGGGCAGACCTGGGAGCGGCTCGCCAGACGCTACCCGCCGCACCGGTATCTCCTGGCCGACCACCCGGTTGGTCCGGTCCACGACCTCGTTCCAGGAGACCGCCTCCGGTCCGCCGATGAAGAGCTGCTGATTGCGCGCGGCCGGGTTGTCCACCGCGGCGACCGCGAAGGCGGCGACATCCTCTATCGAGACGAAGGTGTGCCGGCGGTTTCCCTCTCCCACCAGGGTGACCGGCTGACCCTGCTGCAGCGGCATCCCCACGATCATGCCGATCCAGATCTCCATGAAGATGTTCGGCGAGAGGATGGTGTAGGTCATCCCGCTCGCCCGGAGGTGCTCCTCGGTCGTTCCCTTGCCCTGCAGGAAGGGCACTGGACTCTCGGGGCTCGCGCCCAACGCGGAGGTGAAGATGAAGTGCTCCACCCCTGCATCCCTGGCCGCATCGATCAGCTTCTGGTTCCCCTCGACCTCGACCGTCTGCACGTTGTCGTCTCCTCCACGTGCTGCCGAGTTCGCGGTGGTGAGCACCGTATCGACGCCCTGCATCGCCCGGTCCAGCGAGGCGCGATCTTTCAGGTCTCCGAAGACCGGCTCGGCGCCCGCGTCCACCAGCGCCTGATGGTCGGAGCCCTCCCGCACCAGGATGCGCACCGGCTTCCCCTTCTCGAGCAACTGGCGCGTGATCTTGCCACCGAGCAGGCCGGTGGCACCGACGACCAGAATCATGACCGGGCTCCTTTCTCTTGTGGATGGGACGAGGCCCGCGCCGATGCGGTCATCTCGTCAACTGCCTCATCGATCCCCGCCCCTTGTTCCTTTACGGGCTCCATGTAGAGCCGCCCCCACGCGATACGGTCCTGCTCCACTCGGAAGAGGGTCACGCCCCGCAGCTCCATCCGTACGCCGTCCGGCTGCGTGCCGAACCAGCGCCACTCCGCCCAGTGGGTATCCCCGTCTACCGTGTGGCGGAGCAGCTCCGCCCGAAAGTCAGGAATGCCGCCAAAGATCTTCGACCAGTTCTTCCGCACCTGCTCGACTCCCCCGAAGGCGCGGTCCGGATGCGCTGGCTGCTCGCTACGATACTCGGGGTCGAAGCAGGCGAGGAAGGCTTCCAGGTCGTGCTCGTTCATCGCTGCCTGCAGACGCTGGATGGCCGCTTGCTGGTGCGCGGAGGATGATGTCGTCATGGTGTGCCTATCCGTAGGCGGACAGAACGAAGATCGCCGCCGCCGCTACTACTGAGGCGGCGCAGTAATGTTGAAGATATCCACGTGGAGCTTCCAGGAGTCTCCCGCCCGCTTCCAGATTACGACGTACTTGCCGGTGCCCCGCATCTCCGGCTGCCCTTCCGGACGGATGACGAGTTCCGCCGTCCCTACCTCGTGGGCAAACTGGCCGCCGTCCGACTCGATCTCGACGATGCTCAGGTTGATCTCCTTCACCCCGCTCGCCATGATGCCACCGAAAACCTGCTGGATCGCCTCCCTCCCGCGCACCATATCGGTATCCGGCGGGAGGAGGAGGGCGTCGTCCGTATACAGGCCGGAGAGCTGCGCGGCGTCTCCGCTGCGGTAGGCTTCCATCCAGCGACGGACCACCGCCTCGATCTCCTGTCGTACCTGCTGGTTCTGCGTCGTTGACATCGATTCCTCCGAAGAGAGACAGGAAGGGATACCGGCCGTGAGGTTGGCGCGGGATAGGATGGGGCGGGCGCGCAGCCCGCCCCGAGCGGCACTACGCCATGTACAGCTCCCACTGGATGCGGTCGGGGTCCTTGAAAGCGACGTAGCGCTTGCCGAGCGTCTCGTCCATCTTCACCCCGGTGTTCTCGACGCCTGCATCCGCCAGCGCCTGCGCTACGCGCTCCAGCTCCGAGTCGTCCGTGCAGGCCAGCGCGATGTGGTCCAGCCCCACGCGGAAGGGGTCGAAGCGGTCGCCGCTCGGGCTCTCCTGCGTCGGCCCCCGCACCCCGATGGCGGTGTTGCCGGCGAGGAAGAGGAAGATCCCCTCAGCCTCGAGGATGGGGGAGAAGCCGAGCGTGTCGATGTAGAAGCGCCGCGAGCGCTGCAGGTCGCTCGAGCGCAGCGCGATGTGGTGCACGCCCGGGGTCTGGATCTGGATGGCCATGCGATTTCCTTTCTCGCGCGGGACGCGCGAAGGTAAAGGTAGGGGTGGATGGGACGGCAGCCAACTTATCCGCCCGGCTACGCCACGGGCAAGCACCGCACGCCGCGGTCAGGGCTCGATCCCCTCCAGCAGCTTCGCTACCTGCTCCGGCGCGGGTAGCTGCCCCCGCAGCTCCTGCGGCAGCTCCGACACCAGGCGGTACGTGGCCACGCCGATCGGCTTGCTCGCGTCGCGCAGGGCGTACTCGACCACGGTCTCGTCCCTGGACTTGCAGAGAATGATGCCGATCGAGGGCTTCTCCTCCGGCATGCGCGCCTGATCGTCCAGCACCGCGAGGTAGAACTGCATCTTGCCCACGTACTCCGGCATGAACTCGCCGATCTTCAGCTCGACCGCCACCAGGCAGCGCAATCCACGGTGGTGCAGCAGCAGATCCACGAAGTAATCGTGCCCTCCGACCTCCAGCCGGTACTGGCTGCCGATGAAGGAGAACATCCCGCCCATCTCGCGCAGGAAAGGCTCTACGTGCGCCAGGATCGCGGTCTCGAGCTGGCGTTCGCTGTACTCGTCGCCCAGCTCGAGGAAATCGAAGGTGTACTCGTCCTTCACCGCGAGCTTCGCCTGCGCGCGGACCTCTGCCGGCAGAGTCTCGGCGAAGTTCGTCTGTCCGAGCAGCGTCTTCTCGTAGCTCTGGTTCTCGATGTGGTGGATGAGCACATTCTTGGTCCAGCCGTACCGCCGCGTCATCCGCAGATAGAACTCGCGCTCCAGATCGTCCTTGCACTTCTCCAGGATGGTCACGTTATGGGTCCAGCCAATTTGTGCCACCAATGGTGGCAGTTTTTCGTTGTTGCGGTACGTGAGGTAGAAATCTCGCATCCGCCAGATGTTGCGTGCGGAGAAGCCCTGCACGCCCGGGAACTCCGCCTGTAGATCCCTGGCGAGCTGCCGCACGACGGACTGCCCCCACGAATCCCCCGCCTGCCGCTCCACGATCAGCCGGCCGATGTCCCAGTAGAGGGTGATCAGCTCGCGGTTGACCGCCCGTAGCGCCTCGTACTGGGCGGAGCGGATGCGCTGCTTGATCTCTCCAAGCAGGTTCGGGTAGTCCCCCGGCATCAGATCGGACATGGCTCACCTCAGCTTTGCAGAGGACCGAACGACCACTGGCACCGGCGCCTCAGGAGGCGATGCGCGCGATCTCGTCGGACTCGACGATCCGCACCCCCTGCCGCCCCTCCTTCGCCAGCCGCACCATCGCCGCGGCCACTTTGCGGGCTTCGATGGGGCGGTACTTCCTCGCAGGGCCGAGCATCAGCGGCGAGAGTGCCCGCATCGCCGGCTCGGCGAGGCGCTCGCCGGGGCGCATCTCCTCGCGCTCCCCCAGCAGCAGCGAGGGACGCAGGATCACCAGGCTCTCGAAGGGGAGCGCCCTCACCGCCTCCTCCACCTCTCCCTTGACGCGGTTGTAGAAGATGCGCGAGCCGGGGTCGGCGCCGATGGCGGTGACGATCAGGAAACGCTCCATCTCCTGCCGCGCGGCGATGCGAGCGCTCTGCAGGGGATACTCGAAGTCCACCCTGCGAAACGCCTCCTGCGAGCCCGCCTTCTTGATCGTGGTGCCGAGGCAGCAGAAAACGTCCTGCGCGCGGATCCGCTCGGCGGAGTCCTCCAGCCGGTCGAAGTCGACCAGGTGCTGCTCGAGCTTCGGGTGCTCGCGCTCCAGAGGGCGCCGCCCGAGTACGCTCACTCGCCCGTAGGACTCGTCGTTCAGCAGGAAGTTCAGGCAGTGCCCGCCCACCAGGCCGGTGGCGCCGAGGAGAAGAGCGGTGCGGTCGTTCATCGTGCATTTGCGGCGGATGGTGGATCAGGCGTGCTGCACATCGCCCAAGATAACCGTCCGCGGTGTCCCACCGCGAGGCAAACTCGCTTGCCCGCACCTGCCTTCCGTCCCATGTTCCTGCCCGAACCTGACAATGGGAGCCGCCGTGATCGCTGCACTGTTTACGCTTCTCACCGCATCCACCCTCGCGCCGGAGGTCGTGGCGCCGGACACCGCCCGCTTCCAGCAGGGCATCGACTACCGCATCGAGGCGCGGCTGGACGAG
>JBPCIT010000270.1:0-25685 GCA_051006015.1 Longimicrobiaceae bacterium
CAGCCCCCAGACGGTGCTCTCGACCACGTAGTCGATGATGCGCACGTAGAGCGGCAGATACCCCGCGGCGCGCACCGTGGCCGCGGTCCCGAAGATCTCCATTCCCTCCCCTTCCAGCGCCCGCGCCGCCTCCGCGATGCGCCGCGCGCTCATCATCGCCACGTACGCCGTGACGCGGGCGCTCCGTCCATCCGCCGAAAGGTAGCTGCTCAGGCTACCGGCATCCGCGGCGGAGGCCGTGGCGAGCGCCTCCCGGTAGCCGAAGGTGCGCCCCACCTCCGCACGCGCTTCGGCACGCCGCTGCCACTCCTCGACTCCCACCAGGATCTCCGCCTGCCGCACCCCGCCCTCTCCGGCCGAGCGCACTGTGAACTCGAGCGGGGTATAGAACCCGGCGTTCGCCTGCATCCAGTCGCTATCCTCCCGCACGACGTGTCCGGATGGGAGAAGCTCGATCGTGTAGGTGTCCACCACCAGCCGCGTGGCGCCCACCAGCAGCAGCGTAGTGGCGGCGATGCTCCCCGCGACGACCATCCGCCGTCGCCGGGGAAGAGCCCGCGCGAGCGCGTCCAGGAGCCGCTCGAGCCACCCGCCGCGCGCACCGGCAGCCGCGGTCGGGATCTCCCGGAGCGCCAGCGCCGCAGTGCAGATACTCATCGCCAGCACCCAGACGAGCAGCATCCCCACCGCGGCGAATAGACCCAGATCACGCACCACCGCCATGCGGGAGCTGGCGAGCGCCAGAAAGCCGAGCGCGGTCGTGACCGAGGTGAGCAGGCAGGGAACCGCCACCCGCGCCGCGCTCCGCGCCACCAGCTCCCGCCGCTCCTCCTCCGTGGCGGGGGGAGAGGCGCGCCGTGCCGCCTGGTAGTGGGAGATCAGGTGGATGGCGTCGGCGAGGCCGATCACCAGGATCAGCACGGGAAGGATCGCGGTGACCTGCGTGAGCGGCCGGCCCGCCAGGGCGAAGAGTCCCAGCGTCAGCGGAACCGCCAGCGCAGGAGCCGCCAGTGCGACCGCCACCGCGCGCCAGCTGCGCAGCGAGAGCCAGAGCAGGAGAGCCATCACCGCGAGGGTCAGCCCGAAATAGATGCCGCTGTCGCGGATGGTCTGCTGGTTCAGCGCCTCGTAGAGCACGCCCGTGCCCGCCAGGCGCGTCGTGCGACCGGCAGCACCGAGCGTCGCGCCGAGCACCTGCTCGACGTCGCGCAGGATCTCGCCGCGCGCGGCGTCGAGGTCGTCGCGCGCCTCCATGCGCAGCAGCAGCGTCGCCGTGCGGCCGTCCCCGGAGACCAGGCCGGCGCGGCGGAGGAAGGCCCGCGTCGCCTCGCTGTCGCCACGGCTCTCGAGCAGCGGCCCCGCGGCGAGCACCTCCGCGATCCCCTCGACGCCGGCGAGCCGCTCCGCCGCCTGCCGCTGCAGCGCGCGTTCTTCCGGGGCAAAGACGGACTGCGGCGCGTGGTAGCCGACCGCTACCACCTCGTCGTTGCCGAACTCGTGCAGGAACTCCTGATAGCTGAGCAGCGCCGGGTCATCTTCGACGAACCAGACGGAGAGGCTGTTGTCGGGGCGAAGACCCGTCGTCGCCGCGGCGAAGGGTACGGCCGCGGCGGCAACGACCAACAGGGCTCTGCGGGGATGGTGGGCGAGGAAGCGGAGGATCGCGAGGAGTGGATTGCTGCGGTGCATATCTATCGAGTTGCCATGTGTGCGCCTCTGTCGGTGGGATCAAGGTAAGCCGTGCGGCACCCTCAGGGTCAGTCGGCGGAGTACGTAGGGAGCGGATCATGATGACGTAGAACGCCAATCGATTCCGCCCCCATGAGGTGTGAGGCAGGCGGCGCCGACGAGGGTGCTCGAGCGCTCACCAGCGCACGGCCTCGTACTCCCCTCCGACGCCGTTCTTCGAGAAAACGATCTGCCAGAGATGCTGCTTGCGGGCTCGGAAGGTTCCCGCGGAGGAAAGCAGATAGAATCGCCACATGCGGTAGAACCGCTCGTCGTAGCGCGAGCGGATCGCATCCCAGCTGCACTCGAAGTTGCTCCACCACGCCAGCAGCGTCTTCTCATAATGCCGTGAACCGAAGTTGTGCAGGTCTTCGAGATCCAGCACGTTCTCCGCGGCAGTGGTCAACTGCTGGAGGGAGGGCAACATTCCAGCGGGAAATATGTACCTGGCAACCCACCGGTTCTGGACGTTGGTGGTGCGGGAAGTCCTCCCTCCGATGGTATGCAGCAGGAACAGGCCGTGATCCTGAACGCAGTGCTCCACCGTCTGCATGAGGGAGCGGTAGTTCTTGTATCCCACGTGTTCGATCATGCCGCAGACGAGCACCTTGTCGAAAGCAGCTGCGGGTATCCTCTTCGCGAGATCGCGGTAATCTGATTCGAGGATCTGCACGTCCAGTCCGCGGCAGAACTCGCGCGCGTACTTCGCCTGCCCGGCGGAGATCGTCACCCCCGTCACCTGGCAGCCGTAGCGCTCGGCGGCAAACCTCGCAAAGCCGCCCCAGCCGCACCCGATATCCAGCACCCGGTCTCCGGATGACAAGTGCAGCTTCCGGCAGATGAGCTCGAGCTTGTTCTCCTGCGCCTGATTCAGATTATCGGTGTTCCGGAAGTAGGCGCAGGTATACTGGTTGTACGGATCCAGAAACGACATGTACAACGCGGTATCCAGATCGTAGTGCTTCTCCGCCACCTCCCGGGATCGCCGCCTGTTCTGGAGATTGAGCAGTCGCGACATCAGCAGGTGCGCGGCGAGCCGCCAGTCGGACCTGACGCGCTGCTCCAGCCGTGCAGAGAGTAGCTTGTAGATGAGCTCATCGAGCTGCTCGCACTCCCACCACCCGTCCATGTAGGATTCCCCCAGGCCAAGCGAGCCTTCCGCGGGGACTCTCGAGAAGAAACGCTCGTCATGAACCTGGATGTCCCAGGGGCGGTCTCCATCGAGCTGCACATCCGCGTGAGCGAGAAGGCCCGCCACACGTTCGATCGCGGCTTGTCTGCGCATTACATGACTCCTGGGGGAGGGAGTGCTGGCTCTTCCTGATCGCGCAGCGGGCTCCCGTTCACGGTGACATTGCTGCGGCGACAGTCCGGAATGGTCTAGGCGGCGAGGTCCCATGCGACCACCGAGAGATTACCCTTCTTCAGCGGCGGCGCACATACGTACGAGTACGTAGCACCGGACGCGACCTGCGCACCCCCGGCAACGCCCATGCATCGGGTGGCCATCGGCTTGACGCACCTCCGGCGCCGCGCTAGGTTCCTCGAACGCTCGTTCGAAAATCGAGGATCCGCACCCGCAAGTGCAGCACGGAGAGAGGCTTCATGGCACGATACACAGAGGAAGAACTCAAGCAGAAGGTGCACGAAGGCTTCATCGTCGAGTATCCCGACGAGATGACCGAAGGCTATCGCAGCGCGCTCATCGTGCAGCTCCTGGTGCAGGCGGACACCGAGCTGATCTCCGCGCCCGCCTACTTCGGCGCCGCCAGGGATGCGCCCTCGACCAACACCATGGTCAGCGCCACCGCCATCATCCAGGACGAGCTGGCGCACGCCAACATCGCCTACCGCCTCCTCGAGGACCTGGGGATGGACAAGGAGCAGCTCGTCTACGGCCGCCAGCCGCACGAGTTCAAGCACCCCTACGGCTTCGACCACCCGCTCGAGAACTGGGCGGAGCTGGTGGTGGCGAACGGCCTCTACGACCGCGCCGGCATCACGCTGCTCGGCGACGTCTACAAGAACACCTCCTACGGGCCGCTCAAGCGCGCGCTGGTGAAGGTGGACCAGGAGGAGACCTTCCACCTGCGCCACGGCGAGATGTGGATGAAGCGACTCTCCGCCGCGGGCGGCGAGGCGAAGGAGAAGATCCAGCACGCGGTGGACTGGATGTTCCCGATGGCGGTCGAGTGGTTCGGCCTGCCGGATGGGATGAAGCGCCACTCCGGCCAGCTCGACTACAAGCTCAAGGCGCTGACCAACGATCAGCTCCGCCAGACCTGGATGAGTGCGACTGTTCCCCTCTGCGAGTCCATCGACATCGAGGTCCCCGCGCACTGGGACGAGGAGAGGCAGGAGTACGTGCTGGAGTATCCCTTCCCCTGCGAGTACGACGAGGAGGAGAAGCGCTGGCTCTTCGACGAGGGGGAGATCTCCTGGAATCAGGTCTTCGAGCGCTGGAAGGGACGTGGCCCGTCGAACAAGCCCTACATCGAGGCGATCCAGGAGGGCCACCACTTCCGCCAGGTGCTGGAGGCGGCGTGATTGCCCCTCCCGCCCCCGCGGCCCCAGGGAAGAGGAAGGAGGGAAGAGGGAAGAGCCACCACCTCCCTTCCTCAGGCGCTCACGACGAGCGGGCGGTTTTGCGTGCTGGGTCGGAAGGGAGCGGTGGGAGGCCCTATCCCGTCCCGCCCGAGGAGCGCGTCGGTCCGCTCTGGGGTGCGCTGCGCGAGGTGATGGACCCGGAGATCCCCATCTCCCTGGTTGACATGGGGCTGATCTACGACCTTCGCCAGGAGGAGGGCGTCGTCGAGGTGGACCTCACCTTCACCGCCATCGCCTGCCCGTGCATGGCCTTCATCCACTACGACATCGAGGATCGCCTGAAGCGCGAGCCTGGCGTCGAGGGAGTTCGCATCAACGAGGTCTGGAACCCGGCCTGGACCAAGGCGCGCATCTCCCCGGAGGGGCGCGAGCGGATGAAGCATTTCGGAGTGAGCATGTAGTTTGGGACAAATAGCGGATAACCAGTTGCCAACATGAGAGAGCCCGTATTCGAGGTGTTCGCCCGTAAGACCCGCGAGGAGCCGCTGCGCCACATCGGCTTTCTGAATGCGCCGGATGGAGATCTGGCGCGCGTCTATGCGTGGAAGACGTACGACGAGCAGAACTGGTTCGAGATGTGTGTGGTCCCGCGCGAGGCGATCCTGCCGGTGAACCGCAGCGAGCGCTGGCTGACGGCGCCGCCCGCGCTGCCGGAGGAGAAGATCGTCCATCTGGCGGGCACCGGCTCCTATGGCGGCTCCGAGGTCGCGAACGGGACGGTCGTCGAGTGAGCGCGGCGGCCACTACGCACGAGGCGAGCGTCGAGAAGGCGGCGCAGCTCCCGGAGGACGCGCGCCACGCACTGCGCGACCTGATCCTGGCGCTCGCCGACAGCAAGCGGCTGCTCGGCATCCGCTACTCCGACTGGATGCTGGGCGCTCCCACCATCGAGGCGGGGATCGCCGCCTCCTCGATGGCGCAGGACGAGTGGGGGCACGGCCGCCTCACCTACGCGCTGCTCTCCGACTTCGATGAGGAGCCCAAGCGCCTGGAGCATGAGCGGGAGGCGGCGGAGTACCGCTCGATCGAGCTGCTGGACCGCCCGCTGCGCTCCTGGAGCGAGCTGATCGCGGTCTCGCTGCTGCTCGACAGCGCGCTGACCGTGCAGTACGGCGCACTGCTCGAGAGCCGCTACACCCCGGTGCACAACCGCGTGCAGAAGCTGCTGGACGAGGAGCACTTCCACTTCCAGTACGCCGCGGGATGGGCGCGCCGGCTGGCGCGCGTCGAGTCGCTGCGCGAGGAGCTGCAGCGGGAGGTCGAGCGCCTCCTGCCCGCGGTTCTGCGCTGGTTCGGCCGCGAGGATGAAGAGGGTGCGCGGCGGCTGCTCGAGGAGCGGCTCGTGCGCGAGGGACCGCAGGGGCTGCGCGCCCGCTTCCTGGAGCGGGTGGCGCCGGTGCTCGCCCAGGCCGGGCTGAGCGACGCGCTCGCGCAGCAGCCGGAGGGCGAGTGGTCCTACGGCGGCGATCTGGAGTGGGCCGGGTGGGACGAGCGGACGCGGCGGGCGGAGCGAGGCGGCCCCGACGCCGAGACCCTTGCCCGCGTCCGCGGCGACAAGAACCGCGCGCTGCTGCTCGACTGATGGCCGAGGCGCATCCCACCCGGGCGGACTGGAGAGGAGAGGAGGAATCTCTGCCGCACCCGACCTGCCCCTTCTGCGACGGCACCGAGACCGAGGTGCTCTCTCCCTTCGGTGGCCAGCTCTCGGTGTCGCAGTGCTGGTGCCACCGCTGCCGCACGGGATTCGACTACCTCAAGTGGGAGGGGGAGACCGGAACTCCGTAGTCGGACGCGAAGTAGAATCGCAACGGGATGGGCACCGGCTTCGGCTGCATGCCCGTCTCGTTTTGCGTACTGGCGCCGGAGAATCGTACTGCACTTCCCCGGCTCTACACGGAGGACGCCATGTTGCTGCCCACGGATCAGGAGCCGGTACAGGGGCGCCGGGCCATCGAGGCTCATTTCCAGCAGCAGCTCGCCGGCACCGGTGAGATCCAGACCGGTGTCGCGGATTTCACCGTGAGCGGCAGCCTGGCGGTCGCTTCCGGGCGCTACTGGTATCGGACTGGCGCACAGAACGGAGCCGCGGAGACCGTCTCCGGTACCTACATGATGGCGCTGCGCCGGGAGGGGCGCAGCTGGAGGATCCGGTCGCAGATCTTCCGCGAGGAATCGATGACGCCCTGAACGCTGCCGGAATGGACGACCGGGTCGCTCCCGGGGATCACGGGGCGAACGCGACCGCGAGGCGCGGCCCCAACCAGAGCGCCGCCAGAATCGCGAGGTTGACGATCACCCCCATGAAGGCGGTGCTCCAGTCGAGCGCGGTGAGCAGCAGGGAGAAGAGCGCCACCCCCATCAGCATGCCCTGCCAGCCACCCCAGCCGGCCAACCAGCCCGCGGCGGCCGCCCAGAACCCCAGCGCGGCCAGCGCCCAGAGGGCGCCGTAGATCCAGATCCCGCTCTCGCCCAGATTCCAGTGACCGCCGAGCAACGTGGTCTTGAACGGCAGTCCCTGGATCTCGGCGAGCCTCATGTAGGCGGCCGTGCCCAGCAGGTGGATGAGGCCGTGCAGCACGAGAACGACAACGGCGGCAATCGTCAAAACCCTCAGCATCGCCCCCTCCTTTCTTGTCGATCGATCCAGCGTTTCATGGTCCCCGCGACGCATTCACCTTCTCTGCTGGTTCTCCCTCCCACGTGAGCACAAAGCGAAGCCCATGGCTCAGTGCACGGGGATGAGGGAGTACCCACGCTCAATCTACCTGGATGGAGCGGAGGATCTGTCGGGTGATCTCTGTGAGGTGAGTCGGGCAACCGCGGACGATCGCCCGCGCTGATCGGCAGCGATACCGGACCCGCCTGACAGCGCATACGGAGATCGTCCGACAGCGCGGGAGCGGACGTGGATGCATCGTTCACCGTGGGCGAATGGCTCACAACGCAAGGTCGGCAAGCTGTGCCGGATGAAGATCCATCCACCCGGCACCCTCAGCAGCGGAGGATCCCATGCGAGTTTCCCGTACTGTCGTCTGGCTTGCGGCGCTGGTGGCCGTGCTGGCGCTGGTCGTCGCCGGCATCGGCCTCTTCTGGCAGGATGGCGCCGGCGCGTTCACCTTCACGACAGTGCGGGGGGAGTCGGTGGAGGTGTACGGGCGGGGGTTGTACCGCTACGATTCGCTCTTCGCTGGCGCCGGGCATCGCGGAACGGACCTGGTGAGCCTCGTGCTGGGGATTCCCCTGCTCGTGCTCGCGACGCTGCTCTACCGGCGTGGCTCGATTCGGGGTGGCCTGCTCCTCAGCGGCGTGCTGACGTATTTCCTCTATGTCTATGCGACGCTCTCGCTCGGCGTCGCCTACAACGACCTCTTCCTCGTATACGTCGCGATCTTCTCAGCCAGTCTGTTTGCGTTCGTGCTCTCCTTCCGCGCGATTCAGCCCCTCGGCTCGCGATTCTCGGAGCGGCTGCCGCGGCGCGGCATCGCGGCGTTCCTGTTCGCCGCCGGGCTGCTGACGCTCGCGGTCTGGCTCGAGGCGCCGGTGCGTTCGCTGCTCGGGCGTGAGCCGCCCACGCTGCTGGCCGGATACACCATGCTGGTCACCCATGCGCTGGACCTGGCGATCATCGTACCGGCCGTCTTCCTCGCCGGCGTGCTGCTGCTCCGCCGTGACGCCAGGGGTTATCTGATCGCCTTTCCGCTTCTCGTGCTGATCGTGATGCTGGTGCCCGTGATCACGGCGCAGACGGTGAGTCAGCTCCGGGCCGGGATCTCGCTCACAGCTGCCGAGGTCATCGGACCGATCGGGGGATTCCTCGTGCTGGGCACCATCGCGATGTGGATTGTCGCGCGCCTGCTGCTCGACGTAGGCCGGCCGGCGGCTGAACAGCCAGCTACGATGCCGGGGAGGCCACGGAAGCAGCGGGTGAGGGTGGGATCGGCGTGAGAGCTGCGGTGGTGGCCGACGAAGGGCGTGGGCACACCGACTCCGTCCACGTCCCGGAGCCGCTCCCCCTCGACGCGCACGATCTCACCCGCTGCGCTGAAGTGGACCGTCCAGGTGACGGTGATGCCGGAGTCGCTCAGGGTGACGAGAGCGGTCGAGTCGTCGACCGCCTCCCACACCACATGCTGGCTGGGGAGCAGCGCGGTGGGCAGCCACACTGCCTCGGCGAGGTAGCGATGCAGCGCCCCCGCGGCGAGGTCGGGGGTGCCCTGCTGATCTACCACCGGCACCAGCCCCGCCACCGCGCCACGCATCCCCGCGCTGCCGCCGATGTAGCTGTCGCGCACCCGGACGTTCATGAGCGGCGCCATGCGGATGCTGGCATCCCAGACGAAGCCGGGCGGATCGGCCGTGAAGTGCTGGACGGAGTGGAACGGATTCCAGGGCGCGTCCAGGCCGGTCCGGAACTCGCCCTCGTGCTCGATGCGGGCGCTGCGGATCAGCGGCTGACCGGGCGTCAACACGAGACCGAAATAGCGCGCCACCGGCGCGGGCAGGCCCTCGAGCTGCTCGGGGGAGAAGATCTCGGCTCCGGCTCTGGGTGTCGAAGTGGTGAGCCGCTCAACGGTACGCGAAGTGGCCCGGCTCCACGCGATGGAGCCGAAGGCTGTAGCGACGATGACGCCGCCGAGAAGCGCGCCGACTCCCGCCGCCGCTCCCTTGATCCACGGCTTCATGATTCCTCGGTGAGATGCTGCGGTACCCCGTTCGCCTCCACACTGGCGAGCGCGTCAAAGTCCGCGTACGCTGAAGCCGGGCCTAACGGGGCTTCTTGCCGGAGGTGAGCATCTCCACGGTGCGCGTGATGCGGTTGGCGCGCGTCTGCTCCCGCTTCGCCTCCGCGATCCAGCGCACATATTCCCTCTGGTGCGTAAACGCCAGTGCATCGAAGAAGCTCTGGGCCTGCGGATTCGAGCGTAGTGCCACTCGCAGCTCTGCCGGGACCTCGACCACCCGCGGCTCGCGATCCTCCTGCACCATCACCTCCACTTCGTCTCCAGGCTGCTTGCCGATTCTCTGGCGGATTTCCTTGAGCACCATCAGCATGTGGCAGTCGCCTCCCATGCGGACCAGCGTGCCGCGGTACGGCTCACCATCGATGGTGGCACACACCGGCACACGCTTGCTGCCAAATGCTTGCTCGACATCGAAGGGCACGGTCACGAAGGCGCCTCCACCACCCGCTTCCTCTATGACAGCCCGGAACCTGTGTTGCTGACTCATCGCAATGCCATGTCTGGCGAGACACCCTTCACGGCCGCTCCTTGACTCGCCTCCGGGGTGGCACCCTTCGCCCACATCGGGAACGGCTCCCCTCTCTGCCGGAGCTCTCTACATCGTTAGGAACTCCACCCGCCCCGTCCGCATCGTATAATAAGCGGGGATGATTCGAACCCGTCCCTCCTGCAGCATTGGGCCGATCACCGGCGAATCACCCAGGCCCTGCGCGACCATCCGGGAGTGGGTGCGGACTGCGCTCTCGAGATGGTCACCCCCCTGTCCCTGGGATGCCTCCACCGCGGGACTGATTCGTTCCACGAGTGTCTGGATGCTTCCAGGCGCCCGTGTTCCGGTCTCGGCAAAGCTGATCGCAGCAGCCACGGCGCCACAGCGCTCGTGTCCCATCACTACCACCAGGGGTGTCGAGAGCTGTGCGACGCCAAACTCGATACTCCCCAGCGCGGCTTCGTCCACCACATGAGCGGCGGTGCGGATCACCAGGAGTTCGCCATGACCCTGGTCGAAGACACGCTCCACGGGAACGCGTGAATCCACGCATGCGAAGACAGTGGCAATGGGTGTTTGTCCTTCGATGAGTTCGAGGCGACGTGCCTGGTCGAGCTCGAAGCGCAGCGGCTGTTCCGATACATACCGCTGGTTCCCTTCCCGCAGCCGCTCCAGTGCGACATCCGGGTCTCGGATCGGCTCCCGAGGGGCGACCAGCGCAGCACCCCTGGGAGCGCAACCCGTCACGGCTAACGCGGCGGCACTCACGCCACAACGCTGAAGAAACCTGCGGCGACCAACCGGATCGTGCTGCACCATGCGAACCTCCTGTAGAAACATGCAGGGATACTCAATAGGGGGATAAATAGGACATTTGCCGACGACGGGCAAGGCATTCGGAGCAGGGAAGCCAGCAGCAGTACAGATGAGCAGCGGGTGCTACCTTGGTGCGGCAGAGCCTTCATGGCCCCACGGTGCAGGAGGCGCAGGGACAGCCCGGCTCAGATCGAAGTCCACGCGCCAGGTCCATTCTCCTCCACGAATGGTGCCGTAGGTGTAGCGCTCTCCCGGCACCACCTCCACTCGCCAGCCGAGCAACGAACCATCCGCTGCCCTGCGCTCCTCCAGGATGAACTCCTGCCGATGCGCGGTCCCTTCCTCCCGCGTGTGTCCTCCATACCAGTTGCGCTCATCCGGCGTGCCGTCCTCGTGCCGATGATCGTGTCGAATCTCCAGCCCCTCGGCCGTGCGCATGAAGACCCAGGTGCGGGAGCGATCCCATCCCTGTGGGGCTTCCTTCTCGATGTGGAACGGCAGCTTGAGTGTGTCCGCGCCGCATTCACGGAAGTGGACGACGAGCTCTTCCGTGCCTGTAAGCATGTCGTCTCCCGGCGGCTCCAGCGTCAGACTCCCCGCGTACGCGCGGTCGCACTGCTGACGCAGGTTGGCCCAGAACGCCTCCTGGGGCGAAGCAGACGGAGAAGCCGCGGGAACCGCCTCGACCTGCCCGGGCACGGCAGCGCCAATCCTACACGCACCCGGAGAGAAGAGGATGAGAAGGAGAATGGAGTATCTGAGCATCGGCCTGCATCCCGACCAGGGTTGACCTTCTGGATGCTCCGGAACGTAGCGTCCCGAAACGTATGGGGAAAGCCGACGTTGTGGCCGAGAGCGTATCCGCGACTGGGAAAAGCACGGAGGGAAGCAGCACGATGGATGGAGCCGGAGGATGGTGCCAGGCAGACCTACTGTTACCGCTACGACTACCGGTCGCCGCAAAGCCATAAGCATCAGACGATAGATGGCACCGCGGGGAGTTGTTCGGTCACTCCCGCGGAACCGGGAAGGGGGCCGCTCTGCCGGCTGCACCGATAATCGGCAGAGCAGGAGTGCGAGCGGCAGAAACGGCGAAAGCCCCGCGATCACAGCGCGATCGCGGGGCTTTCGTCAGGATCACCGATGCTATGAAGTGCTATCGGCGGACGTTGCGGAAGTTGACGTTCAGCCGCGCGAAGTAGAAGGCGCCCGAGGAGCCCATCTGCACGGCGTCCCACAGCCCGCCGGTCTCCGTCTCCGTGTCCTGCTGAGTGGGATAGACGTTGAAGATGTTGGTCCCGCCCACGGTAATGGTCATTCCCGGCGCGAAGCGATACGCCAGCGAGAGGTCCGTGGTGACCTTCGGGTCGTAGACGTCCTCCTCGTCGAGCCAGTCGATCAGCACCACCCGGTCGAAGCGGTTGAGCCGCAGCGCGCTCTGCAGCGGTCCCAGGCCGTGCTCGAGTCCGAAGGTGATCTTGCTCGGCGGTGCCGAGGCGAGCAGGAAATGCTGCTCACGTAGCCCGAAGTAAACCTCTTCCTTGCCGCGCAGCTGGGGGCTCGTCTTGATCGCGCCGAGCTCCATGTCGTTGAAGTTCGCGGCCAGCGAGCTGCGCAGCTGATGGCGGCCGAAGTCCCGGGCATAGGTGAGCACCACGTCCAGGCCGCGCGTCTGCGTGTCCAGCGCGTTGGTGAAGAACTGCGCGGCCCCCACGTTGAGGCGCTGCAGCTCCTCGCCAATGTCCTCATCGTCTTCCTCGAAGGCGCCGGTGAGGACGATGCGGTCCTTGACGTCGACCAGATACCCGTCCACCGTGGCGCTGAAGTCGCCGAAGCGGGCGGTGAGCCCCAGGCTGGCGTTGGTGGCGCGCTCCTCCTTGAGCGTCGGGATGCCGAGCGCCCGGGTGATCGGGCTGTCGTTGCGCGCGATGATCTTGTCGACCGCGACTCCCGCCACGAAGTCGGTGAAGGTGGTGTTGAAGTAGATCTGGGGGAGCGAGGGGGCACGGAAGCCGGTGTTCAGCGAGCCGCGCAGCGTGAGCGCGTGGCTGAGCGTGAACCGGCTGGTGAGCTTGCCGGTCAGCGTGCTGCCGAAGTCGCTGTAGTTCTCGAAGCGTGCGGCCGCGCCCATCATGAAGCGCGGGGAAAAGTCCAGCTCGGTATCCACGTAGGCGCCGAAGTTCGAGCGCGTCTCCGCCAGCTCATTGTCCGGCTGGAAGCCGGGAAAGCCTTGCGAGCCGCCGGGCACGACCACCATCTCCCCCTCCTCCTCCCGGAAGATCGGTCCGTAGGTGCGATACGAGCCCTCCTCCCCCGCGAAGATCGAGTAGCGGTCGATGCGGAACTCGGCGCCGAAGGCGGTGTTCAGGCCGGCGAGCACCTCAGGGAAGAGGCGGGTGACGCCGACGCCCGTCGTGTTCTGCGCGAAGTCGAACCCACCGGCGTCGAAGCGGGTGGGGGATTGCTCCTGCAGGGAGGCGTTCAGCGTACGGTCCACCGTGTAGTGGAAGCGATTGTACCCGTAGGTGTTGTTGAAGTCGACGCTCCACCCGCCAATCTCGGTGCCCACCCCCGCGGAGATCGAGCGGTCCTGGATGTCGGACTGGATGAGCGGATCGAAGCCCGCAGGATAGATGGCGGGCACGTTGCGGATCGATTCGGGCTCGCGGGTCCAGGCGTAGGCGTCCGTGTGCCGCAGGTTCAGCCCGCCGAAGGCGTAGAAGGCGGCGCGCTCCGTGAGGGGGATGCGGGTGTTCAGCATGGTCCCGAAGCTGCGTCCGGCGGCGTCGCCGAACTGGCGGCGGTAGATGTCCCACCGGGCGGGATCCGCCGGCCGGTTGGTGTGCTCGCGGGCCAGGAACTCGGCGGTGGCGTTCACGAAACCGTCCTGGCCGACGCGGAAGCCGTAGTTGCCACCAGCCTGAAGCTGCTCGCCGTCCCAGTCATGCTCCCGGAGCACCGCGTAGGAGGAGGGCGGCGAGGCGCGATTGGCGCCGCTCGTCAGATTGCCGGAGAACTCGTCAACGCGCGACTTCAGGACGATGTTGATCACCCCCGCGATGGCGTCGGAGCCGTACTGCGCGCTGGCGCCGTCACGCAGGATCTCGATCCGCTCGATGGCGGTGACCGGGATCGCGTTCAGGTCGGTGCCGGTGTTCCCCCGGCCGCGCGAGCCGAAGATGTTGATCAGCGAGGACTGGTGGCGCCGCTTGCCGTTGATGAGCACCAGCGTCTGGTCCGGGCCGAGGCCGCGCAGCGTGGCCGGGTCGATGTGGTCGCTGCCATCCGCGCCCGACTGCCGGTTGGCGTTGAAGGAGGGGGCCACGTACTGCAGGATCTGGTTGACCTCGAGCCGACCCGTGCTCTGCGCCACCTCGGCGATCTCGATCACATCCACCGCCACCGGCGTCTCCAGCGCGGAGCGGTTCTGGCGGCGCGAGCCCACCACGGTGAAGCCCTGGAGCTGGACGCCTTCCTCGGTGAGCGCGACATCCACGGTGGCGCGACCCTCGACCCGCCGCTCCTCCACGCGGTAGCCGATCATCGTGAAGCGCAGCGTGGCGTCCGGTGAGCTGTAGCGAAGCTCGTAGCGACCGACCGCATCCGTCAGCGTGCCGTTGCGCGTCCCCCTCTCCACCACCTGCACCCCGGCGAGCGGCTCTCCCGCCGGGCCGGTAACGCGGCCGGATACACGTGGCTGCTGCGCCGCCAGAGCGGCGGGAAGGAAGAGAACGACGAGCAGGAGAAGAGCCCGGGATCGCATGCTGCCGCCTCCGAAATAAGGAAAATGAGCTGCCGGTTCGACGTGAGGAGCGCTGACCGCACGCGGCCGAATCGAAGCGGAGCAGAGGTCCGGTCATGGGTCCGCGCCACAGCATACAACGGGGGGAGCACTGGAGCAACTCTGCACCCCGTGGTGGCGCCGCTGGCCGGCCCTCACCCCGGCTCGCCAGGGCTCGCCACCCCTCTCCCACAAGGGGAGAGGGGGTTGAACAGCGCCACCGGAGCTTGCCCCTGCGCGGTAGTGTTCCCCCTACTCCCTTCATGGGAGAGGGGGCTAGGGGGTGAGGGCCGGCAGCCGCCTCAGAGCGTCGCGAGCACCGGGTTGTCCGATCCGCGGCGGTAGTGGGCGTGGTACTGCGCCTTGCGCTCGAGCGCCTCGATGACGGCGCGCGCGAAGTCGACCTTCTCGAGCTTCTGCGCGCTGCCCAGGCCGCCGGGGCTGAAGACGTTGACCTCCATCAGCTTGTCGCCGACGATGTCGAGGCCGACCAGGAACATGCCATCCATCACCAGCTTGGGTCGGATGATCTCGGCCATCTTCAGGGCCTCGGCGGTGATCTGCGCCTGGGCGAGCTTGCCACCCGCGGTGAGGTTGCTGCGCATGTCGCCCGCGCTGCGCACGCGCCGGAAGGCGGCGTACTTGCCTTTGTAGACGAGCGGCTCCGCGTTCATCATGAAGAGGCGCATGTCGCCCTGCTCGGCGGCGGGCAGGTACTCCTGCGCGACGACGTAGCCGTCGCGGGCGATGGCATCGATCATCTGGTTCAGGTTGGACGCATCTTCGGGGCGCACGAGGAAGACGTTGGTGCCGCCCGAGCCGGCGAGCGGCTTGAGCACGATCGGCCCGTTCTCGTCTCTGGCGAAGGCGCGGATCTCCTCGCGGTCGCGGGTGATCAGCGTGCGGGGGCGCACCTCCTCGGGGAAGTCCTGGAAGTACAGCTTGTTGAGCGCCTTCGAGAGCCCGTCGGGGTCGTTGAGCACGATGGTGCCGCGCCGGGCGGCGCGCTGGCCGAAGACGATCCCGGCGTGCTGCGCCCAGGGACGGGAGATGATGTCCTCGGCGGGGTCGTTGCGCAGGAGGATGACGTCGAGGTCGCGCGCGGAGAGCCGCTCCTGCTTCGCCTCCGGCCCGCGCAGGGCGGTCAGATAGGCCTCGCCGCTGCTGTACTTGGCCCGCGGGGCGGAGTGCGCACGGGCGCTGATCGACTGGTTGGGATCGTAGGCGAAGTCGCCGACGCCGATCACCCACGCCTCGTGTCCCATCCGCAGCGCGGTCATCGCCAGCCGCGTGGTGCTGTAGTTCGGGTGTTCGGTGGCGATGTCGTTTACCACGAATCCAATGCGCATCAGCCTTCCTCCTCGAGGAGTTGCAGTGGGTGGAGCCCGGCGCGTGCGCGGGCGAGACGGGTGGCGCCCGCGTCGGTGGTGAGGCAGCGCGGGAGCAGCGGCGGCGGACGCAGCACCTGTCGCCAGCGCAGCTCCTGCATCAGCGGCAGGTGTGCGAGCGCGATCTTTCCCAGAAAGAGCGGCTCGAGCTCGCCGCCCGCACGCAAATAATCCAGAAGGCGCACCAGACCGCGCAGGTAGACCAGGTCCTTGGTCAGGCCGCCGCTCCGATAGACGCGCATGCAGAGGGTGAAGGCGGCGCGCTCCCGTACGCCGTATCTGCGGGTCATCTCACGGAACGCTTCGGGGAACTCCGCGCCATCCGTCAGGCAGCGCACCGCGGCGACGCGCGCGGCGAGGGTGCGCAGCCGCGAGGGAACGAGGCCGCCGGCCAGATACTCCATGAACACCGCGATCCCCTCCTGCAGCTCCTCATAGCGGGCCAGCCCGCTCGAGAGCTGGCTGAGCGGCTGCGCGGCGCCATTGTGGTGGGTGAGGACGTGGGTGCCGACCTCGTGCTGGATCAGCGCGTCGGCGCGCGCCGCGGAGATCTTGGTGCCCGTGCTCACCAGCAACCGCCCGGCCGAGACCATGACGCCATGTACATCACCGCTCACCTCGACCACGGAGTCGAGGGTGGGGTCGAGTCCACGAAAGAACTCGAGCTCGCGCTCCGCCTGCGCGGCGAACTCCTCGGCGCCGAGGGTCGGGGTGCCATCGTCCTGCTCGTCGATCGGATCGATCGTCTCGAGCAGCTCGAGCGCCAGCCGGTGGAGCGCATCGTCGACCCCGCCGTACACCTGCAGGCTGCCGTAGAGGAAGCAGTCGGTGTTCCGGTCGCCTAACATCGTAATGCGGCGGTCCAGCTCGTCGCGCGTATCGTCGAGCAGGTGCGCGAGAGTGGGATCCTCGATGCGGTCGGTGCGGATCGCGTAGAGCCGCCGCTTCAGTGCCGCGGCGTCGACGACCAGCGGACGGTAGTCGAACACCGGCGTCTCCGCGAAGCCGCCCCGCTCGAACTCGCTCCACACCCGCCGCGCGTTGACCGGCGTGACCTGCAGGAGGAAGTCGAAGGTGGAGGTGATCTCGCTGAGGCGGCGGTCTGCCTCCCAGACCGCTTCGAGCGGGGTGCGGCGGCCCAGCTCGTGGTAGTGCTCGGCCCGTAGCGAGGTGTGGTTGATCGCGAAGTGATGAAAGGTCTGGCGCAGCGCGTGGGCGAGCCCGCGGCGCGCGGTGCGAAGAAGCACCGGGAACGCCACACCTGTCTTCGCCTGCCGGTAGACTGGCTGCACCTCGACGCCGAGCAGGTGGATGCCGCCGCGCGGGATATCCTCCGCCGGGAGCAGCGGCGGCAGCTCCGGGGGATGCGCCGCGTCGCTCTCGACGATCTCCACATCGAGCGGCGGCGGGCGCAGCGGGATGTCGGCCAGGGTGCGCTCGAGGCTCTGCACCGTAGGGTCGGAGGCCGGAAGCGTTCCCGCGACCACGGAGAAGGTGGGGCGACGCACCGTTGCGGGGCGCTCGCCGGAGACCGGCTCCTCGCCCTGCGTGGCGCTGGTGCCCTCCCGGGCCGACCAGATCTCGACGACCAGAAAGGCGCCGAACTCCGCCCGCATCGCCTCCGCCAGGTCGCATACCAGCGCTGTCACCTCCCGCTGGCGATCCGGCTCGCCGGGCGCGATCAGGTAGGCGGGCTCGGCGGTGACGAGTCCCTGCGTCTCCGCGTCGCCGCCCCCGGGCGGGATGCGGTAGACGGCGAGAAAAGGGAGAGCGCGATCCAGGTGGATGCGCCCGCCGCCCGGAAGCCGCTGCCGCACGCGCTCGCCGCGCGCGAGGCGCTCGACCATCGCCTGCACGAGTTCTCCTGTGCCCGAACCACGCTCGGTCATCCGAATCTCAGTTCTCGGGGCCCTTACCCCCTCGTGCTTCACGGGCGATGCATTCCCACAAGTTGCCCGACGCCTCAGGGATGTGCGGCTGCGCGCCACTACCGGGCCGATAAACGACCCGGCAGGAAACTGCGACCGCCCTCGCGGGCGGAACTGCGTCCGGAGGACGCCTGCTGTTCCATGCCGGGGGTTTCATACCCCCGGCACGGTGGGCGAGCACTAAGCCGCTCACCCTCCCATCCGCTCCAGCTCCTCGAGCACCCCGGCCGCCGCAGCGCTCAGCGCGCGCCGGATCGCCGCGAGGTGCTCGGGGTCCGGCTCGCCCGTCCATTCGTTCATGAAGAACTTCTTCAGCTCGACGGCGATCGCACAGCCGCTCCCGGGATAGGTACGGTGGATCCAGGTGGGGAAATGGCCGCCGCGGAACTTCACGTTCTCCCGCACGTCGAGCCGTCCGCCGGGATAGTCGAACCCCACCATCTCCGCGATGAAGCGGTCCACCAACGGCGCCCAGCGCGCGCGGTCCATGCTGCCGGTACCCACGTTCACATCCGGGTTCTGCTGCGGGTCCGCGGGCCGCGAGCCGGCTCCCTCGCGCAGGTGATTGTAGCTGTGCAGGTCGAGCACCACGAAGCGGCCGAAGCGCCGCTCCGCCTCGTCCAGCAGCCGGCGAACCTCGGCGTAGAAGGCGTCGTAGCGCTGCAGCGATCCCTCGACAACTGACTCGGGGAGCGGCCCCTTCCACACCTCGAGCCCCCATGCCTGCTCGGCGGTGCGGTAGATGGCGCCCTCGCGCGGGCGGTTGAGGTCCACCTCGAAGCGGGAGACGGTGCCTACGATGCGCGCGGGCGCAACCTCGGTCCAGCGGTCGGTGAAGGGGTCCTCCTCGCGCAGCCGCGCGGCCTCATCGATCGCCAGCCGCTCCGCGATCTCCGGGCGCACGGCGTGCCCGGCGTGGATCGCCGCGGCGATCAGCGGCGCCTCGAGCTCGCCCCGTCGTATCTCACAGGGCAGGGGCAGGTCAGTCACAGAGACACCCCCCTCTTTTCGGGTACACCGCTGCTCGATGCACGATTGGGTCCCGCTGCACCGGAGTCGGTCCTGCGCTCCGCCAGCTCCCGCAGCGCCCGCAGGGTGCGCGGCGCGGAGGGTTCCTGCGGAGCGAGGGCGCCGCTGGTGAGGTCGTAGTTCTGCAGACCGCGCAGACCGGAGGTGTAGTGCTCGCCGAACCTATCGAGGAAGCTCCGCACCACCCGCTCTACCTCCTCCACCAGCCAGGCCGGCGGCGGGACCGGGTCGAGCAGGGCGCAGAGGAGCGGCGCCAGACCATAACTCTCCGGGAGCAGCCGACTGGGCCGACCGAACGCGGAGAGCCCCAGACGGGCGAGCGCATGCAGCGGGCGGCGCCGGAAGCGGGAGGTGGCGACGCGGTTGAAGATCACTCCCGCTCGCACCGCCCGGCTCACCACGCGGTGCGAGCGCAGGAGCGTCCCGGCATCGAGCTGCCAGCCGTAGGTGCGGCCGAATGCGACTGTAAGGTGCGCCGCCCCGGCAGGGTCGAGATCGCGGCGGAGCCGGAGCTGCTCGAGATGCGGGTAGCGCCGGAAGAAGGCGGCATCGAGGCCGTACTCGACGCGCATGTGCGTGCGGTCGTCCCGCGGCAGGACGGCGGGAAGCTCACGCGTGCCGGAGACGACCTCCGAGCAGGCCTGGTTGATCAGCGGGTGGATGGCCGCGTCCCCCAGCACATGGGTCGCCCATCCCCAGGCGTAGGCGCGCTGCGCATCGGTTGCGGCGACCTCCACCAGGCCGCGCACCAGATCGCTGCTGCGCACCAGGTGCACCAGCTCGGAGAAGAGGTACTCGCCCCGGGGGAAGTAGCCCAGGTCAGGGGCGACCGAGCCGAGGAGAAAGGCGTCGACCGCCGCGGGATCGTCGGGGCCGAAGGGCGCCTCGGCTGGATGCGCGCGCCAGTGGTCGAGGACCTTACTCGCGAGAAGGAAGTGGATCTCGGCGTTGGGCATACCGGAGAGGGAAGATGGACACTCCACAGCTGGGGCGCGCATTTGCGCCTGCGCCGACGTAGGGTATCTTGCACCCGCAGCGGGAAGATACTCGTCGGCACGACGATCGGGAAAGCGGGTCGTGTGCGGGAGAGCGGCTGGTAGGAGATTCGTGTAGCCGGCAGGGCGCCCCCACCCCCGGCCCCTCCCCCAATGCTGGGGGAGGGGAGAGTCGTCCGGTGCACGAAGTGCAGCGCCACAGCAAGAGCCGTTCATCCTCCCCCCAGATTTGGGGGGAGGTGGCGAGCCCCAGCGAGCCGGAGGGGGGCGCTCCAGCGGCGCCTCCAGCATTTCGCCAACAGTATCCTTCATGGACCCGGCTGAAGGTGGCAGATGGCAGTCCCCACGCGCACCGGGTGACCTCGATGAACACGCTTCTCCAGGATCTTCGCTTCGCCAGGCGGACGCTGCGCCGGGCACCCGGGTTCACCGCCGCGGCGGTGGCCGCGCTGGCACTCGGCAGCGGGCTCGCCTTTCCGCTCCTGGCACTGGTGGATACGGGGCTGGCGCGCGGCTTCGATCCCTTCGCCATCGCGGGCGCCGAGCCGCTGCTGGAGGCGGTCCCGGTCGCGCTGCCGGAGCACCCGCTGAGTGCTGCGCGCTGGACCGACGAGGTGCAGACGATCGCGCGAGTGCAGGCGGAGGGGCTGGATACGCTGCTCTGGATCCTCGGCGCCGCCGCGCTGCTGGTGGTGGGGATCGTTTGCAGCAGCGTGCTGATCCTGCTCCTCTCGCGCGCCACCGCGCGGCGGCGGGAGATGACGCTGCGCGGAGTGCTCGGCGCCGGACGCTGGCGGATGGCGCGCCAGCTCCTGACCGAGGGGGCGCTGCTCGGCGCCCTCGGCGGGGGAGCGGGGCTGCTGCTGGGGCTGGTAGGCCTGGGAATCCTGCACGTCTCCTGGCCGGAGGGGATGGAGCGCTGGCTCGGGTTCGCGGTGGGATGGCGGGCGTTTGCCCTCGCGCTCGGAGTTCCACTGCTGGTGACGCTGCTCTTCGGCCTCGCGCCGGCACTGGCGGCATGGCGCCGCGATCTGCACGGGGCGCTCACCACCGGCGGGCGCGCGACGGCGGATGCGCGTGCGGGGGGGCAGCGCAACGTGCTGATCGTCCTGGCAGTGGCGGTTTCGGTGGTGCTGCTGACCTGCTCCGGCTTGCTGCTGCGCGGCTTCCACTCGCTCCAGGGCGATGGCGGGACGGGGATCGATTCGCAGAGTACGCTGACGCTGCAGCTCGATCTGACGCAGCCCCGCTACGCCACGGGCGCCGAGCGCGCCGCCTTCTACCAGACGACGCTGGCGGGCATCGCGGCGCTGCCCGGGGTAGTCGACACCAGCGTGGCGAGCCGCGGCGCCTGGATGGGGCTCGGCAATGCGGACCGGGTGCGCGCGGTGTGCCCGGAGTGCGCGCGCGGATCGATGATCCTGCCGGTGACGCAGGGCATCGTCCGCCACCACGTGGTGAGCCCGGGCTTCTTCGCGGCGCACGGGGTGCCGCTGGTTCGCGGCCGTGAGTTCGCCCCCACCGATGCGGCGGAGACACCGAGCGTGGCGGTGATCGACGAGAGCTTCGCCTACCGTCTCTTTCCTAACGGGGAGCCGCTCGGCAAGCAGATCCAGGTCGGCGGCCGCCAGGGCGAATGGTACACGGTGGTGGGGATCGTCCGCGGCATCCGCGCACGCGGGATCGGGATGGGCTCCGAGCCTGCCCCGTCCCTCTACCTTTCGGCGCTGCAGCACCCCCCGCGCTCGGTGGGGCTGGCGGTGCGCACCACGACCGACTCGATGACTCTGGCGCCCGCGGTCGAGGCGGCGATCCACGCCATCGATCCCGCGCAGAACGTCTACGCCGCGATGACGATGGAGGCGCAGCTGGCGCGCTTCCTGGCGCCGCTGCGCTGGTTCTCATTGGTCTTCGGTGCGCTCGCCCTGCTGGCGGTGCTCCTCTGCGCCCACGGACTCTACGGGGTGATCTCCTACAACGTGGCGCGGCGCACGCGCGAGATCGGCATCCGCATGGCGCTGGGCGCGCAGCTGCGGCAGGTGATGGAGATGGTGGTGCGGCAGAGCCTGCGGCTCACCGCGCTGGGGACCTTCTTCGGCGTGATGGGCGCGCTCAGCGTCGCTCGCCTGATGCAGGTGCTCCTCCTGGGCGTCCGCCCGCTGGACCCGGTGATCCACGGCGGCGTCGCACTCCTGCTGGGCGTGGTGGCGCTGCTCGCCAGCTACCTCCCCGCGCGCCGCGCCGCCCGCGTGAACCCCACCGTCGCGCTGCAGGCGGAGTAGCGGATCTCCGCCTCCGCCCCTCGCCATTCTGGCCCGGCTCTCGCATCGCCGGGCGGGGTCGGAGCCCGCTGGTCGCGGGGAAAAAGCAGGTACTGGAGCAGGAGGTTGCGATGGCGAGATATGCGGTTCTGAACACCGTAGAGTGGGAGGGCTGCCGCGCGCTGGCCGCGGGTCAACTCCGCGAGGAGGAGGTGATGCAGCGCCTCAGCGGCTGTGCCTGGCTCTTTCGCGTCGAGGATGGGACCGGCGAGGTCGAGGAAGCGGCCCGCAGCGCGGTGCGGGAGTTCTTCTCCGGGGAGGAGGGACGCCATCTGCTGGAGCGCGAGCAGCTCGATGCGCTGACCTGGGCGGAAGCGATCCTCTGGATGCCGGACGAGGTCTGGAAGCGGCACGGCCTGCAGCCGATCCGCCACCCCGATGTGGAGCGGATCATCCTGGACGCGGACGAGGACCTCGCGGCCGGAGCGGAGGAAGCCGTGGGGGAGAATCTGCCGGGGCGAAGGTAGCCAGCGCGCGCGAGGCGTCGGGCAGCCTGATCCGCTGATGCGGCAATGCGGCGCGGATCGCGAGCGGAACGCGACCCGCGCCGTCCCCGGTCAGCTCCTCAGCTCTGCCGCCTCCAGGTGCCGGAGATCCCCCGTCTTCGGCGGCTCCCCGGTAATGATCCCCCTGGCGATCTCGAAGAGGACCACGGGAGTCGGGCGATCCTGCTTCAGGTAGGTGACGGAGTGCGCCTCCACCAGGATCAGCGTGAGCCGTGGATCCTCGGGGCCGCCGTCGCGCTCGCCTCCCTCGTCGCCGAACCAGGCCCGCCAGTCGGGCGCGTAGAGACGGCGGATCGTCTCCCGATCCTTGGAGAGGCGGGCGGTCCCGCTCACCGAGACCCACTCGCGGGTGCGGTCGCGGTAGTAGGCGAGGTTCACGTGCGGATCGAACTCCAGCTCGTCCAGCTTGAGGCTCTCCTCGTTGGTGACGAACCAGAGGTCCGCGACGGCCTCCCTGTCCTGCGTCTGCATCGGACGCGAGACCAGGTAGCCGTCCGGGCGGCGTGTGGTCATCATCGCCACCTCCATGCCGTCGATCAGCGCGTAGAGATCGTCGAGCTTCTTCTCCACGGACACGGCGTCGTCCCGATTCTTCTCCTGCGTTCTGCTCGTCATGCGTCTTCCCGGTTGAGGTTGCGTAGCACAAAGTCTCCGCCTCCCGCGCAGGGAGCGTGCCGACCCCCGTCCGTCGCGACCGGGTCGCGCGAATCCGGCACCTCGTCACGCCCGGCCTGCCAGCACGCGCATGCTCCTTGCGCGCCGCAGAACCGAACATCCTTTCTCTTCGGAACTGGAGCGTGAGATGATCGGTACACTCCTGAAGCTGGTCGCCTACTCGCGGGCGCCGGAGGCTACGCTGCTGCTGGAGCGGCTGCGGCAGCGGAACCGCCTCGCCAAATCGAGGCGCATGCCGCTCGACCTGCGGCAGGCCTGGGCGCCGCGTCTGGCGGTGGTGGTGACGGCAGCCGTCGTCGGCCCGCTGGCGTACCGCCTGGGCCGTCGGTCGGCACAGGGCACCCTCTGGACCCCCGGCGACGGCGAGCCGCCTGCCGGCAGCGTGATCCGCGTCGGGCCCCCCGATCGAAGCGTACCTCCCCGCTGACGGATACGGCGGCGCGGCTGCGACGTCTACGCTCGGCCCGGCTTGCCTGCCATCCCGTCGGTTCGGTAACATGTGTCGGCCGTGGGCATTGGCGTGCGCGGTGTGTGGCCCGGCTCGACGTGTGTGACGTTGCACCCTCGCCTGGAGATGCAGATGACCTCAGGAACAGCGTTCGTTCGGTACCTCGCCTTTCTCCTCCTCCCGGCGCTCGCCGCCTGCACGCCCTGGGCGGCGGAGCGGCCCGCAGAGTTCGGACAGGCGGCCACCCAGCCGGTCCAGATCCAGCTGGACGCGGCGGAGCTGCAGCGCGTGCAGGGGATCTCGGTGGGTCCCGAGGGCGCGCCGGTGGTCATCTACGAGTTCGCCGACTTCGCCTGCCCGGGGTGCGCGCAATTCGCCGCCGTGGTCACGCCGCACGTCAAGCAGCGCTACGTCGAGCAGGGGCACGTCCGCTTCGTCCACTACGACTTCCCCCTCCTCAGCATCCACCCGACGGCGTTCCTGGCCGCGCGGGCGGGCCGCTGCGCCCACGAGCAGGGCAGCTTCTGGGAGTACCACGACGTGCTCTACGCCCAGCAGCGCGCCTGGGCCGCCGAGCAGGAGCCGTCGGCGACCTTTGTCGAATATGCCGGGCAGGTGGGACTCGACCGGCAGCGCTTCGAGGCCTGCCTGCGCTCGGACCGCTACGCGGAGGAGGTAACCCGCAATCTGCGGCTGGGCGAGGCGCTGGGGGTGCCCGGCACACCGACGCTCTTCGTCAACGGCCGGCGCATCGAGATCCGCTCGCTCGAGGACCTCGACCGGCAGATCCAGGAGGAGATCCGCGCCGCGGGCGGGAGCGGGTGAGAGGGGCGGGCTCCGCCGCACCCGGGGTACCGCACAAGAAAACGCCGCCGGAACCATGAGGTCCCGGCGGCGTCTTGTCATCTGCCGCAACCTGACGCGATGCCGCTTAGGACATCCCGCCAACGCGCAGAATTGTCGCCATGCAGTTCGGCTAGGCGCCGACGCGGCGATCGCTTGCCCGTGTCAGGTTGACAGCAGCAGTCGTATTGGACAAGAGATCACCTCCTTTATTCTGGTTTGACATAGGGCGTGGACGCCGAGGGTTCCACTTGCCGCAGATCAGGTCTTGCAAACCCGAATCGCACGGCGCCCACCACTCACAGGCGAGCAGCGGACGCGCTAAAGATAGCAAGAACTCACCAGAGCACAAGGGGAGCAGGCACTTGCATGATACAGGTGCTTATCGCGCACCAGACTCGGAGCCCGACTGCCTCAATTCGTGACCTGCACCGTCCCTTCCATCCCTGCGTGGAACGTGCATCGATACGAAAATGTGCCTGGGGTCGGGAAGCTGCGCGTGTTGGCGCCCGAAGTGTGCTCGGCAACATGGCTCGGCGCCCCGGGTGCCGCGTCGAACGTGACGTTGTGTATGACACCGGTGGCGTTGCTCCATGTCACCGACCCGCCGTGCCTCACCCGCACCTGGGGCGGCGTGAAGGAGTGGCCGGTCGTTCCGTACCCATCGTCCTGGCTCCGCATTTCAACCTGGGCTGTCGCCGGGGCGGGGGGCAGAGTCTCATCGCGGGGCGGCTCCGTTGCCGTGCCTCCCCCTGAACTGCAGCCCACCTGCAGCAGAACCGCGAGGACGAGAGATCGCTTCATCATCCACCTCCGAGCGATGGGTTTCGGAGCACGAAACGGCACTCGTGCCCGCCTCCCTTCCGGAGGGAGGCTCTCGGGATGCGTAGGAACGTTCATGCCCCGCGCGGGATTTTCTAAGTTGTTGGTGGGACACAGACTACAGATTCACCGCGGTTTGCACCTCCGGGGGCTTGTATCGGGACCAACCGCCACTGTCCCGAAACAGGACAGGTGGCCTTTCCGCGAAGGGGCCGCGCGGCGCAGAGGGCACAGCAGGGGCGACACTCCGTTACCGTTCCCTTCAGGCAGTCTCATCGCCGAAGCCGCGGATCGAAGCCGAAGGGCCGCGTATACAGCTTCCACAGCTCCTTCGGGTGCCGATAGCCGTAGATCCCCCCGATGACGCCGCCGCTTACCGCGCCGATCCCCGCGAAGAGCACGGCGGAGGCGCCCATGTCGTACGGGACGACCTCGCTGAGGACCGGCCCACCGACCGCGCCGATGGCGCCCAGCAGAAAGGCGCCCTGCCGAGCCCGGAGCCATGCATTCCTGCTGGGGCTGTTGCCCTGGTACTGGTCCAGCGTAAGGATCGTCCGGAAGGGGAG
>JBPCIT010000271.1:0-8084 GCA_051006015.1 Longimicrobiaceae bacterium
CCCCCAGCCCCTCCCCCGAGTTCGGGGGAGGGGAGCACTGCAGATCCTGCAGTAGCACAGAAGCCGAGGTACGGCAGGATCGAGTCCCCCCTCTCCCAGAATGGCGCTACGCTACGCGCACCGAACAACAGGGAGAGGGGGTCAGGGGGTGAGGGCCCGGAAGGGGCCTGCTGGTCCTGCACCGAGCTCGTCTTCCGCTACCCGGAGGGGGAGCGCCCCGCGGTGGAGGGCATCTCGCTGGAGGTCCCGGCGGGCGCCTGCACGGCGGTGGTCGGGCCGAACGGCTCGGGAAAGTCCAGCCTGTTGCGGCTGCTGCTGGGGGTGCTCGCGCCGCAGGCGGGGGCGGTGCGCCTCGGCGGGCGTCCGCTCCGGGAGTGGCCCCGTGCCGAGCTGGCGCGGGAGGTGGGGGTGGTGCCGCAGGGGGAGGAGGAGGTCTTCCCCCTGACGGCGCGGGAGCTGGTCGGGATGGGACGCTACCCGCATCTGGGACCCTGGCGGCGGGAGGGGGAGGCGGACCGCCGCGCCATTGCGGAGGCGATGGAGCGCTGCGACGTGGCGCAGTTCGCGGATCGCTTCGTCTCCACCCTTTCCGGCGGCGAGCGCCAGCGCGTCCGCCTGGCGCGTGCGCTGGCGCAGCAGCCCCACGCCCTGGCGCTCGACGAGCCGACCACGGCGCTCGACATCCGCCACGAGATGGCGATCTTCGAGCTGCTCCGGGAGCTGGGACGCGGCGGCGTCACCATTCTCCTCGTCACGCACAACCTGAACCTCGCCGCCCGCTACGCCGACCGCATGGTGCTCCTGGACCGCGGCCGCGTAGCCGCCGAGGGTACTCCCACCGAGGTGCTCACCCGCGAGCGAGTCGAGGCGGTATGGGAATGGCCGGTCGAGATCATTCCGCACCCGGGTCCAGGCCCGGACGCAGGCGCGCCGCAGGTGATTCCCCTCTCCGCCGACCTTCCTCCCGGCGCGGAGTACGGAATGGTGCCGTTGGATTCGCACCGAATCGTTCCCCCTCTCCCAGAATTGGGAGAGGGGGCTAGGGGGTGAGGCCCCCCTGCCCTCAACCACATCACCATAGACCTGAGCATGAGCAAACTATTCGTCCGTAGAACAGTCCCCACCCTGCTGCTGGGGCTGCTCCTCCTCCCCGCCACCGCGCACGGGCAGCGCCGGCCGCAGGCACCGCAATGGCGGCCGCAGACCACGGACACCGTCCCCGACTACGTGCTCGAGGGCGTGACCGCCACCGTGACCCGCAGCGAGACCCGCATCCGCGACCTGCCGCAGAGGGTCGAGATCATCACGAGCACGGACCTCGAGCGCACCCCGGCCGACGAGCTAGCGGATGTGCTGAAGAAGCAGGCGGCGGTGGACGTGATCCAGTTTCCGGGGCTGCTGGCGGGGATCGGCATCCGCGGCTTCCGCCCCGAGTACAGCGGGATCAACCAGCGCACGCTGCTGCTGATCGACGGGCGGCCGGCGGGCGCGACCAACCTGGCGCTGCTGGACCTCAGAAACGTCGAGCGCATCGAGGTGCTCAAGGGCCCCGCCTCCTCCCTCTACGGCTCGAGCGCGATGGGTGGCGTCGTCAACGTCATCACCCGCCGCACGACGGGCGAGCCGCGGGGTCAGCTCCGGGGCGCCTACGGGAGCTTCGAGACGCGCGAGCTGGGAGGAGAGGTGGGAGGCAGCCTCTCCGAGCGGCTCGACGTCGATTTCGGCTACAACCGCTTCTCCCGCCGCGGCGACTACCGCATCGGCAGCGGGAACTTCTTTCGCGACCGCCTCGGCGACGCGGACGCCCTCAAGCTCTTCGCCGACGGCCGCACGGAGCCTGTCGGCGAGATCGGCGACGGTACGGTGCGGGAGAACAGCCAGTACGGGTACCGCAGCGGCAACGTGCGCCTCGGCTATGTGCTCACCGACTCGCTACGCGCGGAGGTGAAGGGCGGCCTCTTCGAGGCGGATCAGGTCCAGGTGCCGGGCAACCTCTTCGCCGGCACCAGCCAGGACCTGCGCAAGAACGTGCGGCACCGCTCCAGCGACCTCAGCCTGATCGGCGGCCCGGATGCGGACGGGCCACGCCTGCGCGTCTTCGCGGCCGACGAGGACAACGAGTACTACGACGTGTGGGCCGAGACGCCCTTCGTCAACTTCGCCGACCGCACCACCACCTATGGCGGACAGCTCCAGGGGGTGCGGCGGGCGGGACCGCATCAGATCATCACCGGCCTCGACTACACCTCCGCCACGGCCGAATCGCGCAGCTACTCGGCGGCCGAGGTGCGTGCCGCGCCCTGGAACCCCGACTGGAGCGTGCTCTCGCGCGCTGCGTTCGCGCAGGGGATGTTCGGCCTCGGCGAGCGGGTGACCGCCACCCTTGGCGGCCGGTTGGATCGCATCTCGCTGGAGCTGCGGGAGACCCCCTTCCGCGAGGACGTGCGGCCGGGCAAGGAAACCTTTACCACCTTCAACCCGAGCGGCGGGCTTCAGTATCGGCTGAACGAGGGGATCCGGCTGCACGCCACCGCCGGCCGCGCCTTCGTCGCTCCCACCGCCTTCAACAAGGCCGGGCTCGCCGTCGCCGGCGCGGGCACGGGCGTGAGCAGCATCACCGTCGGCAACGCGGAGCTGCGGCCCGAGCGCGCCGTCACCTACGACGCGGGGATCGCTCTGGGCGACCCGCGGCGCGGCTTCGACGCCGACGTGACCTACTTCCGCACCACCCTGCGGGACCGGATCACCTCCGTCTTCGCCAGCTTTCCGGAGGGGCAGCGCCCGGTCACGCCCGCGGGCGACCAGGTCAGGCAGATCCAGAGCTACGTCAATGCCGCCTCCGCCGAGATGGAGGGGATCGAGTGGCGGCTCGCCTATGATCTCGGCGCGCGCAGCGGCTTCCGCTACTCGCTGCGTCTCTTCGCCAGCGCCACCCACATCCTCGGCGCGGAGGAGCGGGTGCGGGGCGCCACGGTGGATGCGGCGCAGCTCGCCGGCCGCACCGATTTCCGGCCCGAGCAGCTCTTCGGCGCTCTCCTCTTCGGGGATGAAGCGACCGCCGAGATCAAGAACGTCGCCGACCGGACGCTGATCTACGGGATCGAGTACGACAACCTCCGGCGCTTCAGCACCCGCCTCAGCGGACGCTACGTCGGCGAGCGGCTCGACACCGACTTCACCGACTGGGCGAACGTCTCGGACATCCGCTACCCGGCCTTCATGGTGCTGGACCTCGCCCCCAGCATGCGCCTCGGGGAGCGCTCCCGGCTCGGCCTGACCGTCAGCAACCTGACCGACGAGAACTACTACGAGGTACGCGGCTACAACCTGCCCGGCAGGTCACTGCGGCTGAACCTCACGCTCGGGCTGTAGCACGGTCGCTCCCGAGGGAGGTGACGATCTGAAGGGGGTGGCGTGGTGAGCCAGCGCGACGGCAAGCGTCTGCCTGTCATCGTGATCGGTGCGGGCGCGGCGGGCACCATGGCGGCGATCTTCGCCGCGGGCGAGGGGCGGCGTGTCCTGCTGCTGGAGCGCACGAAGGATGGCGGCCGCAAGATCCTCATCAGCGGAGGCGGCCGGTGCAACGTGCTGCCCTCGCGGCTGCATCCGGGACAGTACGTCACCGCATCCTCTCCGAACACGCTGAAGAAGATGCTGCTCTCCTGGCCGCTCGCCGAGCAGCGGCGCTTCTTCGAGGAGACGCTCGGGATCCCCCTGGCGCCCGAGCCGGAGACGGGGAAGCTCTTTCCCGTCTCGAACCGGGCGCGCGAGGTGCGCGACACCCTGCTCGCGGCGGCACGGGAGCGGGGCGTCGAGATCCGCTTCGAGAGCTACGTGACCGATCTCCGACCGCCACGCGGCGGAGCGCCCTGGCAGGTGATCCTGGAGGGCGGGGAGGAGATACCGGCCTCGGCGGCGATCGTCGCCACCGGCGGCCTCTCCGTCCCCGCGACGGGAAGCGACGGCACCGGACTGCGCATCGTCCGGCGGCTGGGGCACAGCATCCACGACACCTACCCGGCGCTCACGCCCCTGACGGCGGAGCCGCCGGTGCACGCCCCGCTCGCCGGCATCTCGCTCGAGGTCGCGCTCGAGGCGCCCCTGGCGAAGGGCAGCTTCACCACGCGCGGCGGCTTTCTCTTCACCCACCGCGGCTACAGCGGCCCTGCGGCGCTCGACATCTCGCATCTAGCGGTGCTCTCGCGCATGGCTGGCGACAGCCGCCAGAGCATCCATGCGCAGTGGACGGAGCTGGACGCGCAGGCGTGGGACCGGTTGCTGCGGGAGGCGAGTGCCGGAACGGTGACCTCGCTGCTGCGGCGCCACCTGCCGGCGAGGCTCGCCGACGCTCTCATCGTCGAGGCCGCCGTCGAGCCGGAGCGGGTGCTGGCCGAGCTGCGCCGCGAGGAGCGCACCCGCCTGGTCGCGGCGCTGGCGCGCTACCCCCTTCCCTGGACGGGTGACGAGGGATACAAGAAGGCCGAGGTTACCGGCGGGGGCGTCCGGCTCGCCGAGGTCGATCCGCGTACCCTGGAGAGCCGCCTGCACCCGGGGCTCTTCCTTTGCGGAGAGATCCTCGACGCGTTCGGCCCCATCGGCGGCTACAACTTCGCCTGGGGCTGGGCTACGGGTCGCGCAGCGGGCCTGGGAGCAGCCGCGGCGATGGAGCGCGAGGAGTAGCCGGCGTAGTGCCCGGCAGGCCCCCCTCCCCCGGCCCCAGCGGGCCCCCTCCCCCGGCCCCTCCCCCGAGCTCGGGGGCGGGGAGAACTGCAGAGCCTGACGCAGCACAGGAGCCGAGGTCTGGCAGGAGAGAATTACCCCCCTCCCAGAATTGGGAGAGGGGGATAGGGGGTGAGGGCCCGGAGGGAGCCCTCTGCCGAAGACACGAATTCCTCACCATCACCGAAAGAACCGGAGAATCCCATGCGCCTCCTCGTACTGAACGCTTCCGAGGTCGAACGTCTGCTCCCCATGCGGGAGTGCATCGAGGTGATGGCAGAAGCGCTGGCGGCGCTGGCGCGCGGGCAGGTCCACCAGCCGGTGCGCACCATGCTGCACCCGCCGGGCGCCGCCGGGCTGCTGGGTCTCATGCCCTCCTACCTCTCCGGCGAGCGCCCGGCGTACGGGCTCAAGGCAGTCTGCGTCTTCCACGGCAACGTCGCGCTGGGCAAGGATGCCCACCAGGGGGTGGTGATGCTCTTCAGCGGCGAGACCGGCGAGCCGCTCGCGGTGATGAACGCCTCCGCCATCACCGCGATTCGTACGGCCGCGGTCTCGGCTGTGGCGACGCGGCTGCTGGCGCGGCCCGACGCGGGCGAGCTGGCGATCGTCGGCTCCGGCGTGCAGGCCCGCACCCACCTGGAGGCGATCGCCTGCGTGCGCCCGCTGCGCCGGGTGCGGATCGCCAGCCGGAACCCGGAACGCGCACGCCGTTTCGCCGGGGAGGTAGCGGCACTCTATCCCTTCCCCGTCGAGGCAGTCGAGAGCACCGAGGCGGCGGTGCGCGGCGCTAACATCATCGTGGCGGCGACCACCTCGACGGAGCCGGTCGTGCGGCGCGAGTGGATCTCCCCCGGCGCGCACCTCAACGCCATCGGTGCCTATCTCGCCACCACCCGGGAGATCGACAGCGCGACGGTGGCCGATGCTGCTCTATTCGTGGATCAGCGCGAGGCGGCGCTACGCATGGCGGGGGATTACCTCATCCCGCTGCAGGAGGGGGTGATCGCGCAGGATCACCTGCGCGCGGAGATCGGGGAGGTGCTGACCGGCGCGAAGCCGGGCCGCACGCACGACCAGGAGATCACACTCTTCAAGTCGCTGGGGCTCGCCGTGGAGGATCTCGCTGCGGCGGAGTACCTGCACCGCCAGGCGCGGGAGACGGGAGCGGGAGCGTGGGTCGAGTTCTGACGGTCAGCGTGTCAGAAGGACCAGGAGCACGAAGCCACCGAGACCCGCGGCCAGCTTCCGCCAGCTCCATTTGCCGCCCGCGGGTGACCGGGTCCAGAACGCGACGACGCCGCAGCTGTTCATCGAGTGGATCGGGCTCGGGGCTGTGGCGCCGCCCGTATAGACCTCGACCCCCTCCAGCATCTCGGCCGTCAGGAAGTCATCCACTCCGCTGTCCGCGAACTGCTGCACCCGCATGCCATCGATGTAGATCGTCGCCAGGCACCGGCCCGTTCCGCCGCGCATGGTGATGAGCTGAGCCCTCGAGCCGCCCAGACCGCCTCCGGCCGGAACGACCTCCACACCCGGCATCATGCGCACCAGATCGGACGCCCGGTTGGCGCCGCGGCGCGCCTCGATGTCCTCGCGCGTCAGGAATCGCCCGAAGCCGGGGCGCTGCAGCCGCTCGTAGAAGCCGCCCAGTCGCGCGTTGCCACGCACCGTGACGACCACCGGCTCGAGCGGGATCGCGGTGAGGCCCATGCGCACCTCGACCTCGATCCTCTCACCCGGACCCATCGTCAGCGGGACCGAGTCCACGGGGGCGTAGCCAAGATGCCGCAGCCGGAGCACGAAGCTGCCGGAGCGCCGTGGCGAGAGCAGGAAGGCGCCCGCGCTATCCGTCTCCGCGGTGACGACGGTGCTGTCCGCAGGGGTGAGTAGCTGCACACGTGCGCCGGGGATCGGAGTGCGGGTGCCGTCTTCGACCACCATGCCACGGATCGTTTGTGACGGCGCGGCTGCCGGGGCGAGCAGCAGTCCGGCGAGAACCAGTATCAGCACCTTCTTCATGACGCCTCCAGGTACATCTTCCAGAGCAGGGAGAGGGGGACCTCACGGCCCGTCGGGCCTGACGGCAACCATATGCCGGACGCAAAGCAAAGTCAACGCAAGCACGCTGTGGTGCGATTTCGATGCGGGACCGGGCGAGGATCAGGAGCGGGGCTGAGGTTTCAATGCCGCAATGCCGCGATTCAGACTCACCGTGCGGAGGCTGCCGCGCACGATGCGTAGATCGTTTCAATACCTGCAAGGTGCGATTCAGACGGCCGGCACCTTCCGCAGCGGCGAGTACGTGAGCGGGTTTCAATACCTGCAAGGTGCGATTCAGACTACGCTGGCTAGCGCTCAACGCACTCGCGTACCCTGGTTTCAATACCTGCAAGGTGCGATTCAGACGGGGGCGTCCGCATGAGCGAGACGCCAAGACTCTACGTTTCAATACCTGCAAGGTGCGATTCAGACGGCCGCACCGTCACCGTGCGCTCGCTCGCCACGGATGGTTTCAATACCTGCAAGGTGCGATTCAGACCGCGCACGATGTCGCTGATCTGCTTCTTGTCCACGTTTCAATACCTGCAAGGTGCGATTCAGACCTTTCATCCGCCAGCGGGACGGTTCGACGGGGTGATGTTTCAATACCTGCAAGGTGCGATTCAGACGAGCGGCGCACGCCGGGGAGGCGCTGAGGAGGGAGGGTTTCAATACCTGCAAGGTGCGATTCAGACCGGCGAGCAGTACCGCGGCTGGCGAGCGCTCCCCTCGTTTCAATACCTGCAAGGTGCGATTCAGACTCGACACCGCCAGCCTGCACCACGCGACAACCTTGGTTTCAATACCTGCAAGGTGCGATTCAGACCCGCCCTAGCCTACCACTACGACCCGCACCCCGTCCTGTTTCAATACCTGCAAGGTGCGATTCAGACGGCGTGACGCCGGACCAGCAGATCCCCGACCCCACGTTTCAATACCTGCAAGGTGCGATTCAGACGGCTTGCTTGGCGCCTCCCCGGCATCGGCGCAGAGTGTTTCAATACCTGCAAGGTGCGATTCAGACGCGGGTCTGGGATGTAGCGCAGGCTCGCGCGCTGTAGTTTCAATACCTGCAAGGTGCGATTCAGACCGCTAGCGGAGGCGGGCGCCCTGCTCGGCATCCAGTTTCAATACCTGCAAGGTGCGATTCAGACGGGGGAGACAGCGCCGATATAGTCCAACATCTCCCCGGTTTCAATACCTGCAAGGTGCGATTCAGACCCAAATTGTAGGGCGTCAAGGTCCTTGGCCTAAGCATGTTTCAATACCTGCAAGGTGCGATTCAGACGCGGCGCCACGTCACGCATAGCGCGCTCTGCCGG
>JBPCIT010000272.1:0-12127 GCA_051006015.1 Longimicrobiaceae bacterium
CGATACGTTTCGTCGGTGGCGGGGGGGACTCGGTGTCGAGTGGGGTTGACTGGAGCGGCCCCGCCCCTAAGACGATGGACCGGGCCGCGCTGCTGTGCCTCGATCTCGCGAATGGCGACCCGCTCGGCGGAGCGGCTGCCGGCTACCATCAGCGCGATGTACGCCGCCACCGCGCCGAGCGCCACCCGCGCCGGACGGTGTATCGCGGGCGTACCGTGGCGGTCGCGGCGCCGCGATAGGTAGACGCCGAGGCCCAGCGCCGCCCAGATCCACGGGTCGATGATGAAGATGGCATCGCCGTAGAACCACTCGTGCGAGAAGGGCATCAGCAGCCGGATGCCGTAGCTGTTCAGCCAGTCGAAGAAGGGGTGTGAGAGCACGCCGATGGTGGCGAGCAGGAGCAGCTGCCAGGGCCGTACGGGGACGGCGCCTGGCGGGCGTGCGCCGCGGCGGCTCCGGACGCGGTCCCAGAGGAGCATGACGCCGGTGAGCAGGATGGGGAGCGCCACCAGCGCCAGCGGGCCATGCGTCCAGCCGCGGCGGAAGGCGAGGCTGTCCCCCAGAGGAATCGCCAGCACGTCGAGGTCCGGCAGGTTGGCCGCGATCATCAGCGTGGCCATGCCGAGGCCGGTGCGCCGCTTCAGCCCCGCCTCTCCCAGCGCGGCGCCGACCAGCGTGTGGCTGAGGTTGTCCATGTACGCTCCTGCGACCTCCGCTCAGCGCAACGATCGAAGAGGATCTCACCGACCGCCGGGTCGCTCCGCCCGTCAGTGGGGCAGCCGCGGGCGCAGGTAGCCGTAGCTCCAGCTCCCGGCGAGTGCGCTGGCAAAGACGACGATCATGACCAGGTAGCCGCTGCCGATCAGCGCGGCCAGCGGCCCGGGGCAGGCGCCGGTCATCGCCAGGCCGACACCGAAGAGCGAGCCGCCGATCCAGTAGCGGTGACCGCGGCCAAGCTCCTTCGGCGGAAGCTGGATCGGATCGCCGGAGAGCGCGCGCAGGCCCGAGCGCTTGATCAGCTGCACGGAGGGCATGGCGACCAGGAAGGCGCTCAGGAAGACGCCGTAGAGGTGGAACGCCTGCATCCGGAACATCTCCTCAATGCGGAACCAGGAGACGACCTCGCCCTTGATCAGGGTGACGCCGAAGACGATTCCCAGGCCGAAGTAGACGAGCAGCCACGGCCACCTGCGCGCGACAGCGGAGCCCGCGGCTCCGACAGGTGCGGTGGCGGCGACGACGCGCTCCCCCGCCGGCGCCGTCCGCGCCGCGGGCGTTCCCGGCACCCCGGTCGGCGCGCCAGCTGCGAGCGGACGGATGGGATTGGGATCCTGGATCATCGCCGCCTCAGAGGAGCAGGGGGATCAGGAACCAGCTTGCCGCGATGCCGGCGGCGAACATGCAGCAGACGGCGATGAACGAGGGGAGCTGAAGGTCCGCGATGCCGGAGATGCCGTGACCCGAGGTGCAGCCGCCGCCGTAGGCCGCGCCGAAGCCGACCAGAAAGCCGCCTCCGACCAGCAGGATCAGCCCTCGTACGGTGAGCAGGCCCGATAGGCTGAAGAGCTCGCGCGGCACGAAGCCGGAGAAGTCGCGGATTCCCTGCGCGGCGAGGTCGGCGCGGGCCGCCTCGGAGAGCGCGACGGGCTCCGGCGAGGCGAGCAGCACGCCGCCTATGAACCCGCCGACCAGGATCCCCAGCGCGAAGGCGAGATTCCAGCCGCCGGCATTGCGCCAGTCGTAGCGAAAGAAGGCCACGTCCCGCGGGGCCACGGCGGCGCAGATCGTCCGCAGATTCCCTGAGATGCCGAGCTGGCGGTTGCCGATCAGCAGGAGGAGGGGAGTCATGGCGCCGAGAATGGCACCGACGACGTACCATGGCCAGGGCCGGGAGAGCAGCTCGATCATGGGGCAGCATCCGTGTGGACAGGTACGTGGAAGAGAGCGCGCCAGCAGTGACCGCGCGAGTCGATGGATCGCAGCATGGCCGCAGTATAGGCCGTCGGTTGTGCCCATGCCAGACTCCCGCCTGTCCAAGGCCTGCACCGGCGCGGGCTCGTCCCCGCCTTGCCTGTACCGGCGGATGAGACCAACTTCTCACTATCACCGTGCGCCGCCCGTTGGGGTAGGCAGTGTGAGTCGCCGACGCACCGGAGGAGGTGCCCCGAATGAGCATGGCACCGGAAGACCGCCGCATCTTCGAGCTGTTCGCCGAGCGTGTCCGCGAGTTGGAGCCGCGGGCGCGCATCTGGGCCTTCGGCTCACGGGCGCGTGGGGAGGCGGAGTGGCACTCCGACTTCGACATCTGTGTCGTCCTGCCCGAGATCACACCCGAAGTTCGAGAGGCGATCAGCTTTCACGCATGGGAGATCGGGTTCGATAGCGATCAAGTGATAACAACTCTTGTCTTCTCTGCGGCAGACTTCGAGCATGGACCGATCTCCGCTAGTCCGCTGGTGAAGAACATCTTGCAGGAGGGCATCGCCGCGTGACGGAAGCAGAAAAGCGGCGTGCACTGGTGGATGCGCAGATCGGGCAGGCTGATGAGGCATTGCAAGCAACCGGACCCACCCGCACTCGGATGACCCGCCGATCTCTCCTCTCCTTACTGCTGGCGACAGCTCTCATCCCCGCCTGTGCGCCCGCGCAGGAGCCAGCCGCACGCACGGAGGCGGCACCCGCGAGCCAGCAGCCGGCCGCGGCGCAGGTGCTGCAGCGCGAGATGGAGCGCATCGAGGCGCGGGCGGATTCGATCGACCGCATCTTTCAGCCGCTGCCGCTGCTGCGGCCGGCGGAGGAGCAGGGGCTGCGGCGCTACCTGGAGCGGGAGCACCTCGTGCGGGCGCGGGCGCTCGGGATCGAGCCGGGGCCGACGGCGGAACGGCTGGCGACGCTCGAGCGGGAGGGGAGGCTGGTGCGGCTGGAGGAGAGCACACGCTACTGGATCGTGCGTGACCTCGACTACTCGGTTCCTCTCGTGGTCCCTTCCGTGAGGGCGCTGCTCACCGAGATGGGGGAGCGCTTCCATGCCCGGCTGGCGGAGCTGGCACTGCCGCCCTTCCGGCTGGAGGTGACCTCGCTGCTCCGCTCGGCGGAGGACCAGGCGGCGCTGCGGCGCGTCAACCCGAACGCCGCGCGCGGCGAGAGCACGCACGAGTTCGGCACCACCGTCGACGTAGCCTACAGCGCCTTCGCGGCCCCGCAGGAGCCGATCCTCGCGCTCGACGCCGAGGAGGCGCCCTGGGTGGAGCCGCACCTCCACCGCTTCGCCGCAGCGATGGCGGAGACGGTGGCGGCGCGCCGCTCACGCGAGCTGCAGGCGATCCTCGGGCGCGTGCTCCTGGAGATGCAGCAGGAGGGGAAGGTGATGGTCACGCTCGAGCAGCTTCAGCCGGTCTATCATCTGACCGTTGCGCGGCGGCTGTAGCGCCTGCCGGCGACGTGGGTTCGCGTATCTCGTACGCTCCCGTCAGAAGTCGAAGCGGAGCCGCCCCGGCCAGTTGCCGATGAGGATGATGGTGCCGGAGCTCTCTCGGTACCCGGCGCGATAGGCCTCCTTCAGCGGCGTGAGGTCGAAGCGCAGGGTGCGGGTGAGCAGCGCGCGGCACGGGTCTCCCTTCGCATCGTGCGAGAGCAGGCCGCGCATCTGCACCGGAAGGGACTCGAGGAAGACGTTCGAGAAGACCAGCGCGTAGCTGTGCTCGGCGCAGCCGCCACCGTGTGAGACGGTCGCCTCGAGCATGTCGCCGACGATGCGGAGCTGCTGGAACTCCAGTGCGTCGGCGGGCCAGCCGGCAAGGTCGTTGGCCAGCCGTGCCGTTTGCATCTCCGAGCTGGACAGGGGGTCGGGGCCCGGGAGCGGCTCGGTAGTCAACCAGCCGCAGGCGGCGGCGATCAGCGTGACGATCAGCAAAAGGGATGACGATCGCATGGGGAGACCTCCGGAACAGTTGGTGCTCGGGCGGCGCTCAGTCGTCGCCCCCTTCCTGTAACGAATGGGCGCCGGGCTTCTGACACACGAAAAGCGGCGGGTGAGAGTCTCCGCTCACCCGCCGCTGGCGCTGGTCAGCTGCCGGAGCTCACTCCCGAGCGGGCGGATCCGCTCCGGGTGGAGTCTCGATGGCGGGGTCCGTGCACCAGGGCCAGACGGAGAGCGACCGATCGTCCATCATGCCCTGACGGCCAGCTCTTCCCTGCGCGCCCGCGCGCGGCCGGTCCTGGGCCCCTCGCGGCGCCGCCCGGCCGTCCCTTCTTCCCTCGGGCCGGAACAGCTCGCACACCTCCCGGCGCTGCTCGTCGCTCAGCAGGGTCTCGACGCCGCGTCCCGCCTGCAGGTTGTTCTGCCGGATGATGCGCGCGACGCTGTCCATCGTGGGGTCGCCAGGCCGCATCTCCCGTACCCGCGCGTCGCGCACCACCGCATCGTTGGCGGAGCTGTTCCACCGGCCGATCGAGTCCAGCACGCTGATCTGCTCGGCGGTGAGCTCCAACCTCTCGCGCGCGCCGATCAGCGCGAAGACCGGCGGCGACTGCAGCGGCGCGACGGCTGGCTCAGCCGCCATCGGCGGTGCGGGTGGAGGCGTTCCACAGGCGGCCAGCATCAGGACTCCTACTACCAACCATCGAAAATTCTTCACAGGCTCCTCCTCGCCAGCGGGCGCCGGGGTTGATCCACTCGTAGAGCTCCTGCACGGCCAGATGCCGCGCGGGAGGATAGTACCGCTCTGCACGCGCACATTGTTCCTCGCGCCTGCTCAGGGACGTGCGGAGACCGAGCCGGCCGGTACCGGCAGCCACACGGTGAAGGTGCTTCCCCGGCCGGGCTCGCTCTGCACCTCGACATCGCCTCCCAGCAGCTGCGCGAGCTTGCGGGTGATGCTCAGGCCGAGCCCAGTGCCGCCGACGCGGCGCGCCTTCGAGGAGTCCACCTGCGAGAAGGGCTCGAACACCCGCTCCAGATGCTCGGGTGCGATCCCGATGCCGGTGTCGCGCACGCGCAGGAGCAGCGTCTCCCCGGAGGCGACGGCTTCGACCTCCACCCGCCCCTCGTGGGTGAACTTCACCGCGTTGCCGACCAGGTTGAGCAGGATCTGCCGCAGCTTGTGCGGATCGGACTCGATCCAGACGGGCGCCTCGGGCGCGTCCACCTCGAGGGTCAGCCCCTTTTCGGTGGCGGCGGGCTCGACGGGCGCGACCGTCTCGCGCACCAGCTCGCCCAGCTCGGTCGTCTCCGGATGCACCTCCTCCTTCTCCGCCTCGACGCGGGTGTAGGTGAGGATCTCCTCGACCAGCTCGAGCAGGTGGGCGGCGCTGGTCTTGATCCTCCCGAGCTGGTGGCGCTGCCGCTCGGAGAGCGATCCATGGATCTCCAGCTCGAGCAGGTCGGCGTAGCCGATGATGCCGTTGAGCGGGGTGCGCAGCTCGTGGCTCATCACGCTCAGAAAGTCCGACTTGGCGCGGTTGGCGCTCTCCGCCTCGGTGGTGGCCAGGCGCGCCGCCTCCAGGGTGGTCTCCAGCTCCTGCTTGCGCGCGGAGATCTCGCCGGCGAGCGTCTCGACGTCGCCGGCGGTGCTCTCGACCTCGCGGCGCAGGATGTCGCGCGCCCGCTTCATCCGGGTCCAGTTGCCGACGCGCGCCCGCAGCTCCTCGACGGAGAAGGGCTTGGTCATGTAGTCCTGGGCACCCTCACGCAGCAGGCGCACGCGCAGCTCCTCGTCGGCGCGGGCGGTGAGGAGGAGGATCGGCACGGCGTCCAGCTCGGGTGTGCGGCGGAGCTCGCGCACCAGCTCATCGCCGCTCATCCCCGGCATCATGAGGTCGCTCAGGATCAGATCGGGGAGGAGCGCACGCGCCTTCGCCACTCCCTCGAGGCCGTCGAAGGCGTGGGCCATGCGGTAGCCGGGCGCGAGCGTCTCGGCGACGAAGCGGTTCATCTCCGGATTGTCCTCGACGACCAGCACCAGCGGCAGGGAGGGATCCTCCGCGGCCTCCTCCTCGGCCGGCCGCGGCGCGGCGGTCACCTCCGCCTCCATCCGCGCCGCCACCGCCAGAGCGTCCTCCGGCGTCTCCGGCTCGGCGGGCTCCTTCGTCGCCGCACGGACGCTGGCCGCCGTGGGCGCGGAGAGCGGCAGCTCGACGAGGAAGAGCGCGCCACCCTCCGGAGAGTCGCCGACGCTGACGCGGCCACCGTGCAGCTCGACGAATTCCCGCACGATCGCCAGCCCCAGACCCGTTCCGCCGAAGCGGCGCGTGGGGACGCTATCGCCCCGGCGGAAGGGCTCGAAGATCCACTCCCGCTGCTCCATGGGGATGCCCGGCCCGCTATCGTGCAGGGCGATCGCGGCGCGGGTGCCGTCCGGAGTGAGGGTGAGCTGATAGCGGATGCGTCCGCCGGGCGGGGTGAACTTGAAGGCGTTGCTCAGCAGGTTGAGCAGGATGCGCCCGACCATCTCCGGGTCCACCTCCGCGGGGAGCGACTCGGGCGTCCCCACCTGGAGGGAGATGCGGCGCTCCTCGGCGAACGACTCGAAGTTGGCCGCCGACATGCGCACCACGTGCGCCAGGTCGGCTTCGGCGTACCGCGCCTCCATCTGCCCGGCCTCCAGCTTCGAGACGTCGAGCAGGTTGGTGACGTGGCCGAGCAGCAGGTAGGCGTTGCGGCGCACCGTCTCGAGGTGGCGCCGGTCCGCCGCGGGGAGGTCCTCCCTCCGCAGCATCGTCTCGGCGGGTCCGAGGATCAGCGCGAGCGGAGTGCGCAGCTCGTGCCTGACGTTCGCGAAGAACTGCGTCTTCAGCTCATCGGACTCCTTGAGGCGGGCGTAGAGGGTGTTCAGCTCAGCGTTCGCCGCCTCCAGCTCACTCCGGCGCCGCTCCGAGACGCGCGCCTCGCGGATCGTCGCCAGCGCCACGGGGACCAGCGGCGGCAGCGCAACGGCGGTGAGTACCGAGGCGGCCGCGGTGACCACCTCGACGCTTCCCGCGAACCAGTAGACCGGCGTCCAGATCTCGACGAAGTGCGTGGCACCGCAGGCGGCGATGAAGACGCCGAAGGCGATGAAGATGCGGGAGAAGGGGAGCACACCGCTCCCTCGCTTGACGAAGTAGGCGAGCGTCATCCCGATCGCCACGTAAGCGAGCCCGATCAGCGCGTCGGAGACGACGTGCAGCCCGATCAGCCCGGGCTTCCAGAGGTAGCAGTAGCCGTGAGGATGGAAGCCGTTGGAGGCGGCGAGGCTGTGGAGGAATTCTGACATCCTGGCCCTCTGTCCTGCTCGACTGCGGGTGTGATTGTGATAAGGAAAGAGCGCGGCAGCGTCGGGGCGCAGCGGGAAGCGACCACGCCCACGTGCGGGTGCGGTCGGCTACAGCTCCGGCGGCGGCACGGCGGGCGCGGCGTGGACCACCGCGAACGGCGTCTCGTGCGTGGAGAGATCCCCCACGTTGACGACGAACTTGTAGTTCCCCGGCTGCTGGAACTGCACCCCCACCAGCGTGAAGACCTGGTTGGCGGTGGCGAAGTCGCCGGGACCGACATCAGGCGCGACGATCTCGCCGCTGGCGTCGAACATCACCCCCCCGTCCTCGTCCATCAGCCGCACGCGCACCGCGAAGGTGCGGCCGTGGTCGGCGTACTCCGCCTGCACGCGGAAGGCGAAGACCATCCGCGGATGCACCACCGGGAAGGTCGCGCCCGCGATACGGTCGAAGATCCCCAGCACGTTCAGCTTCCCCTCCTGCGAAACGTTCGCCTCGTCCGCGAGAAACGCCATGGGAATCTTCATGATCATAGGAGTGCGGGAGTACGGAAGTACGTGAGTACGGAAGTCACCAGTGGATCTACTTTCGTACTCACGTACCGGGGCGGAGTGGCAGACGGGCAGGGCCGTACTGACGCACTTCCGGGTCAGCAACGATCCGGGCCGCGCCGCAGCCACCAGCGCGTCACGCGGGCGGAGCCGGGAATCCGCTCCGGGTTCTCCCGAAGCTGGGCGGCGTTCTCGGGAACACGCGCATCGAGGGCGAAGCTGACCCCCGGGGCATTGGGGAACCAGACGACCACCTCGCCCTTCGCGACATCCGCGCAGGTACGGCCATAGGCGGAACGCAGCTCCTCGAAGCGGGATCCCACCCCGAGCCCCTCGCGGGTGCGAGCGATCGTGTCCCGCACCTCGATCCGCGAGATGGTGTCGCCGGCGAGCACCGCGATCGCTCGGCCTCCGCCCTGGAGCGGCACCACCTGGCCGCGCTCGCGCGTGCCCTCGCGCGTCCAGGTGGTGTCGCGTGCGCCAGAAGCCGCCTGGCGGAGCGCACCCGTGGTCATCCCGAGCCGCGCGGGTCCCAGGCGGTCGCGCTCGATCGCCGGCCGGTCGCCACGCGCGTCGCCACCTGCCGTGTCCCGCGGACTCTGCGCCAGTCGTGTGGTGTCACCCCGTCCCATCGCCAGCGTGTCGAGCGCGACCTCGCTCTCCACCTCCGCCAACGGCTGCCCATCGGGTCCCGCCAGGCGCGCGCGGATCACCCGACTCCAGGGTGTGGCGCCCTCGGTGACCGGGCTGGTGGCGGGGAAGCGGATCCGCTGCTCGACCGTCTGTGTCTCGCCAGGCTGCAGAGGAGGATCGTCCATCCGATAGGAGAGCCGCGTTCCCTCCTCCGGGGAGGCCGCGATCGTGACCTCCCTGCCACCCGGCTCGGGCGTGAGCGGCTCCATCCAGCCCGGAACCAGCAGATCGAGACGCATCCCGTGCGCGATCGTGTCACCCCTGTTGGTCAGGGAGAGGCGAACGACCCCCTCCTCGCCCGGGCGGAGCATCCCGGGGACCTCCATCCCCAGCGCGAGCACGCCCGCAGTCGTCGAGACCGCCGCCGTATCCACCGCCACCTCGCGCCCACGGGTGCGGTCGACGAACTCGCAGGCCGAACCGAGTGACAGCAGCCCCGCTACCCAGATGTGCAACGCCTTCCGGTGCATACTTTCCTCCCTCACAGGACATTGAAACCAAGGCGCTGAACCGCCATGCTGCGCTACGCTCCGAGCCCGCCGCTGCTCCAGCCTCCGCGTGCTCTCATCGCCCCGATCGACCGGGGCAGCCGCTGCGGCCTTGCCGCGAAAATCACACCACTCCCGCACCGGCGAGGGGTGCGCACGGTGCTTTGTGCGGTCGGCGCGAAGGCTCTATCTTACCGCCGCGTGCTCCGCTGCGAAAGCGGAAAGCCGTTGCGTGGAACACTGTCTGCAGGAGCCGCCTGGCACGGCCACACTTTCACCCGAGATCTATGGCGACCAGCAAGCTGCAGCCCAACCTGAGCCTGAACCGCGCCGCGCGAGCCGGAGAGCCCACCGAGGACGAGCGCCTCCTCGAGTCCCCGGCGAACGTGCCGCCCGCCCAGCGTGACTTCACCCACTCCGACCCCTGGCGCGTCTTCCGCATCATGGGCGAGTTCGTCGAGGGATTCGACACCCTGACCGATGTGGGGCCGGCGGTTTCGATCTTCGGCTCGGCGCGCGTCCCGCCTGATCATCCGCAGTACGAGGCCACGGTGATGGTCTCGCGGATGATCGCCGAGGCGGGTTTCGCCATCATCACCGGCGGTGGTCCCGGAATCATGGAGGCGGCGAACAAGGGCGCCCGAGACGCGGGCGCCCTCTCCATCGGGTGCAACATCGAGCTCCCCTTCGAGCAGGGGAGCAATCCGTACGTCGACATCGCCATCAACTTCCGCTACTTCTTCATCCGCAAGACGATGTTCGTCAAGTACGCGGAAGCCTTCGTCATCTTCCCCGGCGGCTTCGGCACGCTGGACGAGCTCTTCGAGGCGCTCACCCTGATCCAGACCGGAAAGGTGCGCAACTTCCCCGTCATCCTCTTCGGCTCTGACTACTGGCAGGGGATGCTCGACTGGCTGCGCGAGGTGATGCTCGCCGAGGGAAAGATCTCCCGGGAAGACCTCAAGCTGCTGGTGGTCACCGATTCTCCCGAGGAGGTGGTGCAGGTGATCGTCGACTGTCACGAGAGGCACTGCTCCGAGGTCGAGCGCGCCAGCGGCGGCGCGATCACTCCCCGGCGGCGCACGCCGCGCCCGCCACAGCGCTCGCAGGAGGAGATCTCCGGTCCCGAGAAGCACGATGCACAGTAACCGCACACGCACTCCGGTCTCATGAGCAACTTTCTGAGCGGCAGACGGATCGAGCCCCGGCGCATCACCGGGGGGATGACGGTGAGCGAGCTGGTGGACGGCACCTTCCAGGCGTATAACGCCGCGCGGCTGCGCGAGGCCTGCCACCTCCTCACGCGCAAGATGCTCGAGGAGGACGTCACCATCGGGCTCACCATGACCGGCGCGCTCACCCCCGCCGGGCTGGGAATGAGCGCGCTGATCCCGCTGATCGAGGCGGGCTTCGTGGACTGGATCGTCTCGACCGGCGCCAACCTCTACCACGACGCGCACTTCGGGCTGGGACTGGAGATGCGGCAGGGCAACCCGCACGTCTCCGACACCGTGCTGCGCGAGGAGGAGGTGGTCCGCATCTACGACATCTTCTTCGACTACTCGGTGCTGCTGGACACCGACGCCTTCTTCCGCCAGGTGATCGCCAGCGAGGAGTTCCAGCGCCCGATGTCCACCGCGGAGTTCCACTACCTCTGCGGCAAGTACGTCGCCGCCCGGGAGGACGAGCTGGGTCAGGGGCGCAAGTCGCTACTCTCGGTGGCCTACGAGCAGGCGGTGCCGATCTACACCTCGAGCCCGGGTGACTCCTCGATCGGCATGAACGTGGCCGCCAAGGCGCTGCAGGGGAGCCGCCTGACCTTCGACGTGAACGCCGACGTCAACGAGACCGCGGCGATTGTGCTCGCCGCCAAGCGCGGCGGCGGCAAGAGCGCGGTGTGGATCCTGGGCGGGGGGAGCCCCAAGAACTTCGCGCTGCAGACGGAGCCGCAGATCCAGGAGGTGATGGGGATCGACGAGCGCGGCCACGACTACTTCCTGCAGGTCACCGACGCGCGCCCCGACACCGGTGGCCTCTCCGGCGCCACCCCGGCGGAGGCGGTCTCCTGGGGCAAGGTGGACCCCGACCGCCTCCCCGACGCGGTGGTCTGCTACCTGGACTCGACGGTGGCGCTCCCCATCCTCGCCGCCTACGCGCTGGAGAACCACGCCGCGCGCACACCGAAGCGCCTCTACGACCGGCGCGAGGAGATGATGGCGCGGCTGGTCGAGGAGTACGAGCGCTCCGAGCGCAATGAGGCCGCACAGGCGGCGGCCCGGGCGAACCCGGACACGACGCTGGCGCGGGACCGGTAGGGCGCCCCCTCCCCCGGCGCCGCGGGCCCTCACCCCGCCCGCTGAAGCTCGCACCCCTCTCCCAACTTTGGGAGAGGGGTTGATGCTGACCCTGGCACCGAAGCTGAGGTCCAGCAGGGTAGTGTTCCCCCTCTCCCAGAATTGGGAGAGGGGGCTAGGGGGTGAGGGCGCAGTTCGGGTGAGGGCGCAGCCCCCTCCTACTGCACCGTGAACTCCCGACTCTGCGCCGGCCGGCCGTTCACGAGCACCTCCACCCGGTAGCTGCCGGCGGGCCAGCCGCCGGGGTTGACCACATGGAACTCGGTGTTCGATGGACCGGTGGGGGAGACGGTCTGCTGCGTCTCGTCCACCACCTGACCGTCCTGGTAGCTCCAGCGCGCAGTCAGGGTGGCGTTGGAGGCGGTGCCCTGCGTGGCGACGGAGGCGAAGATGGTGTCGCGCGGGGTGAACTGCGTGGTCTCGGTGGCTACGCGCCGGTCGGCGCCGACGCTGCGTCCCAGCCGGACCTCAGTGACGTCGAGCTGCGTGGCGGTCGTGGTGGCGGTGCCGCCCGCGGGAACATCGGTCCGGGTCTCCGCCCGGTCGCCGCGGCGGCAGCCGAAGCCGGCGACGAGCAGCACGATCAGAACAAGGCGCGCGAGCGCGGCAAGCGAGAAACGGTTCATGGCGCGCTCCTCAGGAGACGGGGGGAATGGTGAACACCTGACCCGGATGGATCAGGTCCGGGTTCTTGATCTGGGCGCGGTTCGCCTCGTAGATCACGCGCCACTTGTTCGCATCTCCGTACTCGCGCTGCGCGATCTTCGAGAGGCTGTCGCCGGAGACG
>JBPCIT010000273.1:0-33737 GCA_051006015.1 Longimicrobiaceae bacterium
GCTGCGCCTTGAATAACGCTCGAGAATTCGTTAGATTCTGCACCCGGAACACGAGGGGCCATAGCTCAGCTGGGAGAGCGCCTGGTTTGCAACCAGGAGGTCACCGGTTCGATCCCGGTTGGCTCCATTCGGTAAGCGAAAGCCCGGTAAGCACTTAGCTTCCGGGTTTTCGCATTTCTGTTCCCGGCGTTTTCCAGAAGTGAGCACTGAGTGAGCACGGGAACGCATCTCAGCGACCTGCTGGCTGCGCGACACTTCCGTTCAATCTCTCGACCTGCTGTCGCACGAAGCATCTCCCGACCGCAACCACTGCCATGATTAGCCCGCCTCCATCCGAGCACAAGCCCCCACGAACCCCGCTGCTTGATTGGCTTACTGCGAGCACCCGAAGACGCTGGTTGGTCGGCGTTCTCGGTGCTGTCCTGGTCGGTGTGATTGGAAGCGGGCTGTGGGAGATAGTCGTGCGTCCTGGTCTGACCGGAGTGAGCCGTGCACTGCTTACTGTTTTCACGTTCGGGTCTGATACGATCAGGAATGCTGCGTACTCGATGGCAGCGCTGGGGGTGGAGCCAGGGCCAGCTTTGGTTCCGGTGTACATACTCTCAGTCGTCACGGCAGGCGCCGCATCGACCTTGTTTGTCCGTCCTTTCGTCTGGCAGTACACCCGCAAACGTGACGAAGAAGCTGCACGCAAGGCTACTTCGCAGAATCCGATTAGTGAAGAAGAAGCAGAAGAAGCTAATGTCGCTTTCGATACCAAGCTTGTTGAGATACGCCGACGGGGCGCCCGGCGAGCGGAATTATTTCTCGTGGTGGGGCTGATGTTTTGGGCCTTTGTGCTGTTGGGGGTCCACACAGTGCTGAATCAAGCTGGCTTGATCCGGCGGGTGTTCTTTGCGAACCTCGCGATCACTGCTCCATACCTCACCACTGAACAGGAAGAGTTGTTACGGGCGCAGTTTGCTGCCATCACCACAAGGACGGAGTACGCTGCTCTTGACCAGCAAATCCGTCAGGTTGCAGAGGCCAACGGTGTGAGGCTTCGGGAGGAACAGCTTTGGTGAGTGGTTAGCGAATGGCAGTTCAGAGCCGCGCCACCACCCCCGTCAGCATCAGGAAGAGCAGCAGGCTCCCCACCACGATCATCACCCGCGCCCACAGCGGCAGACCGCCCCGGAGGAAGAAGGGGAAGCGATCCCGCTCACGGGTCGGGCATGCTTCCACTTCATCCGTCAGCATTGGGGTTGGTCGGTCCCGACTTCCTTCCCGGCGGGTTGGTGCCAGGCTGAACTAAGGGCGGCAACAAGTGCGCAATTCCTTGCCTCGGCTTGCCCCATCCGGGGGGACAATCACCGCCGCACCTCACTTCCAAAGCTGGCAATCCGCTCCTGCTTACAGCGCGGATGGTTAGCCGGGATCGCTTCCCGTCCTGCGTGTTAAAATGCATCACCACGTCGTTGGCTGACCCCGAGTTGCCGAAGGCCAAGCCGCCCCGCTCCTGGTGGAGGAGCCATGAAACCCAGTCCGCAATGGCAGTTCCGCCTTCCTGTGCTTCAGGCATCTCCTGAATAGGAGCAAAATGGTGCACTTGGGCAGCTAGATTCCCTAGCAGCCGTTCTGCGCTTCTTGACGTTACTGCTAGCCGTTCCTTCTCTGCCTCCAGCGCCTGAATGAGCCGCTCGTTCAATCGGCCCGTCAGCGTGCGCTCTCTATCGAGCTCGGTCTGCGTGATTTCTAGCTGCCGCTGCAGATCGCCGATAATCTCCTCTAACTGGCTTTTCGTGCTGAGGTAAAACTCCCGCAATTTCACAGAACTCATGTCCTGGTGAAGTTGAATGCGATCATTCAGGGTGCTGACCTGCGCATCCTTCTGTTCCTTCACGGCATGGATCTGCGCTTCCAAGCTGGTAATCTGCGCTTCCTTCGTCTTAATTTGCGCTTCCAGGGTGGTAATCTGCGCTTCCTTCGCTTCTCGGTATTCCTGAGACCAACGGATCTTCGCCACCCAAGCAACCACGCCGCTAATCGAGCCCGCAAGAGCGGTGAGCACAAGAAGAAGAGTCAGCCAGTCCATTGGGCATCGTATCCCGGAGGGTGCGAAATACTCATTACCCGGCGCGTAGGTCGAGCGCCTCCGCGTGGGTTAGTGTCGCTGGAAATCTAACCTCGTCGCGGGGGAGTGTCATGCGGCACCTATCTTGGCACCGATGCCGCCACAGGCTCGAGAATCGGGTGGGAGAGGATGAAGGGAGGATGCGGGCAGCTCGTCTGGCAAGAAGCGAATCGCGGCTGGGGGAGAGCTGGGCGACAGGTACTCCTGCGCGGCGCATCGCGGTGCGGGACCTCAACGACGACGGGCGCTCGGATCTGCTGATCACCTTCAGGACGGCTCGCCTGCTCCGGGATGGCAACCTTGCGCCGGGGATGACGGAGATCACCCTCTGGGGAATGGACGAAAGTGCCGGCGAAGTGTACAAGGGCACGATGACCGTGACGGTGATTCCGTGATGCCGATTCCGCTCCCGTCCTCGGGTGCACTGGCAACACGCAGCAACCACCGGGTGATCAACTTGGTGGTCGCTGCGCGGCTAGTGGTCGTGCTGCTCGCGCCGCTGCGGGTGGCGGGGGTGATCGTCGTGGCGGTGGTCCTGGCGTGGTGGTTCGCCGATTCTCTGCACCGAGAGGGAATGTGATCGCGCCGTATCGCTCCTGGCGCCTCCTGCCGCGCGTAGCCCTGCTTCTGGTGCTCGCCGCCTGCGGTCCGCCGCCGGACCCACCCGACCCGCTGGAGCGCGACACGTACATCCGCCTCTGCACCGCATAGGATGCGGCGTACGGGCGCCTGCAGGAGACGGGGGATACGGCGGTGCTGGATCCCGCCACCGTGCGGGACGCAGAGGAGATCTGCAACGGGATTGCGGAACCCGTGCCGGATCTGGAGGAGCTGCGGGAGAGGCTGGGGGAGTCGCAGTGAGCACCCCCACACCGCCGCCCGTGAAGCACACCGATCTCGGCACCGACGACCCAGGCCACCGCCGGTGGTGCCGTGACCGTGAACCAGAGCGGCAGCGTGCGCCACTACCGCACGCCGTGCAGGCGCTCCGCCCCGCGCACGTCGGAGAAGAGGTCGTAATCCACCTCGCTCGTGGTCTTCATCACGGAAACGTCGCCCGTGGTCTCGACGACAACGGCGAGCACCTGGCTCGGGTGTGTGACGCCCGCAAGGCGCAGCTTCGACTTCAGGTCCTCCTCGGTGATCCGGGCCGTGCGGAGATGCTCCGTGATCACCTTTGGACCTGCCATCACCAGGAGCGGGCGGTTGTCCACCAGAGTCTTGATCCGTTTACTTCCCCAGCGTGCCTGCGCGATGACGTACTGGATCCCGAAGAGCACGAAGAGCCCGGCAATCCCCTGGAGCAGAGGGGGATCCGGTGCGAGAAGCGTGGAGGCGATCACCGTGCCGAAGGCGACCGTGATCGCGAAGTCGAAGCTCGACATCTTCGAAAAGCTCCGGAGCCCGGAGAGGCGGGTCAGCAGGAGCAGGGCGGTGTAGATGGCGATCCCGGAGACAACGACCATCAGAATGGCCTCTGCCGTGGAGGCAATCCAGTCCGAGTTGAGCATGTGTATCTCCCATAGAAGGTGGAGTGCCTCTCGATCGAGCATGGTACGTGCCGAGCCTGGACGTCGTCCAGGCAACCGATGCGCCGCGTTCTCATGATCTTCCCGCTCGCCTTCGCCGCCATCCTTGCGCTGCTGGAGCGAGCCATGACCGTAGGCAACGATTGTGGGATCTGTTCGAGCCGCAGCAGCCTCGGAAAATTCAACTTGCAGCTACGGCTCGGCCGTATGTCCCGCGACCGGAGGAGATGATGTACCCTTACAACTGGGTGCTGGTCACGAGTGCCGCGCGGCCGCCGCGCAGAGGACTGGCCGCCTGCGGCTTCGCGCGCACGGGAATCGGCAGCGAGGTGCTGCCATGACGACGTTCAAACGCGTCTTCTCGGCGGTCGTGGCGATCCTCCTGGTGCTGCTCCTTTACGGCGCGGTCATTGAGCCTCGCCTCTTCCTCGACACCGAGGAGGTCGTCGCTCCGATTCCCGATCTCCCGGAGGAATGGGACAGGCAGGTGGTGGCAGCCGTCGCCGATTTTCAGATCGGGATGTGGTGGGCCAACCGCGGAATGATGGAGCGGGCTCTCGAGGTGATCATCGAACGGCGGCCCGCTGCGGTGCTGCTGGTCGGTGACTTCATCTATCATCCAGGCGAGAAACTGCCGCAGCTGGTGCAGGAGGTCGAGGAATTGCTCCAGCCCCTCGCCGCCGCGCGCATCCCTACCTTCGCTGTACTCGGCAATCACGATTGGGCGGTGAACGTCCGCAATGGCACGATCAACCCCGAGGCCGCCCGCGAGGTGAGCGACGCGCTGGCCGGGCTCGGAATCGAGGTGCTGAACAACCGCACGGTGACCCTGCAGCGTAGTGCGGGACGGCAGCCGCTGTATCTGGTCGGGATCGGTTCCGCGTGGGCGGATGATGATCGGGTGAGCGTGGCGCTAGAAGGCGTGCCGGACGGGGCCGCGCGGGTGGTGTTCATGCATAATCCCGACACCTTCGCCGAGATTCCGGCAGGGGCTGCCCCCCTCGGCGTCGCGGCGCACACGCATGGGGGGCAGATTCGCGTACCCAGCATGCCGGAGTGGAGTTGGATGGCGCTCTTACAGAACGAGCGCGTGCACGCCGATGGTTGGATCGATGGCTACGGCGCTCCTGGCAACCGCCTGTACGTGAACCGCGGGATCGGCTTCAGCACGATCCCGATGCGCATCTTCTGTCCGCCGGAGGTCACCTTCTTCACGCTACGGCGCGCCCCTTCCTGATGATGCGCTGTGGGGAATGCCTCCGCCAGCCGCCGCGCTTGGGCGCGCTCGCTCTCGTGGTCGCCGATTGCCGAGCGGAGGCTCCGGTAGCTCCAACATCGGCCCCATTGCCGGGACGAGACCCGCGTGCCTCCACGCGTCTGCTGTCATGCCGTCGCCCGCACCGTCGCACCGCTAGCCTTCCGCCTCACCTCCGCCAGCCGATGCCCAGGTAGTAATCCGGTGCGGCCTCATTCAGGCCGGCCCCGCCGTGTACGTCGAACTGCAGGTCGTTATGGACGCTGAAGGCGAGGCCGAATCCCGCTGAACGCGAGGCCGGGCGATCCTCGGGCTTGGTGCCGTACACCTCCACGTAGGAACCGAGCGCACCGGGGAGATCCAGCGCCAGGTGGATTCCCTGCGCAATCTCTCCGAAGCGTTCATCGCCGGCGAAGCGGGAGCGAACGATGGTGTTCGAGAGAAGCTGCGCGCCCGCGCCGACAGGCCATGCCAGGATCAGGTTGGCGCTGGGCTGCAACTCGTCGCTGCCGAGTGCTTCCGAGCCGGTCGGAAGAGAGGTCGTGGCGATCAGCGCAACCGACGGGAACAGCGGGCGCGAGGGATCCGGCGTGATGAAGCGGATCTTCGTGCCAAGCGAGAGATCCTCGAAGCCCGTGGTAGTGGAGCCCGGCACCGACTGCACCATGTACGAGCCGAGGCTGGCGCGCACTTCGATGGTTGAGAGAACCGGAAAGCGCACGGTGAGTTGCCCTACCGCATGCTCATCCGCTGTGCCCTGATCGGTAAACTGATAGCCGGTCTCCACCTGCAGGCTCGGGACGGTGCCCGCACCTGACGCAAAGCTCGGGCGCCCCGTTGCGATAGGGGGATCCGCATCCTGTTGGCCCTGCAATGGTGCCGCCGTGCACGCCACCGCGAGAAAAATTATCTGCAATTGTCTACCGATCATCACCTGCTCCAGTTCTGAACGGTCACCAGCCCTGTCGTCATGGATCTGCGGCCGGTTCGCGGGCGCTCGCCAACCTGACCGGGCCGCTCGTGTGGATTGATTGGACAAACATTGAACAAGATCCTCGGCGGCCTGGCACAATCAGTGCCACTTTCCCAATGCAGCACGTGGCGCGAGCGCAGAACGAGGCAGTTGCACGAGCCCAACCGGCGGGCGTCCGCTGCGCCGGCAGGCGCCCCGAGGTGACGAGTCGCGCCAGCGGAACGGTTCGGGGAGTCGCAGCGTACAGTCGGCCATGCGGCGCCTCGACGCCCGCCGCAAGCCTACGCCGAACGCTCTACGAAAGGGTTGCTGAAGCGGTCGCGGATCGTGATCCCCTGGAACAGGTGAGGTCTATTGGTTCCCGCTCTACGTCTGGTGCTCCGGCTCTGCTTCCTCCTCCTTGCCGCGTCGCTCACGGCTCTACCGGCGTTTACGCAGGACACGACGCGCGTCGGGGAACAGCCTCCTCCAGCGCCGCCTCCGCTTCCGGGTGCGCTCGAGGTCACGGCGCGCTACCGTGCCCTTGCCGATTCGGCAGCGCTGGCGGAGCGCGAGATCAGCCGCGTAGCAAACGTGGAGACGCTCGCCACGGACGTGGCGGCGGCGCGGGAGCGTCAGGCGGAACTTCAGGCGCTGCTCGCCACCGTTGCGGAGCTGGAGTATGTACGGCCGGAGCGGATCTCGCGCGTGCGCGATCAGGCGCTGATCGAGGACCAGCGGCTGGAGGCATTGCTGGACCGGGCGATCGTGCGGCTGGAGCAACTTGGAGCTCTGCGCGCCGAGTGGATCGAGCGGCAGCGGTTCTGGGTCACCTGGCGAGATTCGCTGCGCGCAGACCCGGAATACCCGCTGCTTCAGCCGGAGCTTCGGCAGGCGCTAAGTCGCATCGAGGTCGTGCTCGGGCAAATCGCCGAAGGGGTGCCGGGCGTCCTCACCCTGCAGCGTGAGATCGAGGTGCTTCGCGCGGAGACGCAGGGGATCATCGAACGCGTCGCCGCGATCCGCTCGGGCCGGCGTGAGGCGCTGCTACGGCGGGATCAGCCGGTGCTCTTCTCACCGGCATTCCAGGTGCAGCTGAGGGAAACTGACTGGCGTGGCTGGCGCCCGATTCCGGTCTCGCCCACCGGCACCGCTGCCTTCTTCCGCGGCAACGGGCTGCTGCTCCTCTTCCACCTCCTTGCTTTCCTGCTTCTCACGCTGGTCGCGCAGCGGCTGCGGCGACTCGCCCGACCGGACGAGGCATGGTCAGGAATGCTCCGGCACCCGCTGGCCGTGGGCGCATTCGTCGCCACGGTGCTGGTGACGCGGCGCTACGGACTTGCGCCTCCGCTCTGGGATGTCGTGATCTGGTCGCTCCTGGCGGGATCCGGTGCCGTGCTGACGACGCGGATGCTGACCTCGCGGCCGCTGCGACTGATGGTATACCTGGTGGCGGCGATCTACCCTCTTTTCCTCCTGCTGGAAGCCGCGCGGATGCCGGTGCCTCTCTTCCGCCTCTGGGTGGCGGGCGCCTCCGCCGCAGGGCTGGTCGTATTCGGGCTCCTGGCGCGGCGCAGCGCCGCTCGCGTGCCGCAGCGCGCACGTGTGACCTGGATCGCCACGCTCGGAGCGGCGGTATGGGCGGTCGTGCTCGGGGCGGAGATCCTCGGTTTCTATCTGCTCGCCCGCTGGATCGTGCACGCGACGGTGACGAGCGCCCTGGTGGTGTTCGTCGTCGCCTTCCTGGTGGTGCTCGCGCGCGGGGCGATCCACACGCTGCTGCGTATCGAGGCGAAGGGCCGCTGGCGATTCCTGCGGCGTGTAGGGATTCCCTTCGTGGAGCGGCTGGTTCTCCTCCTCCAGGTGGTGCTGGTGATGGGGGCCGCGCTCGTGCTGCTCGATGTGTGGGAGCTGACGGCCTCGCCGCTGGAAAGCTGGAATCGGATCGTGGATGCAGGGGTGACGATCGCCGGCGTGCGTATCACCGTCGGTCGGCTGATGCTCGCCGTGCTGATGGTCTACATCGCGGTGCTGATCTCCTGGCTGTTGCGTACCTTCGTCGATTCCGAGGTGCAGCGGCGCTGGGAGCTGGACCGCGGCGTCGGCGAGTCGATCAACACCCTGGTGCACTACTTCCTCATCACGGCCGGCGTGCTCTTCGCGATCGGCGTGCTGGGCGTGGAGCTGCAGAACTTCGCGATCATCGCGGGCGCTCTCGGCGTGGGTATCGGCTTCGGCCTGCAGAACGTGGTGAACAACTTCGTGAGCGGGTTGATCCTGCTCTTCGAGCGGCCGGTGCGCGTCGGCGACACCGTGGTGGTCGGTGGCGAATGGGGGACGATCAAGAAGATCGGGCTGCGCTCCACGGTCGTTCTGACCTTCGACCAATCGGAGATGATCGTGCCCAATGGGGACCTCGTTTCCGAGAAGGTGACGAACTGGACGCTCTCGAATCCGATCGCGCGGGTGCTGATCCCCGTCGGCGTCGCCTATGGCAGCGACGTCGAGAAGGTGCTTGAGATCCTGGTGGAGGCGGCGAGCGCCCACCCCGGGGTGCTCGCCGAGCCGCGGCCGATGGCGCTCTTCGTGGAGTTCGCCGACAGCTCGCTGAACTTCGAGCTGCGCGTGTGGGTGCGCGACATCGCGCTGCGGCTGGAAGTTCGCAGCAAGGTGCTCGCAGAGGTGGACCGCCGGTTCCGCGCGGCGGGCATCGAGATTCCCTTCCCGCAACGCGACCTCCACCTGCGCGCGGTCGATCCGGCGGTTCTCGACGCCCTCGGCACGCTGCCACGCGACGAGCGGACTGACGGCCGCCTGCAGACAGGCGCGACTGCGCCCCCGCCGAGGGAGCCCGGCGAGGAACTCGGTGAGGAACCCGGCGAGCAGGCCGCCGAGACTCGCCCCGGTCGCGCGGCCAGGGCAGGGAGGCGGGAATAACGGGCAGTAGTGCGCCGAAGCGCGTGACGCGGGGGTGCTCCCGGTGCTGCAGCGGAGCTACCGCTGCCGGGATCGGCGCTTCATGAATTCGCCGTCGGCGTCTCGCCACGCAGCGCGTACACCACCCCGCCCACGAGGCCGAGCAGCAGCACCGTGCCGTACACGAGCCATGCGAAAGCGACCGCGCGCTCGGTAGAGACGCCATAGCTCGCGAAGAAGAATACGAAGGCTCCTTCTCGCAGGCCGATGGCGTTGATCGAGACCGGCAGCATCATGATGATGATCGCGAGCGGGACGATGACGAAGAACGCGAGCAGCGGAATCGGCAGGTTGAGCGCCGCGGCAATCAGGTAGTAGTGAACTACTGTCGCTGCCGGGAATACGACGGAGAGAACCAGCGCGTGGAGCAGCACGTCGCGCCTTCCATGGAAGGCGCGAAACGCGCCGGCCGCCGTGTCCACCGCCGCACGTAGCTTCCGCGGGACGCGCGCCGGCGCTCGCGTCGTCCATCCAGGCAGTCTCAGACGCGTCTCGAACGACAGGTACAGGAACCCCATCATGCCGAGCGTGAGGAGACCGATCCAGAGACGCACGTGGGGCACCTCGCCGACCAGGTTCGGAGAGACGAGCAGTAGCGCCAGCGCGAAGGCGATCAGCACCACCATTCCCAGCACGCGGTCCATCAGCAGAACCGCGACCGATGCCGCTTTGCTCGCCCCTGCCCGCCACGCATCGTATCCCCGCAGTGCATCTCCGCCGATGGTCGAGGGAAGAAAGTTGCTGAAGAAAATGCTGGCGAAGTAGGAGTTCAGCAGGAAGCGGAGCGGCGGGTCGACACCGTGGGGCCGCAGCAGGATCCGCCACCGTACCGCCCGCACATAGTAGGTCGCCGCGTAGAGGCAGACGCTCACCAGCAGGAGCCAACCGTTGACGTTGCGCACCGCGTGCGCGACTTCGCTCAGCTGCGCGTTCCTCAGCACCCAGTAGATCAGCGCCGCGGAGATCGCGGCCTTCAGGAGGAAGAGCCACCGCTTGCGCGTTGATGGTCGCTCGCGCGGCGGATGCTCCTCCACACCGCGAACTTCACTCTGGTCGATGACGCTTCTCAACCAACCACCTCTGGTGCGGGATCGTCCCCCGAGAAGCCGGGGCGGCGAAGCAATTCCGTCCCCGGGCTGCCGCACGCAATCCGTGAAGGCGCGGCCCCTGCTGTAGTATACTGCTGCAGGACACGCCGACGGCGCCGCGCGGGTGCCAAGGAGACGTGATGATCGGCAATCCGTATGCCGGCCGCAGCTCGCCGTCAGAACCGGTGGGTGTAGCTCAGCTTGGTGGTTGCGCCCCGCTGCAGCGTATCGAATCCGCCGATCACGTTCTGCCAGTTGTGCGTGTACACCACGAAGAGGTCGCTGCCGGGCCGGATGATCCACCGGAGCCGCGTGTAGAGTCCGGCTACCTCGCTGACATTGTCGTACTGGAGATTCCCCGTGAGCGAGGTCGCTGGGTTGAGGTGCCACCCGGCTCCGACCCGCATCAGGCGCGTTGTGAACTCCTCCTCCGGGAGCCGAACCGCGTTTTGCTCGGCGCCCGCGCTGAGATTGACGCCGGCGAGCGGCCGCACGGTGACGGAGGCACCGAGCTGGTTGCGCCGCCCGGACCAGAAGGCGCCGCGGGAGAAGGCGAAGCCGGCCGAGACGGGACGGCGGCCCGCGGTGCTCGCATTGATCTCCCAGCCGCCGAAGCTGTAGTCGCCGGCGGGGATCAGGGTGCGGCGCGCGGTGTCGGGATGAAGCCGGAACTCCCGCTCGAGCCGCTCGAAGCTGGTGTCGTAATCCAGGCTGATCTGGTCGCCACTCTCGAAGCGGATGCCGAGCACATCGAGACCGATGCTACCGGTCTGCAGCTGGCCGCTCAAGTCCGCCAGATACTCGCCGCTGATGCCGAAGTCGAGCTGGCGAACCTGCGGCCACCATTCGGGACGCGGAGAGTACTGCAAGGATGGCTGCACGCGGCGAAATCCACGCCGCGGGGTGAAGCCCACCGGCGGGTCGAAGCTCTCCCCCAGCTCGCGGTACGAGATGTGGCCGCTCCAGAGGTCGTTGGGGTAGCTCAGCCGAACGCCGCGCGCAGTGCGCTGCGACCAGGTGGCGCCACCCTCTGGCCTCGGATCGCTGTGCCAGACGTAGAAGGCCTGGAAGCGCAGATTCCGATCGCCGAGGAAGCGGGAGGTGGAGAGATTCAGATCCGTGCCGAGAGTGTGGCGGTCCGGCAACAGCGGAGCATCCTCCTCCTCGCCAGTCGAACGGCGCGTGTAGATCATGCCGACCGAGGATTGCTGAAAGAGGTTGCGCACGACGCGCGCGACGGTGAAGTTCTCCGCCGGCAGACCCTCCTCCACGCCGGTGCGCACCTGCACGAAGCCGAGGTCGTATGCACCCGCCTGCCCGGTCAGTCGGGTCCCGTAGCGGATCGGCACCGGGGTGCCGCTGACGAGGCCGATGCGGCGGCTGAAGTACGGCTCCACACCGTTGTCCGGCGCAAAGACGAACACCCCGGAGCCCTCCAGAAAGAAGTCCCGCTGCTCCGGAAAGCGCAGCGGGAAGCGCGTGAGGTTCACCCGCCGCTGATCGACCTCCGCTTCCGCGAAATCGGTGTTGACGGAGAGAGAGGCGCGCAGGCCCGGCGTCAGGCTGTAGCTCAGGTCGAAGCCCGTGGTGGCAGGCGTCGCCCACTCGCTGACGCCGCGCTCGGTCGCCGCCCGAGCGGCGACCGACACGTACGGCTTCACTTCCAGTCCCATTCCCTGCGAGATGCCTTCCAGGCCGGTGAGCAGCCCCGCGTGCACCGGCTGGAAGAGGCCCTGATTGCGGCGGTGCCCGCTCCAGAGGATCTCCTCGCTCTTGCGGCGCACGGTGCGCTGAAAGTTGATCCCCCAGCTGCTCGCCGCGGGATCGAAGTTGAGCGTGCGGAAGGGGATGCGGATCTCAGCGGTCCACCCGTGCTCGTCCCGCGTCACCCGGACGTCCCATATCCCGTCCCAGGACTTGTTCACCCCTCCCCCTCTGCGCAGGAGGCCGTCGCCCCGAAGGCCCGCGGGGTTGATCTCGAAGAAGTAGCCCGTGCGGCCGTCGCGGAAGGTATCGAGGATCCACATGAAGCGGTCGTCAGTGCCCAAGCCGGCGTCGCGCTGCCGCTGGTGCGCCAGTATGCCGCGCGGATTGCTGTCGAACAGGGTTACGCCGAGATACAGATTGTCGCGGGAGTAGGCGATCCGCACCTCTGTCCTCTCGCTCGGCTCACCGCCCTCCTGCGGCTCCTGCTGGAGAAAGTCGGAGGCGGGCTGGATCCGCTGCCAGATCGGCTCATCGAGGACTCCGTCCAGCCGGATGCGCTCGTCCTCGCCGAGCCGGACCGCCTCGATGACGCGCTGCGCCCCGGCTGGCGCCGCGACAAACGCGAGGAGCAGTCCGGCCAACACGGCACGGAACATCTTCCTGAAATCAGAGTTCACGCGGGGGTGCGTGTTGCTGTGGATGGTTGCGGCTCCCGATTCGAGAATGGTGTGGCGACGATGCTGCGCGGCGCCGTCGTGCGCAGCCTCCCCGCGCTTCCACCGCGCGCGGCTCGCACTGTGCCGCGAACCAGTTGCAGGAACGCTGCCAGCGGAGATCGCGCCACGTTGGAGCGGTCCGTCGCGGAACACCGGCCGGCTCCGCGGCAGTATAGGAGGAGACGGTTTCCTTCGCCCTTCCCAGCTCGAGGTTCCTGATGCGCGGTGGTCTTCGCGGCACTCTCCGGCTCTCTCTGGCGCTCTGCGTGGTCGGCGCCTGCTCTCCAGGCGGCGAGCGACGTCCGTCGGGTTCGACGCCCGCTCCGCCCGCGGAAGCGGTCGCCGAAGCTCCGCTGCCGCCGCCAGAGCCGGCATCGGCGGCGCCACGTCTCGATCCGGAAGCCGCGGCGTGGGTAGAGCATACCCTTGCACGGATGACTCTGGAGCAGCGGATAGCGCAGCTCGTGGTGCCCTGGATCTCGGGGGACGCTCCCGCTTTGAACCGGCAGGAGTTCGAGAGGATGCTGCGCTGGGTGGCGCAGGATCAGGTTGGCGGGCTGATCATCTCCCGCGGCCGCCCCGAAGCGCTCGCGGCGAAGCTGGACGCGGCGCAGGCCCGCGCCCGCGTGCCGCTGCTGGTGGTCTCCGACCTCGAGACGGGACCGGGGATGCGGCTCAATCCCGGCGGAACCGATCTTCCTCCGGCGATGGCCTTCGGAGCCGCCGACGACGTGGCGCTCGCGCGTGAAGCCGGCCGCATCACCGGGGTGGAGGCACGCGCTGTGGGGATTCACATGACGCTCGGGCCGGTGCTGGACGTCAACTCCAATCCCGATAACCCGATCATCAACATCCGCTCCTTCGCAGAGGATCCCGAGCGGGTGGCGCGGCTGGGGAGTGCCTGGCTGCAGGGCGCGCGCGACGCCGGGCTGCTTTCGGCGGGAAAGCACTTCCCCGGCCACGGCGACACCGAGGTGGATTCGCACGTCGGGCTGGCCACCATCTTCGGGGATTCGGCGCGGCTGGAGGCCGTCGAACTGCTTCCCTTCCGCCGCGCGGCGGCCGCCGGCATGGACGGGGTGCTCGTCGGGCACATCGCCGCGGTGGGACTGGAGGGCAGGGGAGCGCTGCCGGCCTCGCTTTCGGCGCGGGTGATCGGCGGCCTGCTCCGCGGGCAGCTCGGCTTCCAGGGGCTCGTCTTCACCGACGCGCTCAACATGGGCGCCATCACCCGCAGCTACGCGGTCGGCGAGGCGAGCATCCGCGCGCTTCAGGCGGGCGCCGACGTACTGCTGCAGCCACCCGGCACGGGCTCGGTCATCGCGGAGATCGTGCGTGCTGTCGAGGCAGGACGCCTTCCGCGCGAGCGCATCGACGACTCCGCGCGCAGGATGCTCAGCGCCAAGGCCGCGGCGGGGCTTCATCTGCACGCTCGCGTCGCGCTGGATTCGGTGGGGTATAGCGTTGGCGCGGCCGAGCACAGGGCACTCGCACGGGAGGTCGCCAGCGCCTCGATCACCCTCGTCCGCGACCGCGCTGAGCTGGTCCCCTTCTCTCGAAGCGGCGCGCGGGTGCTGCACGTCGTCTACACGACCTCCGGAGGCGGCGCGGCCGGCGCGGTGCTGACTCGCGAGCTGGGCGCCGCCGGGTTGCGCGTCGAGCAGGTGCGGGTAGGCGCCCGCACCTCGAGCGCGGAGCTGGCTGCGCTGCGGCGCCGGGCGGCCGAAGCGGAGCTGATCGTCGCCACGGTCGCCCTTGCACCCCATCAGTATCGCGCGCTCGGGCTCGAGGGCGGCTTCGGGCGATTCGTGGAGCAGCTCTCCTCCGCCGGCCGCCCGGTGATCGCCGTTTCGCTCGGCAGCCCCTATCTGCTCGAGGCCTTCCCCTCCGTCCCCACCTACCTGCTCGGCTGGAGCGCCTCGGAGGTGAGCCAGCAGGCTGTGGCGCGCGCGCTGCTCGGTCAGTCCCGGATTCGCGGCGACCTTCCCGTGACCCTGGAGCGCTGAAGCGGTCAGCTTCCGGGGGAGCGCTCCTCCTCCTCCTCCGGCTCGAGCGGCGGAATGATCTCCCGGAAGGCGAGCTGCTCGACCGCACCGGCTCCTTCGAGGCTGGAGAGGGAGACGCCGAGCAGGCGGACCGGTCCCGCCAGCAGATGCCGCAGCTCACCCAGCAGCTCGCGAGCGGTGCCGCCGATCACCCGATCCGTCTGCACGAGCTGCGGTAGCGTCCGGCTCTTCTGCCGGTCCTGAAAGTCCGAGCTGCGCAGCTTCACGCTCACGGTGCGCGTCCGCAGCCGGTGCTTGCGGAGGGTGGCGCCGACGTCGTGCACCAGCTCGTCGAGCGCCGTCTCCAGCGCGTCTCGCTCCCAGCGGTCGCTCTCGAAGGTCGTCTCCGAGCTGATCGACTTGCGGATCTCCTCCTCCGCGCCGATGCGGGAGCGGTCAATGGTGCGTACCCGCTCCCAGAGAAAGCGCGCCCGCGCCGGACCCAGCCAGAGGGTGAGCAGATCGAGGCCGATCCGCCGGGCGCCGGAGATGCTGGTGACGCCGCGCCTCGCCAGCGCCGCGCGGAACGCGGGGCCGATCCCCGGGATCTCCTCGAGACGATGCACTTCGAGGAATGCCTGCTCCTGACCGGCGGGCACGATGAAGACGCCAGCCGGTTTCGCGTGGCTCGTCGCCATCTTGGCGAGGAAGCGCACGGTGGCGCCTCCGATCGAGACGGTGATCCCGGTCTCCTCCGCCACGGCTCGCTGGATGCGGCGCGCCAGCTCCTCCGGCGGCTCGCCGCTCTCCGGCACCAGCAGATAGCCCTCATCCACGCTCACCCGCTCCATCGCTTCTGCGAAGCGCGCGAGAACGCGGAAGACATGCCGGCTCTTGCGCCGCACCGTGCCCCAGGGCACCGGCGCCGCGACGAGGGCGGGGCAGAGGCGCAGCGCCTCCCGCATCGGCATGGCGGAGCGCACCCCGTGCTGGCGGGCGGCGTAGCTGCAGGAGGCGACGACCCCGCGCTTCTCCGGATGCCCGCCTACCGCCAGCAGCTCGACGTCCGCGAGCCGCTCCGGCCAGGTGAGGTAGGCGCACTGCACGAAGAACTGATCGCAATCGACGTGCAGGATGCGCGGCGCGGCTCTCGCGAGGTCGTGGTGAGGAGCTTCGAGACGATCCATGAGCGGAAGATACCAGGAGCGCCGGCAGGCGACGAGAGCGCGCGGACGGCACATACGGACGCCGCCGGTCGCATCGCCGCGACCCTTTGCGGCGCAGCGGGGTAATCATCTGTACAAGCGTGGACGGCAGGCCCGCGGCGGGGCCTGCCGTCTTCTATTTCGGTTACCACGGGTTTCGCCGGCCCGCCCGACTCGGGCGGCACTTTCCCGTGGCAGAGGAGTCAGCGAATGTCCTTCGATTCATTTGGTATACATCCCGGCCTGCTCGCGGCGGTCCGCGACCTCGGCTTCACCCGTCCGACCCCGATCCAGGAGCAGGCGATTCCGCCGGCGCTCGGCGGCAGCGATGTGCTGGCGTGCGCGATGACCGGGGGCGGCAAGACGGCCGCCTTCCTGCTTCCGATCCTCCACCGGCTGCTCGAGCGGCCGCGCGGCGCGACGAGAGCGCTGATCCTCTCGCCGACGCGCGAGCTTGCGGCGCAGATCCACGAGCACTTCGAGGCGCTCGCGGCCCATGTGCCGGTGCGCAGCGCCGCCATCTTCGGCGGGGTCGCGATCGGACCGCAGGAGCAGGCGTTCCGTCGCGGCGTCGATGTGATTGTCGCCACCCCGGGCAGACTGCTGGACCACCTGCAGCATCCATATGCGCGGCTCGACCAGCTCGAGGTACTCGTGCTCGATGAGGCCGACCGGATGCTCGACATGGGCTTCCTGCCTGACATCCGCCGCGTCCTGCGGCAGCTGCCGGCGAAGCGGCAGACGCTCTTCTTCAGCGCCACCATGCCGGCGCCGATCGTCAAGCTCTCCGAGGAGATGCTGCGCGCTCCGGCCGCAATCAACCTCGAGCGCAAGTCGGCGCCCGCCACGGGGATCACCCAGGCGCTCTACCCCGTGCCGGAGGAGCTGAAGGCGCAGCTCTTCCTCGAGCTGCTTCGCCGCGGCGACGTGGGGAGCGCCATCGTCTTCTGCCGCACCAAGCACCGCGCCAACCGGCTCGCCGAGGTGCTCGAGAAGCACAGGGTGCCCTCCGCCCGGATTCACGGCAACCGCAGCCAGGCGGCGCGCACCGAGGCGCTCGCCGGCTTCAAGAGCGGGAAGTACCGTGTGCTGGTGGCCACGGATATCGTAGCCCGCGGAATCGATGTGGAGGCGCTCGAGCACGTCGTCAACTTCGACGTGCCGCACGTACCGGACGATTACATACACCGCGTCGGCCGCACCGCGCGCGCCGAGGCGACGGGTGACGCGTACACGCTCGTCTCGCCGGAGGAGGAGCAGGATCTCAGGTCGATCGAGCGGGCCGTGGGGAAGACACTGCCGCGGGTGCGGGTGCCGGGGTTCGACTATGGCGCAAAGCCCGCGGAGCGCTTCGAGATCCCGCTCGGCGAGCGGATCGCGGAGATCCGCCGCCGCAAGGCCGAGGATCGCGAGCGGTCGCGCGCCAAGGCCGAGGCGAAGGCGCAGCGCGCCGGGGAGGAGGCGAGCCGCCAGGCTCGTCCCGGTGACCGCCAGCCCCGGCGCGCTGCGGAGCACGGGTCGCGCCCCGACGCAGCCCCCGTTCGCGAGGGCGCGATCGCCGGCTCGTCCGGCGCCAGGCGCAGGCGCGGCCGCGGCGGTGGGGGCAAGCGGTCTGCCTGATCCCGTTCTAGCGAAGAGCACAGGACGCCCGGCATAGAACCGCGGGCGTCCTCCGGGCGCGTCTCAGGAGCGGCGTCGCGCTGCGCGCCGTGCAGTGGAATACGCTGCCGGAGAGAGCGGTCGCACTTTTCTCAGGGTGGTTCCTCCGCCCCCGGTGCGGACTCGCGCCTCTGCAACTTGACGTTGTGCGGGGACCGGCATATCTTGGAGGCGGACTGGTCAGACCACTAACCAGTAGCCCTTCATGCTCACAGCCTCTCCCCCGCAGCGTCCGCTAGAGTACGCCGAGCAGTCGCTCGCCACCGCCCTACTGGACGGCAGCTACCCGCCCGGTTCGACCCTGCCGGCTGAGCGGGCGCTTGCCGAGCGGCTCGGGATCACACGTCCGACCCTGCGCGAGGCGCTGCGGCGGCTGGAGCGGGACGGTTGGCTCCGCGTGCACCAGGGCAAGCGCACGGTGGTGACCGATTTCTGGCGTGAGGGCGGACTCAACGTGCTGAGCGCGCTGGTGCGCTACAGCCGTCAGCTGCCGGCAGACTTCATCCCCAACCTGCTCGCGATCCGTCCGGCACTCGCGCCCGAATACGTACGGGCGGCGGTCGAGCGGGATGCGGACGCCGTCGTTGCCCGACTGGAGGAGTATCCTTTACTGCCGGACACCGCGGAGGCGTTCGCCGCCTTCGATTGGTCACTCCACCACCTCCTCACGGAAGGTTCGGGCAACCCGATCTACACACTGATCCTGAACGGCTTCTCGGGGGTGTACGAGCGCGTGGCGAGCTTCTTCTTCTCCTACCCTGAAGCGCGCGCCGGGTCGCGAAGCTATTACGCCGCGCTGCTTGCGGTGGCGCGGCGCGGCGACGCCGCGCGCGCGGAGCGGCTGACGCGCATCGCCATGCGCGAGACGATCGCGCTCTGGCAGAGAGCAGGCAGGCCGCCGAAGGAAGGTGAGCTGTGAGGCGATGGAATGGCTGGGGATACGAAACATTGCACGCTACTCTCCCGGCGCCCGCCGCGCGGATGCTGGAGGAGCGTCTGGGACCCGGAACGCCGCAGGACGATGTCCGGCTCGCGGAGATCGTCCGCACGGTTCCGGCCTCCGCTCTCCCGCCGCACCCGCTCATCACGGCCGAGCCCGTCGAGTGGGTGGGGCATGCCCGTGGCCAGAGCCTGCCAGACTGGATCGCGCGGCGTAGTGGGCGCATCGGCTACTTTCCGGATGGGGTCGCCTATCCGGCGAGCCAGTCCGAGGTGCGGAATCTCCTTCGTTACGCTGCGGAGGCGGAGGCGCGGCTCATCCCCTACGGCGGCGGCACCAGCGTTGTCGGGCACGTGAACCCGCCGGCAGGGGAGCAGCCGGTGCTCACGGTGGACCTCTCGCGGATGCACCGCCTGCGGCGGCTGGACGAGTCGAGCCGCCTCGCCACCTTTGGCGCCGGCGTGCGCGGGCCGGATCTGGAGGCGGAGCTGCGGGCCCGTGGCTACACCCTCGGGCACTTTCCGCAGTCGTGGGAGTTCTCGACCCTCGGCGGCTGGATCGCCACGCGCTCGAGCGGGCAGCAGTCGCTGGGATACGGACGCATCGAGCAGCTCTTCGCGGGCGGGAGGCTCGAAGCTCCCGCCGGAACGCTCGAGCTCGCTCCCTTTCCCGCGTCTGCGGCGGGACCCGACCTGCGGGAGGTGGTGCTGGGCTCTGAAGGTCGTCTCGGCGTTCTCACCGAGGCGACCGTGCGAGTCCGTCCGGTCCCGGAGGAGGAGCACTTCGACGCGGTCCTCCTCCCCGGCTGGGAACGAGGCTTCGCGGCTGCGCGCAGCCTCGCACAGGCGGGGTTGCCGCTCTCCATGCTGCGTCTGCTGGGCCCGGAGGAGACGTTTGTCACGCTTATGCTGGCGGGGCGCGAGCGGCTGCCGGGCGTGGTCGAGTGGCTCCTCTCCTGGCGCGGCATCGGCGAGGAGCGGTGCCTGCTGCTCCTGGGCGTCAGCGGCGCGGGTGCCGTGGTCTCCGCAGCCCGCCGTGAGGCGCTCGCACTCGCTCTGGCCGCCGGCGGCGTGCAGCTCGGCCGCTCGCCCGGACGGCACTGGAAGCGAAATCGCTTCCGCAGCGCCTACCTCCGCAACACCCTCTGGGAGATGGGCTACGCACTGGATACCGTCGAAACGGCGGCGCCCTGGAGCCGGATCCCAGGAATGGTAAGCTCCGTCGAGGAGGCGCTCCGCTCCGGCTTGCTGGCCGAGGAGGAGCGGGTGCTCGCCTTCAGCCACCTCTCGCACCTCTACCCGAGCGGGTCGAGCGCCTATTTCACCTGCCTCTTCCGCATCGCGCCGGATCCGGAGGAGACGCTGCGCCGCTGGCAGGTGCTCAAGGCTGCCGCCACGCGCGCGATCATCGAAAAGGGCGGCACGCTGAGCCACCAGCATGGCGTAGGCGCCGATCACCGGGCGTACCTCGAGAACGAGAAGGGAGCCGTGGGGGTCTCCGCGCTGCGCGCTCTGTGCACCGCCGTCGATCCCTCGGGGATCATGAATCCTGAGAAGCTGCTGCCGGAGGAGGAAGTATGTGGCATGGTGACTGGCGCGATCGGCTCTGGTCGCGGCTGAGCGAGCCCTGGGACCTGCTGGTCATCGGCGGAGGGATCACCGGCGCGGGCATTCTCGCGGAGGCGACGGGGATGGGGCTGCGTGCGTTGCTCGTCGAGCAACACGACTTCGCGTGGGGTACCTCGAGCCGCTCGTCGAAGCTGGTGCATGGTGGACTTCGGTACCTCAGCTCCGGACAGCTTCAGCTCACCCGCCGCGCCGTGCGGGAGCGCGAGGCGCTACTGCGGGAGGCGCCGGGCCTGGTTTCCTCCCTCGGCTTCCTGCTTGCCACCTACCATGGCGAGAGGCCGGGCCGCTGGACCTACAGCGCCGGCCTCTCCCTGTATGAGCTGCTGGCGGGTCGCTGGGACTATCGGCGCTACGAGGCGGAGGACTTTCTGGGGCTGGCGCCGCACATCGCGCGTGAGCGGCTCGAGGGTGGCTTCCGCTTTGGCGACGCGCAAACCGATGACGCGCGGCTGGTGCTGCGCCTGCTGCGCGAAGCGGTCTCCGCCGGCGGAGCGGCGCTCAACTACGTCCGCGCCGAGGAGCTGCTGCGCGAGCAGGGGGAGGTATGCGGAGCGCGACTTCGGGACGCGCGCTCCGGCCGCACGGCGGAGGTGCGCGCGCGGGTGGTGGTCAATGCCACCGGCGCCTGGGCGGACCGGCTGCGCGCGCAGGTCGGCGGTACCGCGCGCATGCGTGCGCTGCGAGGCAGCCATCTGATCTTCCCCGCCTGGCGGCTGCCGCTGGCGCAGGCCTTCAGCTTCCTTCATCCGGTCGACCGGCGCCCGGTCTTCGCTTTCCCTTGGGAGGGCGTCACCCTGGTGGGCACCACCGATGTGGACCACGCCGACTCGCTGGACGCGGAGCCACGAATCAGCGGCGCGGAGGTCGCGTACCTGATGCGCGCGCTCGATGCCTACTTCCCGTCGCTCGGGCTCGAGACCTCTGATGTGCTCTCGACCTTTGCAGGGGTGCGGCCGGTGATCGGCGGCAGCGCGGCGGACCCTTCGTGTGAGTCGCGCGACCACGCCATCTGGTCGGAGGAGGGGCTGCTGACGGTGGCCGGTGGCAAGCTCACCACCTTCCGACCGATCGCGCGGGAGCTGCTCCTCGCGGCGCGCCACCGCCTGCCCGAGCTCACAGCCCAGCGCGCGGAACGCCCCGCCCTGACTCCCGGGCCGGTTGAACTTCCCGGCGCGGAACGGCTGGATCGCGCGGCGCGGCTGCTCGGCCGCTACGGCGCCGAGGCCGCAGCGCTGCTGGCCGCCGCTCTGCCGGAAGAGCTCGAGCCGATTCCCGGGACCCCGGTGCTGTGGGCGGAGCTGCGCTGGTGCGCGCGCGCCGAGGGGGTCGTGCACCTGGACGATCTCCTGCTCCGCCGTGTACGTTTGGGTCTGCTGCTCCCCGAGGGTGGCCGGCAGCTGCTGCCCTCCCTTCGCGCGCTCTGCCAGCCGGAGCTAGGCTGGGACGACGCCCGCTGGGAGGCGGAGGAGGAGCGATACCTCGCGCTCTGGCGCGAGCACTACAGCCTGCCGGCGCCGGAGAGCATACCCGAGTGGCGCGGGCCGATCTCCGATAGCGCGCCGGCTGCCGCACCGCAGGAGGCGAGTCGCTACCAGATCGGTGCGCGCGGGGCGGTGGGCATCGGCACCGTGGCGCTCGCCAGCGTCCTCCTGCTGCACCGCCTGCGAAGCGCTTACGGCTCCCGCTGAAGGGGATACACCGAGTCGCGCATGGGACGTGCATGCGTGGCTCCCGCATGGACCTGGGACTCACGGATCGGGTAGCGCTGGTCAGCGGAGCCAGCCGGGGGATCGGCAAGGCGATCGCGCAGACGCTGGTGCGCGAGGGATGCCGGGTCGCGATCTGCGCGCGGTCGGCGGGGGATCTCGAGCGTGCCGCCGCCGAGATCGCCGCGGGCGAGCCGAATCGCGTGCTGCCGGTCGCGCTCGATCTGACGGAGCCGGCCGCGGCTGAGCGCTTCATCTCCGCGGCGGTGCGTGAGTTCGGTGGGATCGACGTGGTGGTGAACAACGTCGGCGGCAACCGCCGCAAACCCTTCGAGGAGACCACGGACGAGGATTGGCACGAGCTCATCGAGCTGAACCTCCTCTCCGGGCTGCGTCTCTCCCGATCTGCCATTCCACTGCTCCGGCAGGGCGGCGGCGGCTCCATCCTCTTCATCTCCTCACTCTTCGGGCGCGAAGTCGGCGGCCCCGGCCTCTCCCTCTACAACGCGACCAAGTCGGCCATGATCAGCGCTGCCGCGGTCATGGCGCTCGAGCTCGCGCCGGCCGGCATCCGCGTCAACAGCATCGCCCCGGGCTCGATCCGCTTCCCCGGCGGCAGCTGGGACCGGCGAGTCCGCGACGCGCCCGCCGAGATGGCGGAATGGGTCGATGATAATCTCCCGCTCGGACGCTTCGGGCGCGTTGATGAGGTGGCGAGCCTCGTCGCCTACCTGGCTTCCCCGCAAGCGAGTCTGATCACCGGTGCCTGCATCGCTATCGACGGCGGCCAGGGAAGATCGCTGATCTAGCGAATCAACCCAGCGTCAGTGTGGCAACGGCGGCCTCGAGGTGCTACTCTTCTGCGCCTGCAGCTCCTCGTCCGGACTGATGCCCGCGGACAATCAATGTTACGACGGATCAAACAGAGGCTGAGCGATGGAGATGATCACGCACTACGAGAGGCTCTTCGCCTACGATCACTGGGCGAACGGGGAGGCGGCCGCTTCCCTGCACGCGGCCGATCCGCCACCGGCGCGCGCGCTGCGCCTCCTGGCGCACATCGTCGCGGCGCAGTGGGTGTGGCTCGGCCGGCTCGGCGACGGCGGCCAGTGGGTCGCGGTGTGGCCGGAGATGACGCTGGCCGAATGCGAGCAGCAGATCGCGACGCTGCCCGCACGGTGGGGTGCATACCTGCAGATGCTGCGGCCCGAGCGGCTCGGTGAAGAGGTCGTCTACACCAACAGCAAGGGTGAGCCGTGGACGAACACCGTGCAGGACATCCTGCAGCACGTGGTGATGCACTCGGCCTATCACCGCGGCCAGATGGCGATGGAGGTGCGCGCCGCGGGCCATCTTCCGGCCTTCACGGACTTCATCCACGCCGCGCGGCAGGAAACCATCGGGTGATCGCCGCCGGCGCGGGCGACTTCCCCCACGCGGCAGAGGGAGCTGGCATCACGGATGCAGCTTGACGCGGAGCCCGGCCGACGGCCCGCAATCCGCACCTTCATCCGAGGGTACTTCCATGACGATGCGTCTTCAGGAGATCCACCCCGCGCTCGTACACATGCCGATCGCGCTGCTCCCAACCTCGCTCGGAGCCGATGCGCTCGGCCTGCTGACCGGGAGCGAGACGCTGCTCGAGATGGGCCGCCGCACCATCCCGCTCGCCGCCGCCAGCGCTCTCCTCTCCGGCGTCTTCGGCTTCATCGCCCAGGAGACGATCGAGGCGGAGGGGGAGGCGTACGATCAACTCGTCACCCACCGCAACCTCAACCTCGGCCTCGTCAGGCTCACGGCGCTGATGGCGCGCTCCCGGACGAGGCGCTCCCGCCCCAGCGTTGGCTACCTCGCACTCGGGCTCGCGGGGCTCGGCGCAATGAGCTACAGCGCGTATCTGGGCGGTAAGATGGTGTACGAGCACGGGGTCGGCGTCGAGGCGGCCGGCGGCGTGCGGACCGACCTCGCACCCGAGGTGCGGCTGGACAACCTCGGTGAGGTCACCGAGCTGGCGGTGCGCCACCTCGAGCAGGGTGTGCGCCATACGCTCGGGCACCTCGCCGAGGGGGGTGAGGTGGTGCCCGCGCTCACCCGGTCGTCGCCGCCGGAGCATGCACTCCCGTAAACGGCAGCGAGCGGAGCGCTGGGTCGAGCACAGCGTCACGGCGGAGGAGGCGGGCCGCACGGTACAGCAGCTTCTCACCGGCACGCTCGGCCTCTCCCGCCGCCTGCTGCAGAAGCTCACCCGCAGCAAAGGTTTCCGCTTGAACGACCGTGCCACCTTTCTGACGCGCACGGTGAAGGAAGGCGATCGGGTCGCGGCGCGGGTCGCCGCCGTGGAAGAGAGCGGCCTCACGCCGGTGGCGATGCCGCTGGAGATCCTGCACGAGGACGAGGAGATCCTGGTGGTGAACAAGCCGCCGGCGCTGCTCGTGCATCCCACCTCGCCCCGGCAGACGCGTACGCTCGCGCATGGGGTCGCGCACCATTTCGAGCAACATGGTATCCGCGCCAAGGTTCGCCCCGTGCACCGCATCGACCGCGACACCTCCGGGCTGGTGCTCTTCGCGAAGTCCGCCGTCGCGCACCAGCGGCTGGACCTCCAGCTTCGCGAGCGGACGCTCCGGCGGGAGTATCTCGCGCTGGTGGAAGGGGTGATCGCGCAGGAGAGCGGCGTGATCGAGGCGAAGATCGGCCGTCACCCGAAGCTCCCGAACCTTCGCGCCGTGCGCGCCACCGGCGGTGAGGACGCGGTGACGCGCTTCCGCGTGGTGGAGCGCTACCCCTCGGCGACGCTGATCGAGGTGGAGCTGGAGACGGGACGCACCCATCAGATCCGTGTCCACCTCATGCACAGCGGGCATCCGGTTCTCGGTGACCGGCAGTACGGCGGCCGGGGTCGTGATCTGATGCCCCGCCAGGCGCTGCACGCCTGGCGTCTCTCCCTCGCCCACCCGGCGACCGGCCACGTGCTCGACTTCGAGGCACCGCTTCCCACCGACATCGCCGCTACGCTCGCTCTGCTCCGGCAGCCGGAGCCGGGAAGCTGACGGCGCGCCGCGAGGCCAGATCCACCCGCCTCCTTCCGCTGCTCCTACATCGCTGTCCGAGCACTCCCCACACCCTACACCGGAACTTCCCGACGGACGTGCGGCGCACCGCGCGTTAGCTTGACTTCGCGCGCCGAGCGTGTCTGATCGAGACGAGCCCCGTGCCCGCGCGCTGCAGGTGCCGGGCTGGCTCACCAAACCGGAGAGCGAATGATGAAGACTCCCACCTTCCGTTCCATCCTGGCCGCGGCGGATCTGACGCCCGCATCGGCTGAGGTGATCCGCGCCGCCGCCGCGCTCGCGCTGCGCACGGGAGCGCGGCTGCACGTCGTCCACGCCTGCGACCTGCCGGTTCTCGTCTACGGCAACGCGGCGGCCGGCGGCATCGCAGTGGAACAGCGGATCCAGGCCGCAGGCGAGAGGCTTGCCGCGCACATCGACGGCGCTATGCCGGACGGGCTAAGACCGGCGAGTCAGGAGGTGCGCTTCGGCAGCCCTGCCGACATCGTGATCGAGCGTGCCGCCGAGGTAGAGGCGGATCTGATCGTTCTGGGGCCCCACCGTCCCCGACCGGTCGGAGACCTCTTCCTGGGCAGCACCGCGGACCGGGTGATCCGCCGGGCGGCGGCGCCCTGCCTGGTCGTGCGGGGCGAATTCGCGCTGCCACTCCGGCGCGTGATGGTGCCGATCGATCTCTCGGATCCCTCCCGCGGCGCGCTCGACCTTGCCCTCGGCTGGACGATGGGCCTCGGCGCTTCCGACGAGGGCGAGCGGGTACCGCACGTCGAGGTGACCGTCGCGCACGTGATTCCGCGGATCTTCGGCACGGATAGCTTCCCCTTCGACCGCGAAGTGGTCGCCCCAGAGCTGGGCCGCGAGATCCAGGGTGCGGTGGTGCGCACCGGGGCGGGAGCGCGCGTCGGCATCTGCGAGAAGCTCATCTGGGGAGACGTCCCCGCCGAGGAGCTGGTCTCGCTCGCGGAGCAGGAGACGCCCGACCTGCTGGTCATCGCCACGCACGGCTACGGGTTGATGCTGCGCGCGCTGATCGGCAGCGTCGCCTCGCACGTGGTGCGGCGCGCGCCCTGCTCGGTGCTCCTGGTTCCTCCCAACCGCTGGACGGCCGACGAACCCACCGTGGACGCGTGGGCGGGGATCATGCGAGGCTGCGCCCCTGTGGCACCGCTGACGTGAGCGGTGGCGGGCGCGCACGCCGCGGGCATTGACCCGCGAGCCCCACAGACGGTATGCTCCGGGCGCCGCACCTCCGCCGGCCGCCTCTCTGGCGGCGGCGGGAGCGGGGCTCACGCACGAACGGGATTCAGAAGCATGAGAGTAGCGCTGTTCAGCAGCAAACCGCATGACCGCGAGTCGTTGAATGCGGCCAACGCGCGTAACCGGCACGAGCTGGTCTTCCTCGAGCCGCGGCTGACAACCGCCACCGCCGCGCTGGCCGCGGGCTTCCCTGCGGTCGCCGCCTTCGTCAACGATCAGCTCGGTGCGGACGTGCTGGAGGAGCTGGCCGCGGGGGGGACGCGACTGATCGCCCTCCGCTCGGCGGGCTTCAACCACGTGGATCTCGATGCCGCGGGCGAGCTTGGCCTGACGGTGGCGCGCGTTCCGGCATACTCGCCGCACGCGGTGGCGGAGCACGCGGTAGGGCTGATTCTCACCCTCAACCGCAAGTTCCACCGCGCCTACAACCGGGTTCGGGAAGGGAACTTCGCCCTCGACGGTCTGCTCGGCTTCGATCTGCACGGCCGCACCGTCGGGGTCGTCGGGACCGGCAAGATCGGCGTGGCGTTCGCGCGCATCATGGCGGGAATGGGCTGCCGCCTCCTCGCCTACGATGTTGCGCCCAGCCAGGAGTTCGAGGCACTCGGTGGCCGGTATGTGCCGCTCGGGACACTCTTCGAGGAGTCACACATCATCGCGCTGCACTGCCCGCTCACCCGCGAGACGTATCACCTGATCGATGCGGAGGCGCTCGAGCAGATGCGGACGGGGGTGATGCTGATCAACACCAGCCGCGGCGCGCTGATCGACACTCCCGCGGCAATCGCGGCGCTGAAGCGCGGTAAGCTCGGCTACCTGGGACTGGACGTGTACGAGGAGGAGGAAGAGCTCTTCTTTCGCGACCTCTCCGGCCGCGTGATCACTGACGACGTCTTCGCGCGGCTGATGACCTTTCCGAATGTGCTCGTCACCGGCCATCAGGGCTTCTTCACCGAAGAGGCGCTCGCCAAGATCGCGGAGACGACGCTGGCGAATATCACTGCGTTCGAGACGGGGAGGGGAGAGATACACCGGGTTCCGCTCGGCGCCCCGGCGAGAGCGGAGGAAGCACAGGTGGATTCAGCGTAACCGGCAGGGCAGGATGTCCCGGCAGATGAAGAACATCCTCGTCGGCGCCGCAGCTGTGGCGGACGACCCGGTGCTGCGTCCGGCGGTCGAGCTGGCGCGGAGGCTCGGCGAGACGCTGCACGTCGTGCACGCCTGTGACCTCGCGCAACCGATCCTCGCCGCGTGCGCCCGCCGGGCGGGTCGGGACGGAGAGCTTGGAGCGGCACCGTAGCAGTCTGCGTCGTGAAGTCGAGCCCGCCGTCGAGCGGCTGGCGGCTTCGCACCCGCCGTCCCCGCACGAACAGTGAAGGTGACTTCGGAAGGAGCATCCCCTACACGGCGTAGAGCTTTTCCCGATACCGGGCTCGCCGCGGCGGGCGTATGGTTCGGGAGCACCGTGGTCGACCGCCGTCTTGCGGGAGCTGCATTGCTCGGAATCATCCCACTCTGGAGGAGTCACATGGACAGAATCGATGCCCCTGACTTCCGCACGCTCTCCCGAGACGAGATCGCAGCGGTGCTGCGCCGCAACCACGTCGGGCGCATCGCATTCGCCTGGCGGGACCGGGTCGACATCCAGCCGATCCACTACGTCTTTGCGGGCGGTTGGATCTACGGCCGAACCGCCCCTGGCGCGAAGCTCACGGCGGTGAGCCACAATCGCTGGGTCGCCTTCGAGGTGGACGAGGTCGAGGAGATGTTCGCGTGGCGTAGCGTTGTGGTCCGCGGTGCATTCCACGTGCTTTCGCCCGAGGGCCCCGAGCACGAGCGCGCCGCCTGGCAGCGCGGTATGGAGCTGGTGCAGCGGATTCTGCCAGCCGCATTTCAGGACCACGATCCGGTACCCTTCCGCACCGTTCTCTTCCGTATAGCGGTGCAGGAAGCGAGCGGGCGGGAGGCTCGCCCGGCACGACCGGCAGCGCTCCAGGCCCTCGCCGGCTGACCTTCAGATCCAACATTCTCCTCCTGGGGCGGGCACCGCAGCACTACCTAGTGCCCGCCCGCCTCCATTCCTACCGGCAGGTGCCGCGTGGGAGCAGCCCCGGCAGACGCGGTTCCGCCTCCGCATTGCTGCTGCTCCAGTGCAGCGGTTAGGAATGGAGCGCATGCGGTAGCGCAGCGGGAGAGCCACGACTCTTCACCGGCAGCCAGAGTAGCGACCCCCCCGCCGGACGGCATTTCCTCTCGACAGCTTCTGACCTCCGCTCCTTGCCGGGGGGATCGAGCGCGCTGTACCTTATCCATGCACCCCCGCCGCCAGCGGTCCGCGTTGTTGAACCGCAGGAACCGCTTTCCTCAAACCAGCCCCTGCCCGCGTTCCATGTATCGGAAAGCACCTGTTGCCGGAATGGCACCCTGCAGAGGGAGCGCTCGATGGGCCTGATCCGCCAGCATCCGGCCTTCGGCCGGCAGTGGGCGCTGCCGATCATCGTGCTCGCGGCTGCGGCGTTGCTCACCTTCTGGGGGCTGTACACGCTGGACCACATCCTCGCCGCGCCGCCCTCCGAGGCCGCGCCGCGCAACGCGCTCGAGCGCTTCCTGCGCTTCGATCCGGAGAGCCTGACGGATGCGTTCGCCGCCCTTGCCACCGTGCTGGCGGCCGTGTTCGGGATCGTCATCATGGTGGTCAGCATCATCGTGCAGCTTTCGTCGGAGCGCTATACGGGGGTCGCGCGCCTCTTCCTGCGCGATCCGGTAAATCTCGGAGTGATGGGCTTCTACGTCGTGGGCTGCGTCACCGCCGTATGGCTGAGCATGGCGCTGCAGACGGACTTCGTGCCGCGGGTGACGGCCGGCGTGCAGATCCTGATCTCCACGGCGGGCTTGATCGTGATGGCGCCGTACTTCGGCTACGTTTTCTGGTTCCTCGACCCGATCAACATCGTCGTACGCCTCCGGCGCGAGGCAGTCGCGACTGCCTCGCAAGGCGCGCTCGCCGCGGAGCCGGAGCGGCTCCTGAACGCCCAGCGGCGTATGCTGATGGCGCTGGAGGAGTTGACCGACATCACCAACAACTCGATCTCGGGGAAGGACAAGATCATCGCCAGCGATGCGGTGGATGCTCTGAAGGACTTCGCGCTGGAGTACCTCGCGCGTAAGCCGCACGCCCGCGACGAATGGTTCCGCCTCGGTGAGGGGATCCGGATGCATCCGGACTTCGTGGCTATGGATCCGGAGTCTTTGCGTGATCTCGAGCAGCGCCGCACCTGGGTCGAGTGGAAGGTGATGCGGCAGTACCTCGGCATCTACAACGATGCGCTGGCTACGATGCGTGACATCAACTACCTGATCGCGATCGACACGCGCTACCTCGGCGAAGCGGCAGCCGCGGCGAAAGATGAGGAACTCATCCAGCTGGTGTTCCGCTTCATGAACTCATATCTGCGTGCGACGCTCAACGCGCGCGACGTGCGCACGGCGTACAACGTACTCAACCAGTATCGTCTGCTGGTAGAGGCGATGCTGCGGGATGGCAATGGAAGCGTTGCGCTCCAGGGCGTCGGATACATGAGCTATTACGGCCACCTTGGCCTCGATATGAAGCTGACCTTCGTCACGGAAACCGTGGCATACGACGTGGCCGCGATCTGCGAGGCCGCCCACGAGATCGGCGCACCGGAGGGGCGGAAGATGCTGGACCTGCTCCTCGCGCTCGATCCGCCGTCGCGGAAGCGCAGCCAGGAAGATGTGCTCCTGGGCGTTCGCAAGGCGCAGCTGAAGCTGGCCGCCTATTACCTGATGCGGGGCGACGAAGCACTTGCACGCCTCATTGGTGAGCACCTCGCCGCCGAACCGCGCGAGCGCTTGCTCGAGCTCCTCGATGCGCTCCAGAGCGTGACCAGCAAGGACTTCTGGGAGATCACCGACCGCGGCCGGAACTTCGACTACCTGCCCGATGCCCAGCGGGCGTTTCTGCCAACCTTTCTTGCTCTGCTGGACGCGCCGGAACCCGTCCCCGTGGCTGCAGACTCGCCCGGCTCGCAACCCGTCGAAACGGGTGAAGTCCGGGAGTACTCCGCGAACACTCCCGAAGCTTCCTGAGCCGACCCGGCCGACCACCTCATCGCCCTGCGCGTTTCCGTCGATGCCTCGTTGATCACGCCAGCGCGTCGCAGCAGCGCGCGGCCAACCTGGTACGTCCGGTCCTCGCAGCATAGGCAGCGCAAGCTGTGGGGAAGTTCCCGACGGTAGAATCCTCCGTACTCCTACATTCCTCCCTGATTCCGCCCGACAGAGCATCCGATCCGTGCGGCTTAGCTTCATGTCGTGCAAAGCAGCGGTTCTGGTCGACCGGCCGGGTGCGGATCGCCCGAAACACCACGTGAATTATCTTACCGCGGAGCGGATCATGTCGACACGAAGGAATGCAGAGCTTGTCCTGGAGCAGGGATCTTCCCGGCGCGACTTCCTGCGGAGGTCCGCCATCGCGCTGGCGGTGCCGGTCGCAGGCGCCGCGCTCGCGAGCTGCTCCACCGCCGAGAGCAGTGAGACCGGCGCGGCGGCCTCGGCGGATGCCGCGCGGCACTCCGGCGGCACCATGGCGCACGCACCGGCTGCGGCGGCACCTGCTGCAGCTCCGGCGAAGGACTGGCGCGAGATGGACCGGATGCACGAGGCGGGGGTCAGGGCATTTCCCGCAAAGACCGCCCTGCACGGGAACCAGCCGCTCACGCCGAAGCTCGTCAACGGCGCCAAGCAGTTCGAGCTCGTATGCCAGCAGGTCAAGTGGGAGGTCGAGGCCGGCAAGTTCGTGGATGCGATGACCTACAACGGCATGGTGCCGGGACCGGTGATCCGCGTCACCGAGGGCGACCGCGTGCGCGTGATCGTGCGCAACGAGATGGACGAATCCACCGCGATCCACTGGCATGGCCAGGACGTGCCGAACGCGCAGGACGGGGTGCCCTTCATCACGCAGCCGCCGATCACGCCCGGCTCGACCTTCACCTACGAGTTCGTCGCGACGCCCTTCGGCTCCCACATGTACCACTCGCACTACAACGCGGCCGAGCAGACGCTCAAGGGAATGCTCGGCGCCTTCATCGTGGACCCGAAGGACCGCTCGGTCGAGCCGGCGTACGATGAGGAGTGGATCATGATCCTCAACGACATGCACCATGGATTCACCATCAACGGCAAAGGCTTCCCCGCCACGCAGCCGCTGGCGATCAAGCGCGGGAAGAAGCTGCGGATGCGCTTCATGAACGAGGGGGCGATGATCCACCCGATGCACCTGCACGGGATGCCGATGACGGTCTTCGCACGGGACGGTTACCCGCTGCCGCAGCCCTTCAAGTGCGACACGCTCAACATCGGCCCGGGGGAGCGCTGGGATGCGATCGTCGACTGCAACAATCCCGGCACCTGGGCGTTCCACTGCCACATCCTCACCCACGCGGAGGGGCCGCACGGGATGTTCGGGATGGTGACCGCGCTGATCGTCGAGTAGAACAGGATCGGGCTGGCGAACGCCGGCCGAGCGCTTCACCCACGACGCCCGGGGCATGCCGCTCCGGGCGTCGTCGTGCCTTCTGCGTTTGTTGCGTTGGCCGCGGACGGGAAAGCTCCCGACGCCGCATGCGGAGTTCGCCCCGCGCAGCTTCCGTCACCGGCCGACAGACCGCCTGCGCAGGAGGGGTAACTTTCCATCGCCTGGCCCGCGGAAGTCCGCGGCTTACGGCAGGCAGCCTGTCGCGATTTGCCTGCCGCACGTTCAACGCAAGCATTTGTTGTATGTCAGCCGAGAAACTCCGATTGCCAGCACCGGCATTGCCACTGCTCGACGCGCGGCTCCGCGTGCCGCTGCGGTCGCTGGAGCGAGCTCACAGATTGCCGCGCCGGCCGGTGAATCAGCTGCTGCGCCTGCCGCTCTTCTTCAAACTCCTCCTTGCCGGGGGCGCGATCGTCTTCAGCGCCACCTTCGTCTGCGGGATGATCGCGCTGCGGCTCGCCTCTCTTCTGCCGGGCACCCCGAGCTGGGCGGTACTCGGCGCGATATCGGTCGCCGCTGCCGCCGTGGCGCTACCCCTCCAGGCGCTCGTCCTTCGCCTGGCGCTTCGCCCGCTCGACCTGCTCGCCGCGGCTGCCGAGCGAGTCGAGCAGGGGGAGGTCGATGCGCGGGCGCCAAGGTCGCCGCTGGCCGATCCGCAGCTCGAGCGGCTCGCCGGGGTCTTCAACCGTGCGCTGGATCGGATGGCAGCGGACCGCACGCGGCTGCAGGCGGTCGCCGCGCGTGCGTTCCACGCGCAGGAGGCCGAGCGGATCCGCCTCGCCGGCGAGCTGCGCGACCAGATCGCGCAGGATATGGCGACCATGCTCCTGCAGCTGCGTGTGGCGCGGCAGGCGAGCGACAGAGAGAACTGTGACGAACTGCTCGACCGGCTGCGGCAGCAGCTCTCCCTCACGACGGAAGCCGTGCGCAACTACGCACGCGGCCTCCACCCGCCGGCGCTGCGGGAGCTGGGGCTCGTCGCCGCACTCGAGGCGCTGGGACGCTCCGTCGCCGAGCAGACCGGGCTGCGCGTCGAGATCGAAGCGGAAGGGGTGCGGGGTGCCCTCACCCCGCAGGGCGAACTGGGCGTGTACCGCATCGTTCAGGAGGCGCTCATAAATTCCGTCCGCGATGCTGAGGCAATGCGTGTGAGCGTTGCGCTCCAACGACGCGGCGCCGAACTGCTGGTCATGGTTGAAGACGACGGCCACGGCTTCGACCTGGACGAGGCCGAGCAGCGCGGTGGCTGCCTGGGAATCTACGGAATGCAGGAGCGTGCGCTGTACCTCGGCGGAAGCATCGAGGTCGAGAGTGCGCCGGGAGAGGGCACCAGCGCGCGGATCCGGATACCCGTCGAAGGAGGAGGCCCGGCCAAGGGTGAGAGGGGCAACGGGATCGCTGCGTAGGGCGGCTTGACCGTAGGGAAACTGCTTACAAAGGTTCCGGGAAATCCCCGCAGACGCTCCGATCCGCTGCCGGTAACTTCCGTGGCAGGTAAACGAAGGGCATAGCCTAATAATCTACTGGAGGAACATGATGAAGCTCACGAGTCTCTTTGCCGTCGCCGGCCTTACCCTCTCGCTCGCCGCCTGCGGCGGCGCGGACGCGGCACCCCGCCAGGGCGGCGCGTCGGAGGGGAAGGTAGCGGCCAGTGCGCCGGCAACTGGCAATGTGATCGAGGTCAAGATGGTATCTGGAAGCGGCGAGCGCTTCGAGCCGGCGAACTTCACCGCGCAGAGGGGCGATGTCGTGCGGTTCGTCCTGGTGGCCGGTGTTCACAACGTCAGCTTCCCCGCGGCCAACAACGTGAGTGGCGTGCAGCTTCCGGCGACCAGCCCCTACCTGCAGGCGCCGGGGCAAAGCTACGAGTTCACGGTGGAGCAGCCGGCGGGTGAGTACAACTACCAGTGCGATCCCCATGCGGCGCTCGGTATGGTAGGCACGATGACCGTGGTGGACTGAGCCGCAGCAACCTCTCTCACACCTGACGTCGCCGCCGCGCGCTCCCTAGCGTGCGGCGGCTCTCGTTCGTGAGAGGCGCGGTTCTGGCAGCAGGGCCGGATGGTCATGCCGGGCCCACTCTGCGGACGGAACTGGGAAGATGCTCACACACACCGCCGAGTACGCATTACGAGCTGTGCTTCACCTGGCTGCCGCGGCCCCTGACGCAGGCGGCGGCACGGCACGGTAGAAGTTCCGAGGAGCTGCTCGATGCTCTCGGCGAGGAGGTCGCGGGCGAGTAGCCGGCGGCGCTCAGAGCAGCAGAGTCTCGACGCGGTGGGCATGAACCCGCTCCTCGCACGGTGACCACCCGAACACCGTGAAGCGACCGTCCTGCGACGCCACTAGCGCGAGTGCGTCGCGCTGGTCGTGGACGAACTGGGCCGCCGATA
>JBPCIT010000274.1:0-3984 GCA_051006015.1 Longimicrobiaceae bacterium
GCGTGGCATGCGCCCGATTCGCACCGAACCAGGGCTTTTCATCCTGGTACACACGCACGATGCCCTGATTCGGCGTCAGCTGAGGGGCAGCCGCATCGCGGATATAGGTGGGAGCCGCAAAGGTGCCCTTCCAGAGCTGCTCGGTCGTCTCCGGCAGCGGGAGCAGCACGGTGATCTTGCGGTGCGAGGTGGGCAGATCCGCAGGAACCGGGTGGCGGGCACGCAGCTCGAGCAGATCCACTCCCCACTGCCGTGCCTGCTCCACCGCCTCTTCCGTGAGGCGCGCCTGCGCCGCGGACGTACCCAGCGGTCCGCCGTAGCTCATGAAGGGCATCGAGAGCAGGTAGTGCCCGAAGATGCGGCTGCGCACCCGTACCAGCGGGAGCACACCCTGCCACTTCCCCTCCCCGTCCTTCGCGACCAGGTAACGGGTCTGGTGGCTGAGCACGTCGGCCATGATCTCGCGCCACCCCGCCAGATGGCAGAAGGTGCCTTCTTCGGAACGCGCAACGAAGCGGTCCCATTCGCGGCTCCCCTCTTCGAGGTGCGCCACCGTGAGGGAGCCTGCTCCAGCAGCAGGGATGGCCGGCGCGAGGTCGCTCACAGCGAAGCCACCGTGCTGGCGACGGGCATGAAGCGGAACTCGCCCAGCAGACGCCGCAGCCGCTCGATCGTGCCGCCCAGCCCGCCATAGTGGCGGATGCGTGTGGTCCAGGGAACCGCCAGCCGCGGCTGCTCCGGGTCCAGCTCCCAGGGGTGGATGTAGAAGGTAGCCGGCACCCGGCGGCGCTGGGAGTCCAGCAGGGCCGCGCGCACCAGTCCATAGGGAAAGAGGCGGAAGTAGGCGCCGCCGCCCGCGGGCAGGCTCATCCCCCAGCGCAGCAGGGTGGCGGGGGGAACCTCGGCGAGCCGTCCCGCCGGCCGCTCGATCCAGTAGGGATCGCGCTGCCCGCCCGGATAGCCGTAGCCGCGGCGTCGCACCGGAAAGAGGCTCGAGTCGTAGCCGTACCCCTCCTCGAGCAGCACGTCCAGCGCCCACTCGAGGCCGGGCACGATCGAGAAGCTCGGCGCGCGAAAGCCGAGCACCGGCGTCCCGGTCACCTCCTCGAGCACCTGCTTGCTGCGGCGGACCGAGGCGCGGAACTCCTCGGGCGTCTGGTGCGTCACCCGGCGATGATCCTGACCGTGAGAGGCGACTTCGTGCCCCGCCGCAGCGATCGCGCGCACCAGCTCCGGGTGCCGCTCGGCGATCCAGCCCAGGACGAAGAAGGTGCCACGCGCCTCGTGCTCGGCGAGGATATCGAGGAGGCGTGACATGCTCGCGACGACCCGGCTCTCGAGGCCGTCCCAGCTCTCGCGCGGGACGCGGGGCTCGAAAGCCGAGACCTGGAAGTACTCCTCTACGTCTACCGTGAAGTGGTGTGCAATCATCAAGATACCTGGTGCGAACGACGCGCGTGCCTGGTGCAACCCGTGTGCCGACTGCTCATCCGCACGCTGATTTCACGCGAGGGCGCCGGCCCCACGGAAGGCTACCGGGCAGCGAGGCGAGGAACTCTTTTCTCAACTCTCGCTCGCGACCGGAGGAGAGGAGGCCACCACCCGTCGCCTCAGCCAGCCGGCCATGCCGCTTCGCGCGGAACGCGCGGAAGCACCGTTCCGGCTGGATGCCAGCAGCGATTCGAGCACCGTGCGCCGGTACGCGGCATCGAGGGGCGAGCTGCCGCCGTCGGTCTGTGGCAGCTCCGGGTGCCGCACCAGAGTAGCGACGTCGGCGGAGAGCTTCTCGGGCGGCCAGTCGGCGCCCGGGAGGAGCGGCGCGATGACCTCGCCGCGGGCGGCATCCAGCACAGCCCGCCACGCCGCGGCGGCATCGGCGGAGGGTGCTCGGACCACCCGCACCGGGATACCAGAGACGGTAGACGCCCCCTCCGCGCGCGCATTCGCCTCCACCTCCACGCGGATCACCTCCAGGCGCGGGTACTCCTGCCGCTCGACCGTGGCGAGTGCCGTCCCGGAATTCCCCGCGGCCGCGCTGGCTCCGTTGCGAGATTCCCCAAAGGCATCCGGCAGGAGCACGACGCTGACCAGCGGCAGCTCGAAACCCGCCTCCTCCAGCGCCCGCCACGTGCGCGGCGTGATCTGGCGGACCAGCGAGGGCGCCGGCTCGCCGCCGGCCACCCGGCGAGGCATCTCGAGGAGCCGCCCGACCGCGGCTACGGCCTGCTCTACCCCGAGGCTGCGCAGACAGTAGAGCACCGGACAATCCCAGCGATCACAGGGTGAGCAGGGCACCGGGTAGCGCAGCGCGATCGCCGGTGCCGAACCAAGGGGATGCGGTCCCCAGCGCAGGTCGTTCTCAGGGCCGAGAAGCACCACCAGCGGCGTGCCACGGGCGCGGGCCAGGTGCATGACGCCGGTGTCATTGCAGACGAACGCCGCACTTCGATCCAGGAGGGCGATCATCGCGGGGAGCGTGGTGAGGCCGAGGCTGCTCGGCGCCCGCTCGCGCAGGGCAGCAGGCATGGCAGCCCGGACCGAATCGACGAGCCGCGCCTCGCCGGGAACACCGGTGAAGATGATCCACAGACCGGGCCGCTCATCGAGTAGCCGCGCGGCCAGCTCCGCGAAGCGCTCGGCCGGCCAGCGTCGCGAGGGCTTCTGTGCCCCGGGATGCACCGCGATCAGGGAGGCCTCTTCGGGCACCCCGAGCCGGCGCAGCATGGATTCCATCTCCTCCGCGGCAGCAGGGTCTTCCACCCGCACCACGGGCGCACGCTCGGGTTCGGCGATCTGCGCGCCGAGCTCCTCGACGAGCCTGAGATTGTTCTCCGCTTCGTGGCGGCTCGGATCGACGGGAAAGATGCGGGTCTTCACCACCTGCAACGCCGCGCCGCTGTCGAGGCTCAAACGGTGCGGCGCGCCGCTGAAGAACACCTCGTGCAGCAGGAAGTAGCGCGCGCCGGTGAGGATCAGATCGAATCCCTCAGCGAACAGGCTGAGCGCGCCGGCGAGGCGTCCGAGCGCTGAGGGACGCTCGAGGAAGTCCAGCACGCGCAGCTCGTCGATGTCACGTGAGCCGGCGAGAAGCGCCCCCGCGGACATTCCCTGCTGGACGCCGAGGACGATGTACGCATGCGGGTAGCGGGCGCGAAGTGCAGCCAGCGTCGGCAGGAAGACGATCAGATCGCCGAGCCGGCTCCGGCGGGCGACCAGGATCCGCCGCACACCGACGGGCCGCCTCCCCAGCAGGAAGCGGGCGCCGACGCGAACGAGGTAGTAGCCCCACCCCGCAAGCCGCGTGGCGGTGAAGAGGAAGCGCGATTTCCAGGAGAAGCGGTCGTGCTCCATGACCCATCAACCCGGAGCGAGCCGCGGTGCGCGGCGCGGCCGGCGCATCATCTGCTGCTGCTTCTCGGTCCAGGTGACGTCCCAGTTCTGCTGGCCGAGGCAGATGATGTTCATCTCAGGCAGCACCCGTCGCCGTGCGCTCGCGCAGCTGCACCACGCGGCGCAGCAGGCCAGGCCAGAGACGCAGCAGGAGGAGCGCTCCACGCAGCTTCGGGGTGCGGAAGTGCTCGGCCGCCCGCTGGAATTCGCCGCGCGCCAGCCTGTACTCGCCCGCGAGCAGCCGTTCCTTCCCCGCGACCAGCGCCAGCTCCGCCTGGATCAGCTCGCTCCGGCTCTCGATGACTGCGACTTCATCCAGAGACAGAGCGAAGCTCTTCTTCGTCCGTTCGAGCACATCGAGCTGCCCGCGCAGAAAGTCGCCGCGCCGCGCGGTGAGGCTCTGCGGGTGCGCCCGCCGCCGGCCGAGGACCCGCTCCTGATAGCCGATGCGGCCGCCCTGATGCAGCAGGCGGAGCCAGAGCTCGAAGTCCTCGTGGAAGCGCAGACTCTCGTCGAAGAGGCCGGCGTCCAGCAACGCCGCGCGCCGCGCCACCACCGACGAGGTCAGGACGACGCAGCTCCCGCGCAGCAGGC
>JBPCIT010000275.1:0-5247 GCA_051006015.1 Longimicrobiaceae bacterium
ACACCGGGATCGGCATCGCCGGCGACCAGCTCGAGAGGATCTTCGATCCCTTCTGGCAGGTCGATCAGTCCGCCACCCGCCAGGCCGGAGGAACGGGTCTCGGCCTGACCGTCACCCGCAGCCTGGCGCGATTGCTCGGGGGAGAGATCGGCGTCGGGAGCACGCTGGGGAAGGGAAGCACCTTCCGCGTGCGCCTGCCGGGAGAAGCGGGGGTTGCCGCTCCTCGCTGAAGGTTCAGGAGATCAGGGCCTCCTCCTTTGCCGCCACGGGGGGTGCGATCGGCGCCGGCCCTGAGCCGAAGTCGAGGGCGGGCACCTCCAGCGGTAGCCGCTCGCTGCGCGCCACCACCAGCGAGGTGAGCAGGTCGCCCGTCACGTTCGGCACCGTGCGCGCCATGTCGAGGATGCGGTCCACGCCGAGGACCAGCGCGATTCCCTCTCCCGGCACTCCCACCATCCCCAGCACCAGCACCAGCAGCGGGATCGAGCCGCCCGGCACCCCCGCGGCGCCGATCGCGGTGATCACCGACATCGCCACCACCAGCAGCTGCATCGGCAGCGTCAGCGCAACGCCGAAGACCTGCGCCAGGAAGAGCACCGTGATCCCCTCGAAGAGTGCGGTGCCGTTCATGTTCATCGTTGCCCCCAGCGGCAGCACGAAGCCCGCGATCTCCCGCGGCACCCCGAACTGCTGCTCCGCGGTGCGGATGGTGGTGGGAAGCGTGGCGTTCGAGCTGGAGGTCGAGAAGGCGGTCACCATCAGCGCCCGGTTCTTCCGGAAGAAGGTGCGCGGGCCGATCCCCGCCAGCAGCCGCGCCAGCAGCGCGATCACCCCGAACTGATGGAGGATGAGCCCGCTGAGCACCACCACCACGTAGAGCCCCAGCGAGTGGAGGATGTCGAAGCCGAAGCGCGCCGTCACCGCGAAGATGAGCCCCGCCACCCCGATCGGCGCCAGCCGCATCGCGAAGCCGATGATCACCATCACCGCCTGGCTGATCCCCTCCAGCACCCGCAGCACCGGCGCGGCCGCCTCCTGCGAGATCCGCGTCAGCGCCACCCCGAAGATCAGCGTGAAGAAGATCAATCCCAGCATGTCACCGCGAGCGGCGGCATCCAGCGGGTTGCGCGGCACGATGTTCACGAAGGTCTGGATGCCGAAGCCGTTGTTCGCCGCCAGGTCGATCTTTTCCGCCGCCTGCGAGGTGTACTGCGCAAGCAGCGCCGTGCGGATCGCCGGGTCGAGCGCCTCTCCAGGACGGATCACGTTGACCAGGATCAGCCCGAGCGTCGCCGCCAGCGCGGTGGTGCAGAGGAAGAAGCCGAGAGACTTCGCGCCGATCCGCCCCACCCGCGACAGGTCGCCAAGAGCGGCCACCCCCAGCGCCAGCGAGGTGAAGACCAGCGGCACCACCACCATGAAGAGCATCCGCAGGAATACCTGCCCGACGGGCTGCGCGACGTTGTCCACCGCCCAGAGCAGTGCGGGCGCGTCACGCCAGAGCGCGTTGGCGGCTACCCCGGCGGTCGCGCCAACCAGCAGGCCGAAGAGGATCTGCGTGTGAAGCGGGATACCCGCCCGTGGCTGTGAATCCGTGTGCATCCGGTGCGGCCTTGTACGGGTTCAGAAAGAACAGGGGCAGCGGAGCGGCGGGCGTATGGCCAGCGCGCCCTCGCTGCCCCTCGCCGTTCAGACGGGAGGCGCCTGGGACCGGGCCACATCCTCCTGGCGGGCGCTGCCGGGCCGGCTTCCGTACCAGATGAAACCGATGAAGAGCGCCAGCAGCAGGTACACGACGACCGCGGCGGCATCGTGCGGAATGTCCGTGACGATCTCCTCGGAGGTGAGATTGAGCAGAATGAGCGAAAACATGATGATATCTCCCTGCAGCAGAGGCTGCGGTAGCGAAGTTGTCTCTGCTACGCCCGGGTCGGGCCATAGCGAACGTCAGATGTCGGATGAGACGAGAAACCGGCAGCTACCGGTCGTGCGGAGGAGGGGTCGCGAAGTAGGGGAGATGAGCGAGGCGCGGCAGGACGACGCTCTGCCGTCCGAGTGCCTCTTTGTCGCTCAGCCGGGAAGTCCTGACGGACGGAGAAGATCCACCGCTGTGCGGCGGCAGGTCGCGGGAGGAGGAGCTCGAGCGCTCGCTGGACCCATTCCGCTCCAGCTCCAGGAGTAGCTCGATTGCCCCAGCAACGCGTACCGCCTCTGCCAGGGAGATGGAGGTGAGCGGCGTAATCCGGTCCCGCACGTGCACCTCCGTACCCACCCTGGCCGCAGCGGGCCAGAAGGAGGCAAGGAGCAGGAGCGCGAACAGGAAACGAGGCATAAATCGAAGTGGAAGAACGGTTTCCATCAGCAGCATCTAAACTGCTGCAGAAGCTCCGTCCCGTCAAGGGGCATTGCGGAGGAACTGTCGAGCTGGTCTGGTTGCTGCATGAGGGTCGCCGTGCCCATCCCCGCGCACCGGTAGCCGCGGGCTCCCCGCTCCCGAGGCTGCTCGATCCGCCATGAAGGATTCGCCCATGCACGCCGAGGATTTCGCGCCACCCGAGCGATCCCGTTCCCTCTGGGTGGCCTTCCTGATCGGGGCGGGCATTATGGCCGCGGTGGACGAGATCATCTTTCACCAGCTGCTCGCCTGGCACCACTTCTACGACCGAGCCACCCCGGCGATAGCGCTCGCATCCGACGGGCTGCTGCACGCCGCGGAGCTGATCGCCATCGTCGCCGGATTCTTCCTCTACTCCGACCTGCGCCGCCGCAACGCCCTGGCGCCGGGCTGGGCATGGGCCGGCTTCTTTCTCGGCGCCGGTGTCTTCCAGCTCTTTGACGGCACCGTGAATCACAAGCTGCTGCGTCTTCACCAGATACGCTACGGCGTCCACGTCCTGCCCTACGACGTCGTGTGGAATCTCGCTGCTCTAGCGCTGATCCTCATCGGGGTGGTGTTGCTGATGCGCGCGCGGCGGGCTGAGCCTCGGAGGAGCGCCTCCGTGGCTGGGGGCAGGTAGGCTGCACGCCGCTATGGAGGGCACGGTACACAGCGCAGGCGGGGGTGCCGCAATTGCGCTCCTCTCCTGGCTGGGGATGGCGGGGATGCTGGGAGCCTATCTTCTCGCAGCGGCCCGGCAGCGGCGGCTGGCAAGGGGTTGGAGCGGCTGGCGTACGGCGAGCTTCGTCGTCGGGATCGTGATGCTCGCAGCGGCGGTGTCGCCGCCGCTGACCGCGCTGGCGCATCACGATCTGCGTGGCCACATGGTGCAGCACCTTCTCCTCGGGATGCTCGCTCCGCTGGCGCTGGTGCTGGCCGCGCCCGCTACGCTCGTGCTGCGCACGCTGCCGGTCCACGCGGCCCGCCGGGTCTCCGCTCTCCTGCGGAGCCGGCCGCTGCACACTCTCGCCCATCCGCTCACCGCGCTGGTGCTGAACGTCGGCGGCATGTACCTGCTGTACCTGACTCCACTTTACGCCGCGACGCTGACCAGCCCGCTCCTGCACGGGCTGGTGCATCTGCACTTCCTGGCCGCCGGCTACCTCTTCGCCTGGGCGATCGCCGGCCCCGATCCCGCGCCCCGGCGGCCCCGGATGCCCACCCGCCTGGCCGTGCTCTTCATCGTCATGGCAGCCCACAGTACGCTGGCGAAGCTCATGTACGCGTATGGCTGGCCCCGTGGCACGCCACACGGCCTCGACCAGATCCGCGCTGCCGCGCAGTTGATGTACTACGGCGGCGACCTCGCCGAGCTGCTTCTCGCTGTCGCTCTCTTCGCGACCTGGTACCGCGCCAGCGGCCGGCGCTACGAGCGTCTACGAAGCCTTGGCGCATCCAGCAGGGTGATGACGGCATCCTCTGCCCGATACGCCTCGCGCGCGTAGGTACCTGCACGAAGAGGGGGCGTGCGGTTGCGCACGCCCCCGGAGTGACGGAGCAGGGAAAGCGGAGGCGCGTTACGCCGCCTGCGCCTCGTGCCGCCCCTCGGCGAACTCCTCGATCATCTTGCGGTTGAAGGCCGGCAGATCGTCCGGCTTGCGGCTGGTCACCAGGCCGTTGTCCACCACCACCTCCTCGTCCACCCAGTTGGCGCCGGCGTTCTTCAGGTCGAGCTGCAGCGTCTCGTAGGAGGTCACGGTGCGCCCCTCCACCACTCCGGCGTCGATCAGTGTCCACGGAGCGTGGCAGATGGCGGCGACCGGCTTGCCGGCCTCGAAGAAGGCGCGGACGAACCGCTGCACCTTCGGGTTGCGGCGCAGCTTGTCGGGGTTCATCACGCCGCCAGGCAGCAGCAGCCCGTCGTACTCCTCCGCCCGGGCGTTCTCGAGCTGCACATCGACCTTGAACTCGTCGCCCCAGTCGGTCTTCTGCCAGCCCTTCACCCTGCCCTCCTGAGGGGAGACGATCTGGGTGCGGGCGCCAGCCTCCTCCAGGGCCTGCTTCGGATTGGTCAGCTCGATCTGCTCGAAGCCGTTCTCTACCAGGATTGCGATCTTCTTTCCATTCAGATTGTGAGCCATTCTACTGTGCTCTCCTTGTTGAGGTAAGTAATAGCGGGAAACACAGTTAGATTACACGCAACGAGGGTGCCAGCCCCTCATCCGCCGCGCTCGCGCCGCTTGCGGAAGTAGCGCGCGATGCCGGTGACCGTCATCTCGTACGGCGTTGCCAGCTCGTAGAAGCGCGCCAGCTCCGCGTCGCCCGTCGCCTCGAGAACTTCGGCATCGCCGAGGCGCTGCAGCTCGCTCGTGACCACGGCGGGGCTCTCACCCGCCTGCAGCCGCCCATCCACCCAGCCGGCCCAGAAGAAGAGGCGTGCGAGCAGCTCGTCGAGGTGCCACTGCACGTCGTCGACGGGACCGAAGTGGGTGAGGAGCAGCCGCCGCGGCTGCAGCGCCCGCAGCCGTGCCACGCTCTGCTGCCAGAGCGCGAGGTCCAGCTCCGGCGGCGGCGTCGGCGGACGGACGTAGCCGGTTTGGGCGAGCCGCACCGCGGCGACGTCGCCGGTGAAGACCAGGCCTGCCGTCGGATCGTGGAAGGCGAGGTGGTGGGCAGCATGCCCCGGGGTGTCGAGCGCCACCAGCGTCCGGCCGCCGGCGCGGATCTCCATTCCATCCTCCAACACGCTCAGCCGCTCCTCCGGGAAAGGAAGGATCTCCCCCAAGAGCCGTTCCGTCTTCTCTCCGGAGGGGTGGGTGGCCCTCGACACCAGCTTCGCGGGGTCGACCAGGTGCGGTGCGCCGATGGGG
>JBPCIT010000276.1:0-7261 GCA_051006015.1 Longimicrobiaceae bacterium
CGTAGCTGTCTTCAGGATGCAGCCAGCGGTTCCACGCCTCGGCACTCGCTCCAGGAAAGAGCAGGACGCCGGCCGTGCCCATCGCCAGGGCGAGGCCGAGTGCCAGCAGCGGCACCCGCACCCGCAGCGGAACCACCCGGTGCACGTCGGCGCCTGCCAGCCGCGTCTCCGCCTCCATCCAGAAGGCGCGCGCGACCGGCCCCTCACCGCGCAGCTCGAGCGCGGTGAGCAGGCGGTTCTCCAGCCCGGGAAGCCGCTCCTCCGCGAGCAGCGCCAGCCGCGATGCCGGCGGTGGCCGAGCGGTGCGAATGGCGGCGACCAGCAGCACTCCGGCCGCCGCGGCCAGCGGCAGGAAACGGAGCGGCTCCCGCGCCGCGGCAGCGAGCGGGAGAAGGAGGTCCAGCAGCATCAGCGCGAGTGAGCCGGCCACCAGCAGCGCCGCGCCGATCGCGAGGCCGCGCAGCAGCACCGCACGGACCCAGGCGGAGCGCACCGTACGCAGGAGGCGCTGCACTGGCGCAGCGGGCGCCGGCCCGAGGGCTGGTGCGGTGCGCATGATTGTACTCACCTGGCCCTCCTCCGTCCGTACGCGAGCAGCGTCTCCAGCAGCGCCGTTCCGAGCGCCGCCAGCAGCACCCACCGCACGAGCGGCACGCCGGCTACCGCGGCGGCGAGAGCAGCGGAGGCGATCACCGGCGGCCGCTCCTCTGCCCGCAGCACGCGGAGTGCACCGGCATCCAGAGGCAGGTGGTCGTCCATAGAGGGAGCTGCGAGAGGGTCGTCCCGCGTCCGCTCACAGCCGCGGGCAAGCTGATCGACGGCGTGGGGATACCCGGCGGCGAGCGGGAGCGTTCCTCCCTCCAGCGCGGTCGCCACGAAGACCACGCAGCCCGCGCCCCGCCGCTCCGCGACCGCCGCGGCCCGCCCATCCTCCCAGGCCGCGATCTCCCGCGCGCCGGGACGCGGCGCCCCCAGCACGCGTCCGGCGGCGCCATCCAGCACCAGCGCCGGTCCGAAAAAGAGGGCGCCGCCCCAGTTGACTTCACCTTCCATCTCCGGCTCCCAAGGCAGCTCCACGCCGACCGCGGCAGGCTGACCGGCGAAGACCACCGTCGCTCCCGCCTGGACTCGCTCCGCGAGCGCACGTTCGACGGGAGGAGGCACCGGGCCGAGCACCAGGTAGGTGGATCCCTCATCGTCCTCCAGCACGGCAGTCAGCGGCTGGCGCTGAACCCTCAAGCCCATCGCGCCGAGAGCCGCCTCCACGAAGCGGCCCTCTCCTGGCGGCGCAAGCACCCACGCGGCGCCCGCCTCGGCCGGCGACGCCGGCGGCGGGGTATCCACCGTGCGGCGCTGCAGAGCCGGGATCTGCAGCGCGCCCGGCCAGGCAGCGCGCCGCTGCTGCGCCAGCCCGGGACGCCACCCGCTCCAGCGCGGCGACGAGAGGAGCGTGACGCGAATCGAATCCGATGCTCCCAGTTCTGCGGCCACCGCGGGAATCGCCCGCAGCGCGGCGGAGTAGTCGGGAGGGGCGCTCCCCGGTCCGGCGGCGGCCAGCGAGTCGAGGAACGCCGCGGTGAGTCGCTCGCGAGGCAGGTGGATGGCGGCGCTATCGAAGAGCACGAGTTCACCACCTGCCTCGCCCTCCGGAGTGAGCAGCAGGCGCCGCGCCTCGCCGAGTGCCTCCTCCCACACTCCTGCGGCAGCCGCGCCGCGCTCCAGCAGCACCACCTGCACCGTGCCGGCGGCACGCGGGCGCCAGAGGGGCTCGGCGAAGGCGGCGCCCAGCAGGAGGAGGAGCAGCATGCGCAGGAGAAGAAGCAGCAGGTTGTCGGGGCGTCGGCGCAGCCGCAGAGCGGTGCGGGGATCGCGGCGGAGAAAGCGGAGGGTAGGAAGTGGCGCGCGGTCAGGCGGCCGCTGCGCGATCAGGTGCAGGAGCAGCGGGACCAGCGCCGCGACCCCGCCCACGAGCAGAAAACCGGGCCGCGCGAACTCGATCAACGGCTACGCCCGCCTTCCGCGGAGCCACGCGACCAGCGCGTGCTCGACCGGCTGCGCAGTGGAGAGCGGTACATACTCGACGCCCTGCTCCGCGAATCGGGTGGCGAGGCCGCGATAATACTCAGTGACCCGCTCGCCGTAACCGACATCGGCGGCGGGAGCGGCGGGTAGCGATTCGGTCGGATGCTCCGGATCGAAGTACATCCCGGCGCCGAGCGGGCGCTCCCCCGCCTCGAGCGGGGTCAGCACCCGCAGGACGAGGACCTCATCGCCACGCGCGCGCAGCCTGCCGACCGCGCGCAGCAGCGACTCTCCACCATCGTCCTCGAGCAGGTCGGAGATCAGGATGACGCGCCCGCGCCGCCGCAGCAGCTCGCCTACTCGGTCGAGGGCAGCTGCGGAGCCCGCGCCGCCCTCCGCTCGCATGCGCTCCAGCGGCACCAGAACATCGTGCAGCTGCCCGTGCCGATTGCGAGCGGGCACCAGCAGCCGCTCCTGGGGGCCAAAGGTCGCCAGTCCCACGGCATCCCCCGCACGCAGCATCAGGTGCGCGAGCGCCGCCGCCACGTATGCCGCGTAGCGGAGCTTCGACACTCGGCCTTCCTCGGCGAAATCCATCGAGAGCGAGGAATCCACGACCAGGTAGGCGCGCAGGTTGGACTGCTCGCGGTACTCGCGAACGTAGAGGCGGTCGGTGCGGCCGAAGAGCTTCCAGTCGATGTGCCTCACCTCGTCGCCCTGCTGGTAGGGGCGGTGCCGCGCGAACTCCTCACCCGCGCCCCGGTGCGGCGAGCGGTGCGTTCCCGCCACGAACCCGTGCACCACGGTGCGAGCGATCAGGTCCAGGCCGCCGATTCGCTCGAGGAGCTGTGGTGGAAGAAAGGGTGTAGCTGCCATTACCCTGTAGGCGGGACGTGCCACGAACCCCCTGCTGCGCCGAGCGCCTCAGCACACATCATTGCGTTCGCCCGCACGTTGGCAACGCGCGGCAGCCGTGCCAGTTCGGGCACTGCCGCATCGCGCGCCACCACGTAGAGAACGCCGCGTGGGCCGAGTCCACCAAGCACCCGCACGCCGAGCGCTTCGAGCATGCGGGTGTCCTCCTCCCGCGGCGGGTCGGCGAAGAAGATCTGCAACTCGACGTCGAAGTTGTCGGGATCCGGTACCGTGGCCGCCCACTCTGCGATGGGGTCCCAGCTCCGGATGAGCGCGGGAATCCGATCCGTGGAGATCTCCGCGCGCACCATCGCCACGTTGAAGACGTGCAGGATGCGCGCGCCCGCGCGGCGAAGCGCCTCAAGCTCCTGACCCGTCGGAACCCGGTTGGCGTCTCCGGAGCGCAGCCGGACGTCGGCAACGATACGCTCCGCGGTGGGTCGCTCGGGTGTCCAGTCGCAGACGAACATCAGCCGCTCGGTTCGCCGCGCCGGCTCACGTGCACCAGGTATCGGCTCCTGCATGGGGTGCCTGAAGATCGCAGCGATGTCAGGCTGATTCTCCCGTCTCATTTCCTCCTCCGGTTCCGCCGCAGGTGGCACGCCCGCAGGTGGCGGAGCCCCACGCGAGCCCTCCGGCTCCGGCGCACGGCAGCCGGCAAGGAGCAGCAAATAGATGCTGAGCGCGAGACACCGGTGCTGGCGCATGTAATTCTCATCAACAAGGGGTGAAGCAGGCCCACCTACCATTCATCGGGTCAGAGCTGAAGGCTCTTCCTCTAAGACACGGGAGAGACATCCGTAGATCCAGCAGACGATCTACACTGCGAGCACAAAGAGCGAGTGCCGGCGCCCGCTCCGCGGACGCCGGCCCTGTATTGCACTTCCGCGCCTATAGCCGAGCAAAAGCTCCGGCCGGCCCTACCCCGCGCAACTCAGTGCGTGATCCAGGGGCCCGGGATCTCCGCACGGATGTTCAGCATGTGACTGAAGATGGCAGTGAGCGACGTCCCTCCCCAGAGGATACCCTGGAGTCTGACGCGGGCTGGGTCCGCGAGGTCGATCGGCTCGAACACAGGCGAACCGCTATCACCACCCACAGGCGGCATCAGGATCCGGTCCTGGCAGAGCATTGCGACGCCCGGCAGGCCACCTATAGTCGAGTTAAAGCAGGTCTGGCTCACCGGTCCCCCGGTCAATCCGGTGCTGCTGCCAACCTTACCGACGCCCTGCCCAACCACCACACGAGACCGCGCCTCGTCGACGATGGTGAACCGCGCATTGGGGTCAGGGAGCACGATCGCGCCTGGAATGGGCCGGGCAATCCGCGCGAACTGCACCTGGGCTCGAGGAATCGCGTATTGCGCAACCGCGGCATCGCTCCAGCTGCACTGCCACCCTGCTTGACATGCTCCACCGGTGAAGTACGGCGGATCAAAGACCTCCCAGCCGATGAAAGTGTCATCCTCGAAGCGCGAGTGCTGCCAGTACGGGGTGGGCAACACCTCACCGCGTACCGCCGTGCAGTGAGAGTTGGTCATGAAGAACTGTTCCCGAGTCAGCGCTGGCGCGCGAAGGTTGAAGCCCAGCGTACATCTGAACGTGCCCACGTCAGGACGATCGAAGTGAATCTGCACGCCCCCAGGAACGGGCCGGAATCTGTCGCGCGTCGTCATTCCCCATTCTTGCAACGGCACGATAGGCTCGGTCTCAGATACGATCACCGCGTCGCGGGGCACGCCAAGCGCCTGGACTGCCTCCCCGATCTGCGCCTCTGAAACACCTTGCTCGACGCCGATCCGCAGCCGGTTCGTTGTCTCGTCCACGTCGGTGAAGACCACACCCGGCATCGCCAGCACCGGGCGCACGCGCTGGTGCCAGGCATTGAGCTCCACGAAGTCATACTGCGCACTGCGCACCACAAGCTGCTCGGCGGAAACCGCATCGAGGCCCAACGCCTGCAGTCGGCCGCCCAGTGCGTCTGCCAGCTGTCGGGTACTCGTCATCTCCCGCGCCTGCCCCCGCGCCATGTAGACGTTCAGCTTGCCGTCCTCGTCGTAGAACAGGCCGCCAAAGCCGGGAATCTCCCGCGCCATCCGGGCAAAGACGGCGTCAAGCGTCTGCGGCCCTTCTACAGCGGCTGTACCAGCGGAAAAGACAGCGGTTGGATCATCGGCCTGCGCTTCAGGCTGGGTGGGAGGACGGTCAGCGCAAGCCCCGACGAGGGCAACGGCTGCGATGGCCAGACCAGAGACTACGGCTCTTCGGTTCCACATGCGATGGACTCCTTGTTCGCTACAGGTGTACCCGCAACATACCTCCGGAAACCGGTCCGCTGAATGGTCGGTTCACCTCCTGTGGCTAATAGTCCGCTGCCTTTGCTACGTCCACGTGCGGGGCCGAAAGTAACCGGGTTCGGCTGGGTTGGTCTGTTGGGTCGAGAGCAGGATCGCTCTGCGCGGTCTACCTCCAGGTATAAGGGTGAGGAGAATTTTTCCGTGCAAGTTCAGGCCCATACCGTGGCGGTTCGTATCGCCATCATGGTATGACGCTCCGCCACAACGACATACGTTGACCATACCCGCGGCGGTGTGGGTTCCGCAGATCAACAACAGTCTTGTAGCGAGAGTGAAAGTGAGCCACGGCGTCGCCCGTATGCAGCGCAAGTTGCGCGAGTGCTACGGCTTCATAGCCCGCTTCGCGGCGGCTCCACGCTGGCGAGAAGACGCTCGATGAGATCGCCGGGGGTGATCCCTTCGGCTTCGGCGTGGAAGTTCAGCAGGACGCGGTGGTGCAGCACCGCGGGCGCGATGCGGCGCACGTCGTCGGGAGTGACGTGGAAGCGGCCGCAGAGCAGCGCGCGCGCCTTGGCGCCCAGGATGAGCGCCTGCCCGGTGCGGGGACCGGCGCCCCAGCGCACCCAGCGGCTCACCTCCTCGTGCGTGCGTGGAGCGCCGGGACGGGTGGCGCGCACCAGGCGGGCGGCGTAATGGAAGATGTTCTCCGCCGCCGGCACCTCGCGCACCCAGTGCTGCAGCGTGAGCACGCGCTCGGCGTCGAGCACCCGCTGGATCTCGACCTCCTCAGTGCCGGTGGTGGACTGCAGGATGCGGATCTCCTCCGCCTCGTCCGGATACCCGATGCGGATGTAGAACATGAAGCGGTCGAGCTGCGCCTCCGGCAGAGGGTAGGTGCCCTCCTGCTCGATCGGGTTCTGCGTGGCGAGCACGAAGAAGGGGCGCGGCAGCGCCAGGTCCTCCCCGCCGATAGTGACCATCCCCTCCTGCATCGCCTCGAGCAGCGCGGCCTGCGTCTTTGGCGGGGTGCGGTTGATCTCATCGGCGAGCAGCACGCTGGTGAATACCGGCCCGCGCAGGAAGCGAGTGGCCCGGCGGCCGGTGGTGCGGTCCTCCTCGATCACCTCGGTGCCGAGGATGTCGCCCGGCATCAGGTCGGGAGTGAACTGGACGCGCCGGAACTCAAGCGCCAGAGCCTCGGCGAGGGTACGCACCAGCAGCGTCTTCGCCAGCCCCGGCACCCCCTCGAGCAGCCCGTGCCCCCCCGCGAGGAAGCAGAGCAGCGTCTCCTCGATCGCCCGTTCCTGCCCCACGATGCGCCGCTGGATCTCGGCCTGCAGCTTCGCCGCATCCGCCAGCAGCGTGTCGATCTGCTGCATCTACCCTCCTTGAAGGAACAGCAATCCCTCGCAAAGACGCCAAGAGCGCAAAGAACTACGTGCGATTTCTTGGCGTGCTTTGCGTCTTGGCGAGCGAACACTCCTCCCGGTTCGCGGAAGTGGAGGTAGAAGCTCATCGCGAAGAAGTAGCCGATGAAGAGCAGCGAGCCGTTCACCAGCGCCGGATGCGGCTCCGGGTACTGCGCCAGGATGACGAGGCAGGAGATGCCCCACGCCACCGTCAGCACCAGCGTGAGCCGCCGGAAGGGGAGCGTGCGCGAGGGATAGATGTAGCGCGTCGGAACGAAGACCAGAATCGAGAGCACCGCGATCACCCCGAAGTTCAGCCAGGGGTCGAGGCCCACCAGGAACATGTAGAAGACCACCACGTTCCAGTAGGAGGGAAAGCCGAGGAAGTAGTTGTCCCCCGTCTTCGCGTCCTCCAGGCAGAACTGGTACGCGGAGGCGAGGGTGATCATCGCCGCACCTACCCATCCCATCCGCTCGGGCAGCATCCCCGCGCCGTAGAGAAAGAGCGCCGGGACGATGACGTAGGTGAGGAAGTCGACGATGTTGTCCAGCAGCGCGCCGTCGAAGTGTGGCAGCACGCGCTTCACCTGCCAGAGCCTCGCCAGGGTGCCATCGGCGC
>JBPCIT010000277.1:0-9132 GCA_051006015.1 Longimicrobiaceae bacterium
TCACCTGGGTGCAGGAGGAGCCGCGAAACATGGGCGGCTGGAGCTTCGTCGAGCCGCGCCTCCGCCATCTGGCGCATGGCGCGCTCAAGATCTGCTACGAGGGTCGCCTCGACCGCGCCAGCCCCGCTGAGGGCCAGGCGGATCGGCACGCCGCCGAGCAGACACGCATCGTCACCGCCGCCTGGCAGGGCGCGCCCGAGCCCGCCAAGCAGCGCGCGAAGCAGAGAGCATAACTCACAACCCGGAAGAACCATGTCGGTCGAGATCCGAGTGCCGCCGCTGGGAGAGTCCGTCGTCGAGGCGACCGTGGGCCGGTGGGCGAAGCAGGAGGGAGATACGGTCGAGCGGGACGAGATCCTGGTCGAGCTGGAGACGGACAAGATCACCGTCGAGGTAGCCGCTCAGAAGGCGGGCGTGCTGGGAAAGATCGCCAAGCAGGAGGGCGAGACCGTCGGCGTCGACGAGCTGCTCGCGGTCCTGGAGGAGCGCGAGCCCGCCACCGTCGCCGAGCAGGCAGGCCAGACGGCCTCCGTGCGCTACGAGGAGAAGGCCGAGCCCGAGGCCCCCGCTCCTTCGGGCGACGGCGAGGCGCAGACCTCCCCCGCCGTGCGCGCGCTGGCCGCGGAACACGGGCTGGACCTGAGCCGCATCTCCGGCTCCGGGCCGAACAACCGCATCACCAAGGAAGACGTACAGGACTTCGTCCAGCAGGGCGGGCAGGCCGAGGCTCCGGCGGCACCCGTCGCGCCCCACGCGCAGCCGGCGGCGGCTCCGGCAGCACCCGCGGCGCAGCAGGCTCCCGCGGCACCGGCGGCTCCCGCCCCCTCGCGCGATGGGCGCCCGGAGGAGCGGCAGCGGATGTCGCGCCGCCGGCAGACGATCGCGCGGCGGCTGGTCGAGGCGCAGCAGACCACCGCGAGCCTGACCACCTTCAACGAGGTGGACCTCTCGAAGGTCATGGAGATGCGCTCGCGCCGGCAGGACGACTTCGTCAAGAAGCACGGCATCAAGCTCGGCTTCATGAGCTTCTTCACCAAGGCGGTGATCGGCGCGCTCCGGGCCTTCCCGCGCCTGAACGGGGAGATCCAGGGCGAGGAGATCGTCCTCAAGCACTACTACGACATCGGCATCGCCGTCGGCGCCGAGGAGGGCCTTGTCGTCCCGGTAGTGCGCGACGCCGACCGCAAGAGCTTCGCCGAGCTCGAGCACGCCATCGCCGACCTGGGCAAGCGCGCGCGCGACGGCAAGCTCACCCTCGAGGAGCTGCAGGGCGGAACCTTCACCATCACCAACGGCGGCATCTTCGGCTCGATGCTCTCGACTCCCATCCTCAACCCGCCGCAGGTCGGCATCCTGGGGATGCACAACATCGTACAACGCCCGGTCGTGATGGACGGCGAGATCACGATCCGCCCCATGATGTACGTCGCCCTCACCTACGACCACCGCATCGTGGACGGCAGCGAGGCCGTGCGCGTCCTGGTCACCGTCAAGCAGATGCTGGAGGACCCGGAGACCATGCTGCTGGAGGGATAGCCGATGATGACTACCGTGCGCGCCGTCGTCAAGGACGGCCGGATCCAGCTTCTAGAACCGATCGAGATCGCCGATGGGACGGAGGTGCTCGTCACCGTCCCGACGGATGACGATGACAGGGAGTTCTTGATGCGGATCACGGAGCAGGCCTTTGCCGCCATCTGGGACAACCCGGAGGACGACGCGCATGGCGAGCTTCTCAAGGAATGACGCACCTCCCACGCCGGGGCTATAAAAGCCCCGTCTGAAACAGCGGGCGTCCTCCGGAGGCAACCGCCTTTTCGCCCGTGAGGGCGGCCGTAGTTCCAGCCGGGTCGTTTATCGGCCGGGCTGTGCCACGCAGCGGCACACGAGTGGAGTTTCGCGAAGGCTTTGGTAGCGCCTGAGTGCAGGCATGGCCTGGCGGGTGCGCACCGGCGTCTTTGCTCACCCGGCTGAGATTCCACGCAGTCACAGAGGCAGGTACACCACCAGCCCGGCCCATTCCTCCTGCTCACTGCCGCTATCCACCAGCAGCAACTCGTCAATGGCCTGTCGGACCGGAAGGCGGTCATTCAGGACGAACAAGCCCGGCATCGGCTGCCCCAATCCAATTCGGGCGTAGGCGAAGTCCGGCATGGTGGCCCGGTCGTGAGTTAGGAGAATCCGGTCGTTCTCTGCCGCCCAGGCCAGCAACGTGGGATCGTCCGCCCCCTCCAGTCCCGCATCCTGGATGCGGATCAGCTCGAGATCGGGACGGCGGAGCAGCAGCCCCCGCACGATGTCCCCATTGAAGTTCTCGTCGCTCGCCAGGCGCAGCATGCCCGGGCCCTACGCACCACGCCGCGCACGCAGCCGGCGGCGGATCTCGCTGAGGTCGCCCTGCCGGCTCTCGATCCGTTGCCGGAGCTGCTCGGCCCGCTCCTCACGCTCGGCCAGGTATGTCTCCACCTCGTCGGGGTAGCGCAGGTAGTACGCGACCACGGCATAGATGTCCGCCAGGGTGGTGGTGGGATACCGCTGCACAATCGCCTCAGGGGGAGCCCCATCCTGGAACGCGCGAATGACGAGTTCCAGCAGCACCCGGGAGTGACCGACCCGCAAAGCCCCCGACGCATCCAGATGGAGCGGCGGTACCTCCGCTCGGATACTCACGCTCACAATGGCTCCTTTGCTCGAAATTCCGCCGGAAGTCCCTGGTGAGGCGCCTGCGCTCGCGGCCATCCAGCTCCGGCTACCCCCGGCACTGCTGGCAATCTGCGATCCCACCGCTTCCAGAACAAGCACGCCGGTCCCAGAGCCTCTCGAGCAGGTGCGGCAGAGAGGTCACAGCAGCGAGCACCTACCGCTGCGCCGTAGGGCCTGCTGCGCCGTGGGAAACACTCATCCGGCTTTGCGTGAACACCCACGAGTGCATAGTTTCCCGGCCGATCCCGATCACCCGCCGGCGGCAGCCGCAAGCTGTCCGGCCTCTTTCAACGCTCCCGTTCATGGCTGAAAACGACAGCTTCGACCTGGTAGTCCTCGGCGGCGGCCCCGGCGGCTACGTCGCCGCTATCCGCGCCGCGCAGCTCGGGATGACGACCGCCTGCGTCGAGAAGGAGGACGCGCTCGGCGGCACCTGCGTGCGCGTGGGGTGCATCCCCTCGAAGGCGCTGCTCGACTCGACCGAGCTCTTCGACCAGATCCGTCATAAGACCGAATCACACGGCATCACCGTCGGTGAGCCGGAGATCGACGTCCCGCGCATGCACGGGCGCAAAGACGCGGTCGTCAAGGCGAACACCGAGGGCGTCGCTTTCCTCTTCCGCAAGAACAAGATCGAGTGGGTAAGGGGATTCGGCCGCCTCGCCGGCACGGACCGCGTCGAGGTCGAGAGCGCCGAGGGCACGCGCACGCTGCAGGCGAAGAACATCCTGCTCGCCTCCGGCTCGGTGCCTGTCGAGCTGCCTTTCCTGAAGTTCGACCACGAGCGAATCATCGACTCGACCGGCGCACTCGCGCTCCCCGAGGTGCCCGGGCACCTGGTGGTGGTCGGCGGCGGGGTGATCGGCCTCGAGCTGGGCAGCGTCTGGCTGCGCCTCGGAGCGAAGGTCACGGTGCTGGAGATGATGCCCACGATTCTCCCCGGCATGGACGCCGAGATCGTGCGCCAGGCCGACCGTATCTTCCGCAAGCAGGGCTTCGAGATCCGCACCAAGACCAGGGTGACGGGCGCCGAGCGCAACGGCGACAAGGTGACGGTCAGCATCGAGGGCGCCGACTCCATTGAGGCCGACTACCTGCTGGTCTCCGTCGGCCGCCGCGCCTACACCGAGGGGATGGGTTTCGAGGAGGCGGGCATCAAGTTGGAGCGCGGCGTCATCCAGGTGGACGAGCGATACCACACCGGCGTTGCGAACATCTACGCCATCGGCGACGCCATCGGCGGGGCGATGCTCGCGCACAAAGCCGAGGAGGAGGGGGTCGCCGCCGTCGAGAACATCGCCGGCAAGCACGGGCACGTGATGTACGAGGCGGTGCCTAACGTGGTCTACACCTGGCCGGAGATCGCCTCGGTCGGGATCACCGAGGAGCAGGCGAAAGAGCGCGAGGGCGAGTACCGCGTCGGCAAGTTCCCCTTCTCCGCCAACGGCCGCGCCCGCGCCATGGGCGAGACCGACGGCCTGGTCAAGATCATCGCGGATGCGAAGACGGACCGGATGCTCGGCGCCCACATCCTCGGCCCGCGCGCCAGCGACCTGATCGCCGAGCTGGCGCTGGCGATGGAGTTCCATTCGAGCGCCGAGGACATCGGCCGCTCCGTCCACGCGCACCCGACGCTGCCGGAGGCGATCAAGGAGGCGGCACTCGGGGTGATCGGGAGGACGCTCCATCTGTGAGCGAGCGGCATCCTTCTCACGCCAGGGAGGCACGAGACCGAAGCATGGAGCACCTACGGCCTCGGGTAGCGCTCTCCGTCGCCACCCTGGTTCTCCTGCTGCTGGCCGGCGTGCCGGCGCACGGCTGGTCACAGGAGCGGCCGACCACGGTGATCGTGGTGCGCCACGCGGAGAAGGCCTCAGTGGAGGGGCGGGATCCGCCGCTCAGCGAGGCGGGCGAGCAGCGCGCCCGCGCACTCATCGAGGCGGTGGGAGCGGCGGGGGTGAAGGCGATCTACGCCACCCAGTTCCAGCGCACCCAGCAGACGGCACGCCCCCTCGCCGAGCATCTCGGGGTTCCGCTGACCGTCTTCGCGGCCACGGCCGATGCACGGCAGCACGCCGCCACACTGGCGGGGGAGATCCTGTCGAAGCACGCAGGCGAGGTGGTGGTGGTGGTGGGGCACAGCAACACCGTGCCGGAGATCGTGCAGGCGCTGGGGGGCATGGCGGTGCCGGAGATTCCCGAGAGTGAGTACCACAACCTCTTCGTGGTGGTCATCCCCTCGAGCGGTCCGCCGAGCACCATCCGCGCACGGTACGGGACGCAGAGCTGAACCGGCGGCAGGGGCCAGCTCAGGTGTTCAACTGCCAGATCGCAAAGTTCAGCGCCGTGGCGAAGGATACCCATGCCAGGTAGGGGAGCAGCAGTGCCCCGGCTGCCGCGCGCACCCTCCAGAAGGCGACGAGGGTGGCGAGAATCAGCGCCCAGAGCACGAGAATCTCCAGGAACGCGAGGTCCGGCCGCTGCAGCCCGAAGAAGATGCCCGTCCAGGCTACATTGAGCACCAGCTGCACCAGGAAGAGGCCGAGCGCCGTCGCGGCACCCCCGAAGCCACGTTCCTTCCATACCAGCCACGCGGCGATCCCCATCAGCACGTAGAGCACCGTCCACACCGGGCCGAAGACCCACGACGGCGGGTTCCAGGACGGCTTCTCCAGCTGCGCATACCACTGCCCCGGCTCGCCGAGCTGCGAGCCGAGGAAGCCGGCGCCCAGGCAGAGACCGATCCAGACGACCAGTCCGGCGACTTCCCTGGTTCTACTCACCTCCACCTCCCGTACGGGTCCGGCGGCGCGGGGAGCAAGTTCCCCGCCAGGCGGTAGATCGAGCTGTCAGATTCCGGGGGCGATGCTCGTCGTATGACTGCCGCCCGCGCGTACACGTGAGGCAGCTCGGCTTCATCGCAACGGAGGCGGAAATGGGTCGTGTCTTGCTCGGACTGTTGATCCTCCTGGGTGCCTGCTCGCTCGATCTGGCCGCGCCGGGAGAAGGGGCGTCGCTCGAATTCGCCGCGAGAGCGGCGCAGCACGGGCAGTGGCTGGAGCAGCCGATAGTTCAGGCGACGGGGGAGAGTGGCAGGATCGTCGTGAATGCGAAGCTCTCCGCCGCCGATCCTTGCCACACCCTCGCGGGAGTGCTCGAGGGGACGGGGTCCGAGCTGACGCTGCGGGTCTCCGTCGCGCGCGATCCGAGCCAGGGCTGCTATCAGATCATCGGCACCTTCGAGTACGACGCGGTGATCCGCGATCTGGCGCCCGGCTCCTACCGCCTGCGGGTGATTCACAGCTACGCGGAGTGCTGCTGGCCGACCATCACCGCACTCGACCATACGCTGCAGGTGCAGTAGGTACGGCCGATCGGGGGCGGTAGACCTACGCGCCCCACTACCACCCGAACACCACGCGCCAGCCCCGGTCGAGCTGCCGCTCCTCCGCGCAGGCGGGACCGCCTACCCCGGCGCCCGCACCATCCCGCCCCCAGCACCTAGTGCACGATCAAGCGGCTTTTTCGGTGGGCGCCGGCATCAGCCGGGCCGATAGTAGTCCGGTGCGTAGCAGCGCCACCACCCGGCAGGAAGTATTCCGGTGCACGCTTGCGTGCAGCGCCACTACGGCCGCCCTCACGGGCGGAAGACCGACGCTGCATCGCGTCCGGAGGACGCCCGCCGTTTTGGTGCCGGGTCTTTCATAGGCCCGGCAGAGCGGCGCAGCCGCTCCTGGCAGAAGCGCAGCGGGTGCGTGCCATGCGCCGAGCAATCACGCGCCGAAGCCCTCTGTTGAAGCTGCACGAGGCGCCGCCGCGCCACCGGCGAATGAATTCGCGGCTCGAGTAATCCGGTCGGCGAGGTCGTCGGTCGCATCGACATTTTCGAACTCACGTCGGGACCATCACGCTGGCAGGTGGCGCCACCCACGAGGCGGCGTTACACTGGTATCCAGCACAGGGGATCCGCGGGAGAGTCCAGGATCGAGCGCTTCCTCGGCGTTTAAGCGCGAGTGAGACCCTGGAGATCCGCTTCGCCACCTGCCTGCGCAACGACGCCGATCCTGCTTCCGCGAGCCGCGGGTCACACCGGAGATGATCGCACGATTCTGGAAGTGGTATCAGAGCATCGGAATCGCGGGAGACCTCGATCCGCGCGATGTTCGGTACGTTCGGGCGCTGAACGGAATCGTACTGATCGTCAGCCTTCTGCTCTGGTCCCAGCTTCCCTTCATCATCCAGCTTCTTCCCGCAACCCGTTACATCCTGATCGGGTTCGTGATCTGCCCGCTCCTCTGGCAGCTCGTCCCCCTGCTGAACCGGCTCGGGAGGTACACGGCGGCGCGTTTCTTCTTCAGCCTCTCCTCGATCGCGTTCATCGCCTTCAACGCCGTCCAGCTCGGCCGCGAAACCGAGAACCACCTCTTCATGATCTCGGTCTTCGTCACCGCGTTCGTCATCTATCCGCCGAGGCAGTTCAGGTACGTGATCCTCTTCGCAGTGCTCTCCGCGCTGGGGCTGATCTCGCTCGAGCTGTTCTACCGCGAATATGGAAGCCTGGTGGAGTTCCCCGGCGAGGTCGTCTCGATTGCGCGGTGGTCCTCGATGTCGTCCCTGTTCATGATCATCCTGGGGATCTCCATCTACCACTACAACGTGGTGGAGGACGCGGAGGACCGGCTCGAGCGAGAGCACAGGATCTCCGAGGGATTGCTCCTCAACATCCTGCCGGCCGCCATCGCCCAGCGGCTCAAGACGCATCGTGGCCGCATCGCGGATCGAATCGCGTCCGCCAGCATCCTGTTCGCGGACATCATCGACTTCACACCGCTCGCGAACCGCGTTCCCCACGAGCGCGTGGTCGAGATCCTCGACACGATCTTCACGGAGTTCGATCGGATCAGCCAGCGCCACGGGCTCGAGAAGATCAAGACCATCGGCGACGCGTACATGGTCGCGGGCGGAGTTCCGGTCCCCACGGAAGGGCATCACGCAGCCATCGCGGAGTGCGCGCTGGAGATGATCGCCTACGTGAAGAGCGATCCGATTCCCGAGATGCCCGGTCTCAGCGTGCGGATCGGCATCCACACGGGCTCCGTGGTGGCAGGGGTCATCTGCGAGCAGAAGTTCGCCTACGATCTGTGGGGAGACTCGGTCAACACGGCGAGCCGGATGGAATCTCACGGTCTTCCGAACCGGATCCAGGTCTCGGCAGCCTTCTACGAGCGTACGCGGGACGAATACGTCTACGAGACGCGCGGCATCCTGCCGTTCAAGGGTAAGGGGGAGATGGAGGCGTACCTTCTCGAGGGCAAGCGCGCGTAGGTCGCGGTTGCGAACGCTCAGCCAGCGAATCCGCGGTGAGTGACAAGGATCGGAGTTACACTGGTACGAAGCACACGGGATCGCCAGGAAAGATTTCAAGATCAAGCGCCTCCTAGACGTATGAGCATGAGTGATACTCTGGAGATTCGCTTCGCCGTCTGCCTGCGCAACGACGGCTATCCTGCTTCGCTGGAGCCGCGCAAGCTGTACCGCGTCGTGCCTGATGCGGATGCAGCCGCACACCGGCATGTGCGGGTGATTGACGAGTCCGGTGAGGACTACCTGTATCCCGCGGAGTACTTCGCGGAGGTGGACCTCCCCCACGCCATCGAAGAAGCCCTGCTGCGTGCCTCTTGAACGGTCGCCGTTCGTGCGATGAGACGCGACAAGGATACCGCTCCGGCGCCGCGCCCTCGGCTTGGTGGAGGTTCGCCGGCCGCCTCCAGCGCGAAGTCCACCCGCTGCTGCCAGTAGCCCGGCCCCGGCCACCCGTCCGGCGAGCGCGTCGGCCCCGCGTCGGTGACGCGCGTGGGCGCGTCCGGCGGGGTGGGGCGCTGGGCGGGGAGGGGAGCGGCGGCGACGAGCAGCACGAGCGCGACGAGCCAGCGAACGATCCCGGAGCTTTGCATCAGCGACAGCGGAATGGGCAATGGAAATCCAAGATGCGGCGGCAGTTCGCTGTATGTTTGACAGCGTACGGTTCGCTGAAGGTCGAGGAAGGAAGTGACGTTCTGCGCCCCGAGAACCGCAGCTGAACTGCTGGCCACACAGTTTTCACTTGACATAGGCCGCCAGAAACGGAATCTTTCATAAAGGTGCGGATTCGCCCCACACGACAGGTAATTATCGTGTACCTGACACGCCGGATCTTTTCCAATGGATAGCATACCGATCAGCCGGGTGACAATCGAAGCTCTTCACGATCAGCACGATCTTGACATCGAGCTCCGACCAGGACTCAACATCCTGTACGGCAAGAACGGCACCGGAAAGACCACTTTTCTCCACGTGCTGGCTAATCTCCTCGACCGAGACGTAGGTCGCTTCGGATTCATTCGCTTCTCCCGCATTTCTGTTGAAACAGCTGAAGGGACACGCATCGAG
>JBPCIT010000278.1:0-6052 GCA_051006015.1 Longimicrobiaceae bacterium
CGCGAGCGCACCGCCACCATCCCGCCGCAGAACCGGCAGCTGGTGACCTCGCACGACGCCTTTCAGTATTACGCCAGCGCGTACGGGCTGAACGTGCTCGGCACTCCGATCGGCGTTTCGACGGACGAGGAGGCCTCCGCGCAGACCGTCGCGCGCATCGTCGAGGACGTGCGCCGCACGCGCGTTCCGGCGCTCTTCGTCGAGACCACGGTGAACCCGAACATCATCCGCCGCATCGCCAGTGAGACGGGTGCGGGCATCGGTGGCTCCCTCTACTCGGACTCGCTGGGCGAACCCGGATCGGGCGCGGAGAGCTACGTCGGCATGATCGTTCACAACACCCGCACCATCGTGCGTGCTCTGGGCGGCAGCGCGGAGCCTTTCGTGCACGCGGGACAGAGCTACACAGGAGGAGTTGAGGGATGATAGACAATCCCGCAGCGACGAACGGAGCGCCCGCCTCGCCTGCACCGGCGAGCGCGGCGCCCGCCACCATCCAGCTGCGCAACCTGACGGTCAGCTACGACCGCAAGCCGGCCGTGCGCAGCGTCTCGCTAGACATCCCCGCCGCCGAGCGGATCGCGATCGTAGGACCGAACGGCGCGGGCAAGAGCACGCTGATCAAGGCGGTGGTCGGGCTGGTGGAGCTGGACGCCGGCCAGATCCTGGTGCACGGGCAGCCGATCGCGCGGGTGCGCCAGCGGGTAGCCTACGTGCCGCAGCGCGGCGCGGTGGATTGGGATTTCCCGGTGCTGGTGCGCGACGTGGTGCTGATGGGCCGCTACGGGCGGATCGGCTGGATCCGCTGGCCCGGACGCGGCGATCGCGAGATCGCGGCTGCGGCGCTGGAGCGCATGGGGATGAGCGCCTACGCCGACCGGCAGATCGGCGAGCTCTCCGGCGGACAGCAGCAGCGCGTCTTCCTTGCGCGCGCGCTGGCGCAGGAGGCCGACGTGCTGCTGCTCGACGAGCCCTTCGTGGGGGTGGACGCCGCCACCGAGGAGGTGATCTTCGAGATGCTGGACAGCGCGCGCGGCGAGGGGAAAACGGTGGTGGTGGTGAACCACGACCTGGGCGCGGTGGGACGGCACTTCGACCGCGTCGTGCTGCTCAACGGACGGGTGGTGGCGTACGGTCCTCCCTCGGAGGTGCTCGTGCCCGATCTGCTGCAGCGCACCTACGGCGGTCGCCTCACCATGCTCGAGGCCGCGGACCACCTGATGGTGATGGGGAAGTAACATGGCGCTCTTCGATCTGATCCTCGGCCCCCTGCAGTACGCCTTCATGCAGCGCGCGCTGATCGCCGCGGTGCTGGTGGGCGTGGTGTGTGGGACGCTGGGCTGCTACATCGTGCTGCGGCGCATGGCGCTGATCGGCGACGCGCTCTCCCACGCCGTGCTGCCGGGCGCGGCGATCTCTTTCATGCTCGGCGCGGCCGACTTCTTCCTGGGCGCGGCGGTGGCGGGGATCGTCACCGCGGTGCTGATCGGCTGGGTGACCGCGAACTCACGGGTGAAGGAGGACGCGGCCATCGGGGTGGTCTTCACCGGCGCTTTCGCTCTCGGCATCGTGCTGATCACCCTCATCCAGTCGCGCAGCGTGGACCTCTTCCACATGCTCTTCGGCAACGTGCTGGGAGTCGAGGACCGCGACCTGATGATCACCGCCGGGATCACCGGAACGGTGCTGCTGACGGTGTTGCTGCTCTACAAGGAGCTGCTCCTGCACTCCTTCGATCCGATCTTTGCCGCGGCGATCGGGCTGCCGGGGCGGGCACTGCACTACCTGCTGATGCTGCTTCTCTCGCTGACGGTGGTCGCCTCGCTGCAGACGGTCGGGCTGGTGCTGGTGGTGGCGATGCTGGTCACCCCCGCCTCGACGGCGTACCTGCTCACCGACCGCTTCGGGAGGATGCTTGGGATCTCGGCGGGAATCGGAGTGCTCTCCGCGGTGACCGGGCTCTTCGCGAGCTACTACTGGAACGTCTCCAGCGGAGCGGCGATCGTGCTGGTGGCGACCCTTCTCTTCTTCGTAGCGATGCTCTTCGCGCCGAAGCGCGGCCTGGTGCTGCGGCAGGTGCGCTCCCGTCGGGCGATGCTGCGTACCGCGCGCGAGGACGCGCTGAAGCACGCCTACACCCTGAGCAGCGAGGGCATCTCCGTGACCGACCAGGCGCTCGCGGCGCGGCTCGGCACCAGCGCGCGGCAGGCGGAGCGCCGCATGGGCGGCCTGCGCCGCGAGGGTCTGCTCCACAACGGATCGCTCACCGCCCAGGGAGAGCGGCGCGCGGAGGAATTGATTCGCGCGCACCGGCTCTGGGAGCGCTACCTGGTGGACGAGGGAGGGGTCTCCGGAGAGGACGTGCACGACGAGGCGGAGCGCCTCGAGCACGTCGCCACGGTGGCCATGGCGGACCGGCTGGATGAGGTGCTGGGCTCGCCCCGCTCCGATCCGCACGGCAAGCCGATCCCGCCGCGCGGCGGCCGCTGGGCTGCGCTGCATGGGCGGTCGCTCTCCGATCTGCAGCCGGGAGAGTCGGGGCGTGTGCTGGCGCTGCGCGAGGAGAGCGCCGAGGGGCTGCGGCTGCTGGCGGATCTGGGGCTGCTTCCGACTTCTCCGGTCGAGGTGGTCTCGCGCGACGAGGCGTCGCTGCTCGTGCGGACCAACGGAGAGCCGAATCGGATCGACCTTGCGCTCGCCGGCGACGTGCTGGTCGGCGACGACGCGCGCAGCACTGACGGTTAGCGGACCCCTCCCCGGCCGGCGCCTGGAGGTGGAGGCGGCCGGACTGTGTCGAGGCGGACCGGAGGGCGCTCAGCGGGAAGCAGCGGCAGATTCACCTCGGGTCCCGGAGCGGGTCGGCTCGCGGGCGGATCAGGCGGCGGCCGGCGCAGAGTGTCCCGCGGCGACGGCCGCGCTGCCGGTGGGGCCTGGCGGGCCGTGTCCCGCGGCGGCGCCGCCTGCGTCGTGTCACGCCGGAGAGCCGGCTGGACCGTGTCCCGGCGTACAGGTCGGGGAGCCGTGTCCCGCGGCTGCGTCTGCTGAGGCGGCGTACGGGCAGCCGTATCGGCGGGCGGCGTCTGCCGCGGCGCGGGAGGCGGAGCGGCTGCGGTATCCCGCACCGGGGGCGGGCTAGGCGTGACCGGCACCGCGGCGGCGGCAGTATCCACTACGACCGCCGTATCGCCCGGGAGCGAGAGCGTATCCACCAGGGTGGTATCCTCCTCCACCAGGTACGCGCCGCCGGGCAGGCGAGTGAACGGTCTCTCGACCGCCTCACGCACGAAAGCGCCACGGGTCCCCATCGGCCACCTCTGCGCGAAGGCGAGCGAGGTCAGCTCCACCCAGATGGTGTCGCGTAGCGCCCGCCCCGCCAGGAAGCTCCCACCTCCGTTCGGGTCCCGCACGACAAGTGAGAAGACGCTGTCGCGCCGCACCTCCCCCAGCAGCGGCAGCCGCTGGTCACCCGACAGGTACGCGCCGGCGAGCGAGTCCAGCCGTTGCGTCTCGATCCAGAGCGCACCCGCCGTCGCCAGCCCCTCGGGCGGCTCGGAGATCGGCAGATCCCAGCCGGCGAAGTACCACTGGCCCTCGATCTCCGGCAGGCCCAGCCGCGCCTCGGGACTGGGACGCGTGGCCGGAGGAAGCGGCTGAATGGCGGACTCCTGCGCCCAGTCACACCCGCTGAGCGCGCTCAGCGCCGCAATCACGAGCAACCTGCAAGGCTTCAACTACGCCTCCATCGTCAGAGAAACCCTCACCTGCCCAAGGGAACGCGAGGAATGCGGAGTTGACAGCGCCCCACGCACTTCCTTACCTTCCCAGCGAAGAACCAGGCATAACTCTCGTATCTGGCGCGCCTTACCTGGCGCCCAACTGCTCACCGGAGGACGGCAATGGTCCCAGTCGCGCACACCGACCCCGACACGCCGGAGGCCGTGCTGCGCGAGGCGCTGGAGGCGAACGGGCAACGTTACACCGAGCAGCGCGCCGCAGTCTACCGCTATCTCAGGAGCAACAGCGGCCACCCAGCGGCGGACGAGGTGTTCACCTCCGTCCGCGCCGAGATCTCCGACATCTCACTCGCCACCGTCTACAAGGCACTGGAGACGCTGGTGAGCTGCGGCCTGGCGACCAAGCTGGCGTACGGCGACGGCTCCGCCCGCTACGATTCGCGCACCGACGACCACTGCCACTCGCGCTGCCTGCGCTGCGGCAGGGTCCGCGACGTCGAGGACGCCACCGCGGCCTCGCTCCTTACGCAGCTTCCTGCGCAGGCCGGCTTCCAGATCGTCGGCTACCGGCTCGAGGTGGTCGGCTTCTGCGAGAGCTGCACGGCGTAGCCTCACGCAGCTCCAGGGCGCACGGGCGCCCTCCGACGCATGGGTCGGAGGGCGCCTTTTGCATGCACCGCGCCGCGGCGGACGATCCGGTGCGGGCCATGGCTTCAATGATGCACCGGCCGGGCGACGGGTGTCAAGCAACGCCGCCCCGCGACGGCTGCGCTGACGACCGCATCGGCACACCATCCGAGGACCAGAGATCATGAGCTTCCCTGCTTCCCTACCCCTGGGCTTCCGCGGCCGCTACCTGCGCGGCGACAGCGACCGCGCCGGGTTCGCTGAGGCTGCCGGCATCTTCAGCACCCTGCCCGCCGCGGTGGCGGTGCCGGAAGACGCCGCCGACCTGGCGGCACTCGTGCGATGGGCGGCGGAGACCGGCACACTGCTGGTGCCCCGTGGCGCCGGCACCGGCATGCCGGGCGGCAATCTCGGGAGCGGAGTGGTGGTGGATCTGGTGACCGGCTTCCGCGGCATCGGCGAGGTGGACACGGCACGGCAGCGCGTGCGGGTGGAGCCGGGGGTGACGCTGGCGGAGCTCAATCACCGCTGCGCGCCGCACGGCCTGCAATTCCCGGTGGATCCCTCCAGCGGGCGCCTCTGCACCTTCGGCGGGATGCTGGCGAACAATTCCGCTGGAGCCCATTCGGTGAAATACGGTGCTACGCGCGCATGGGTCGAGGCGCTCGAGGTGGTGCTGCCGGACGGCACCCGCACCCGCACCGAGCGCGGCCGCCTCCCCGAGCACCCGCGGCTGCGCGAGATGCTGGCGCGGGTGGATGCGTCGCTCACCCCGCGGCGCGCGCAGATCGAGGAGGCGTGGCCGCGGCTGCGCAAGAACTCCTCCGGCTACGCGCTGCGCGAGTACCTCGACAGCGGCGACGCGGTGGATCTGCTCGTCGGCAGCGAGGGGACGCTGGCGCTGATCACCGCCGCCGAGCTGCGGCTCGCGCCGCTGCCGGCAGCGCGCGGCCTCGCGGTGCTCGAGTTCACCTCGCTGGAGGCCGCCGGAACCGCCATCCAGACGGTCCTGCCGCTGCGTCCCGCCACCTGCGAGATGCTCGACCGCACCTTCCTCGAGCTGGTCCGCTCCGCGGGTGTGGAGACCGGCTATCCGCTGCGCGCCGGCCTCGAGGCGATCCTTCTGGTGGAGATGGATGGCGACACTGAGGAGGAAGTCGCGGAGTCGCTGCGGCGCCTGAGCGTGGCCGTGGCGGAGATCGCCGCTGCGGTCACGCTGGCGACGGAGCCCGAGCGGCAGACGCGCTTCTGGCAGGTGCGCCACGCCGCCAGCCCGCTGATCGCCCGGCGAACGGATGGGCGCGTCTCGATGCAGTTCATCGAGGATGGCGTCGTTCCCGTCGAGCGCCTGCCCGAGTACGTCGCCGTGCTGCGGCGCGTGCTCGGCGCGCACGGCGTACCCGCGGTGATCTTCGGCCACGCCGGCGACGGCAACCTGCACGTCAACCCGCTGGTGGATGTCTCCGCACCCGGCTGGCGCGAGACGATCGAGCGGATCCTCTACGAGATCGCTGGTGAGGTGGCCCGACTCGGCGGTACCCTCGCTGGTGAGCACGGCGACGGCCGGCTGCGCGCGCCGCTGCTCGAGACCGTCTGGGGAGCCGACATGGTGGCCCTCTTCCGTGAGGTGAAGGAGGCCTTCGATCCCGCGGGCATCCTGAACCCGGGGGTGATCCTTCCCCTCGCCGGCC
>JBPCIT010000279.1:0-3482 GCA_051006015.1 Longimicrobiaceae bacterium
TCTCCGCGCAGCAGCTCCGTGAGGAGACGCGCACGCAGGCGACGCGCGAAGCGGAACTCGTACTGCGTGAGGCGCGCGCGGAAGCCGAGCGCATCGTCGGCGCGGCGCAGGGCGAGGTCAGCGGCGCCTCGGACGCCGTGCGGCGCATCCAGGCACAGCGTGCCTGGTTTCTGCGCGCTTTCCGCGCCTTTGTCGAGCGCCAGCTCGTCGAGATCGAGCAGGAAGAGGAGCGGCTGCGCGAACTGCAGCGCCGGGAGGGGCAGCCGCCCACCCCGAGCCCGGTCCCCGCACGGGAGGAGGAAGCGGGGATCCCGCCCTGGCTCTCGACTCTCGACGACGAACCGGAGGAGGATAGCTGAGTGGACCCGCACTCCCTGCTGCGCCACCTTGGCGAGGCGACGGACGCCATCCGCGCCCGCACGACAATTGAGCCGGAGGTGGCGATCATCCTGGGCACCGGTCTCGGCCGGCTGGCGGAGCGCATCGAGGCCGAGGCGGTGATCTCCTACGAGGAGATCCCGCACTTCCCGCTCGCCACCGTCGAGTCGCACACCGGCCGCCTCATCCTTGGTACGCTGAGGGGGCGGCGGGTCGTCGCCATGCAGGGCAGGCTCCACCGCTACGAGGGCTACTCGCTGCAGCAGGTCGCCTTCCCGGTGCGGGTGATGCGGGCGCTCGGCGCGCGGACGCTGGTGGTCTCCAACGTCTCCGGCGGGATGAATCCTCTCTGGGATGTCGGTGACCTGGTGCTGATCGCCGACCACATCAACCTGCTCGGCGACAACCCGCTCGTCGGCCCGAACTTCGAGGAGCTGGGGCCGCGCTTCCCCGACATGTCCCAGCCCTACGACGCGCAGCTGCAGGAGCTGGCGCAGGAGGTGGCGCTCGAGCTCGGGATTCCGCTTCGCAGCGGGGTGTACGTTGCACTGGCGGGACCCAGCCTGGAGACGCCCGCCGAGTACCGGATGCTCCGCACGCTCGGCGCGGACGTGGTGGGAATGTCCACCGTCCCCGAGGTGATCGTCGCCGTGCACGGGGGGATGCGCGTGCTCGGTCTCTCGATCATCACCGACGCCTGCCTGCCCGACGCGCTCGAGCCGGTGAGCGTGGAGAAGATCATCGCCGTCGCGGGCGAGGCCGAGCCCCGCCTTACCGCGCTCATCGAGGGCGTGCTGGAACGGATGTAGAGCTGACATGAAACGTTATCCCGACCTTCCCCCCTCCGTCCCCGCGCTCGAGGAGGAGATCCTCGGACGCTGGAAGACGGAGGACACCTTCGCCCGGAGCCTCGAGCAGACCTCCGCCGGAGAGCCGTTCGTCTTCTACGAGGGTCCTCCCACCGCGAACGGGAGGCCGGGCATCCACCACATCTTCTCCCGCACCATCAAGGACACCGTCGCGCGCTTCCGCACCATGCAGGGGCGCTACGTCCCGCGCATCGCCGGGTGGGACACGCACGGTCTGCCGGTCGAGATCGAGGCGGAGAAGCGGCTGGGAATCTCCGGCAAGCCGGAGATCGAGCGGCTCGGCATCGCGCGCTTCAACGAGATCTGCCGCGAGAGCGTGCTGATGTACACCGAGGATTGGGAGCGCTTCTCGGCCCGCATCGGCTACTGGCTCGACTACTCGAACCCCTATGTCACCTACCACGCCGAGTACATCGAGTCGGTGTGGTGGATCCTCTCGCAGTTCGCCGAGCGCGGGCTGATCTACCGCGGGCACAAGATCCTCCCCTACTGCCCCCGCTGCGGCACCGGTCTCTCGAGCCATGAGGTGGCGCAGGGCTATCAGGACGTGAAGGACCCCTCGCTCTACCTGCGGCTGCCGCTGCTCACCGGAGCGGGTGAGGATGAGGGGGCGGAGTTCCTGGTGTGGACGACGACGCCCTGGACGCTGGTCTCCAACGTGGCGCTGGCGGTGCACCCCGACCTCGAGTACGCCGAGGTGAAGCACGAGGGGCGGCGGCTGATCCTCGCCGCTGCCAGGGTGCCGGCGCTGCTGGGGGAGGAGGCGGAGCTGCTGCGCACCCTCAGCGGGCGCGAGCTCGTCGGCTGGCGCTACCGCCGCCCCTTCGACTGGGTCGAGGCGGAGGATGCCGATGCCGCCGGGCGCGCCTGGCGGGTGGTGCCGGGTGACTTCGTTTCCGCCGAGGACGGGACGGGGATCGTCCACATCTCCCCCGCCTTCGGTGCGGACGACTACGCCGCGGGGCGCGAGCACGGGCTCCCCTTCCTGCAGCCGGTGGACGCGCGCGGGGCCTTCCGCGCGGAGCTGCCGCTGGTGGGCGGCCGGTTCGTGAAGGAGGCGGACACCGACCTGATGATCGAGCTGAAGAAGCGTGGGCTGGTCTTCCGCTCCTCCATGGAGGTGCACTCCTACCCGCACTGCTGGCGCTGCGGCAGCCCGCTGCTCTACATGGCGCGCGACTCCTGGTTCATCCGTACCACCGAGCTGCGCGACGAGCTGCTCGCCAACAACCGGCGGATCAACTGGTATCCGCCCGAGATGGGCAGCGGACGCTTCGGCGAGTGGCTCGAGAACAACGTCGACTGGGCGCTCTCGCGCGACCGCTACTGGGGCACGCCGCTCCCCGCCTGGGTGTGCGACCAGGATGCCGCGCACCTGGAGTGGATCGGCTCCTTCGCCCGGCTTCGCGAGCGTGCGGGCGAGCTGCCGGAGCCCTTCGACCCGCATCGCCCCTACATCGACGAGATCAGCTGGCGCTGCGACCAGGAGGGCTGCCAGGGCACCATGCGGCGCACCCCCGAGGTGATCGACGCCTGGTTCGACTCCGGCTCGATGCCCTTCGCCCAGCACCACTACCCCTTCGAGAACCGGGAAACCTTCGAGCGGCAGTTCCCCGCCGACTTCATCTGTGAGGGCGTGGACCAGACGCGCGGCTGGTTCTACTCGCTGCTGGCGATCTCGACCCTGCTCGAACCGGCGCTGGAGCGGGAGGGGGTGTCGTATCGCGGGCCGGTGTACCGCAACGTGATGGTCAACGACCTGGTGCTGGACGCAGAGGGGCAGAAGCTGTCCAAGTCCCGGGGCAACGTGGTGAACCCCTGGGAGGCGTTCGCGGAGTTCGGCGCCGACGCGATCCGCTGGTACCTGCTGGGCAGCTCGCATCCCTGGCTCCCCAAGCGCTTCGATCTCCGGGGCGTGCGCGAGGTGGTGCGCAAGGAGCTGGACACCCTGCGGCAGACGTACAACTTCTTCGCGCTCTACGCCAACCTCGAGGAGTGGGCACCCTCGGCGGAAGATCCGGAGCCGACGCGGCGGCCGATCATGGACCGCTGGCTGCTCTCGCGGCTGGCGGCGGTCGCCGCCTCGGTGCGCGAGAACCTGGAGCAGTACAACCTCACCCACGCGGTGCGCGCGCTGGGCGACTTCATCGTGGACGACCTCTCGAACTGGTACGTCCGCCGCTCGCGCGACCGCTTCTGGGGGAGCACCGATCGGGAGGACTCGCGCGCGGCCTT
>JBPCIT010000280.1:0-3718 GCA_051006015.1 Longimicrobiaceae bacterium
CCGGCTGCACCAGCGGCGCCGCCGCGTCCAGCAGCTCGCGCTGCAGTCGCGGCAGTGCGTCGAGGTCGCCGGGGTGAAGCCGCCACCGGCCATCCGGGTGCCGGCGGATGGTGCCGGTGCCCGTGCAGGGGGCGTCGAGCAGCACCACCTCGGCCGGCCGGAAGGGCGGGCGCCGTGCGTCAGCCGCCACCATCCCCACCTTTGCTCCGAGTTCCACGCGCGCGGCGTTCTCCCGCACCCGCGCCAGGCGGATTGGTGCCACATCCGCCGCGACGACGTAGCCGGCGCTCTCCGCGAGCGCGAGCGCCTTGCCGCCGGGAGCTGCGCACAGGTCGAGAACCGTCGCTCCCGGAGGCACCGCTGCGTAACGCACCACCAGCGTGGCCGCTGGGTCCTGAACCACCGCCGGGACCGCCGCGAGCACCTGCCGCACCTCCGCGGGCGGTGAGATCTGCAGCGAGTCGGGGGAGAAGGCTACCGTTTCGGCGCCGATCCCGGCTTCCGCGAGGCGAGCCGCCGCGTCCTCGACGCCGATCCCGAGTGGTCGGATGTAGAGCTCGGGCCGGTGGTTGTTCGCCTCCACCAGCGCGGCCGCCTCATCCGCGCCCCAGCGGCGGATCCAGCGCTCGACGAGCCACTCGGGGTGGGACCCCCAGCTGCTGAGGTACCCGAGCGGATCGCGTTCCGGGTCCGGGAAGGCGATCTCGGCGTGCCGGCGGTGCAGGGCGTGCAGCACCCCGCCGACCAGCCCGGCTGCACGTCCGACTCCGGCGGCGCGTACCAGCTCCTGCGACTGCGAGATCGCCGCGTAGTGCGGCACGCTTCCCATCTCGAGCAGCTGGTACGCTCCCAGGCGGAGCACCTCCAGCACGTCGGGCTCGAGAGCGTCGATCCCGCCACGCACCAGCGCGCCGAGCAGGTGGTCGATCCGGCCACGCAGCCGGAGGGTGCCGTAGACCAGCTCCTGCACCCAGGCACGATCGCGGGGGGAGAGGCCGCCCGCGGCTGCGTCGAGCGCGCGGTCGGCCAGCTCCCCTGCGCGCACGCGCCGTAGCACGTCGAGGGCGGCGCGGCGCGGAGGAGTGGCCGCGTCGGTCATCACGGGTGCGCGGCGGCTCAGTCCACCATCCCCGCTCGCGGGCTCGACGGCACAGCGCGCTCGCGCCGGGGCATGCGTCCCGCGCGGTAGGCGAGCCGGCCGGCCTGCGTCGCCAGCCGGATGGCACGCGCCATTGCGACGGAGTCCTGCGCCTCCGCCAGCGCGGTGTTCGCCAGGATGCCATCCACCCCCTGCTCCATCACCACCGCCGCATCGGAGGCGGTGCCGATCCCGGCATCCACGATCACCGGCAGCTGCAGACGTGCCTTGATGACCCGGATGTTGAAGGGGTTGACCAGCCCGAGGCCGCTGCCGATGGGCGAGGCGAGCGGCATCACCGCGGCGCATCCCGCGTCCTCCAGCCGGAGCGCGGTGATCAGGTCGTCGTTGGTGTAGGCGAGCACCTTGAAGCCTTCCTGCACCAGCTCGCGCGCCGCACGGAGGGTGGCGTCGACGTCCGGGAGCAGCGTCTCCTGATCGCCGATCACCTCCAGCTTGATCCACTCCGAGAAACCGGCGGCGCGGCCCAGCCGGGCGTAACGCAGCGCGTCCTCGGCAGTGTAGCAGCCGGCGGTATTCGGGAGCAGGAGATAGTGCTCCGGATCGAGGTGGTGGAGGACTCCTTCCTCGCGGGTGCGATCCAGATCGACCCGGCGCACCGCCACCGTGACGACCTCAGCTCCGGAGGCCTCGATCGCCCGCACCATCTCCTCGTTGCTGCGGTACTTGCCGGTGCCCACCATCAGCCGCGAGCGCAGCTCCCGCCCCGCGATCACCAGGGGATCGCCCTGCACGTCCGTATCCAGCAGTGTCGCCATCTCGTTCTCCAGGTTGTGCCCGGTCGCGGTCACCCGCCACCGACGAAGTGCACCAGCTCGAGGGTGTCGCCGGCCGCGACGGGCGTGGTCTCGTACGCCTCACGGCGCAGAATGTCGCCATTGTGCTCGACGACCACCAGCCGCGGGTTCAGGTCGAGGTGCACGAGAAGCTCTCCCACCATCAGCCCGGCGGGAACGTCGCGCAGCTCGCCGTTGAGCTGCACCGGCACCTCCATCTGATTCGTCATGCTGCCCTTTTCCATGCTGTCAGATACCCCTCGACCGCCACCTCTGGTTCGTCTGCTTCCCAGACGCCGCTCAGGACTGCGATGCCGGCCGCGCCCGCACGCCGCACCTCGGCGACCCGCTCCGGCGTGATCCCGCCGATACCAACGCGCGGCAGACCGAGATCCGCCAGCCGCTGCAGGATCTGCGTCCCGGCTCCGGCGCGTTCCGGGTGCGACGCCGTCGCGAAGAGGGTCCCCACCAGCAGGAAATCCGCGCCCGGCGCGGCTTGCGCCTCCTCCACCGAATGCACGGAGACTCCGAGCAGCGGCCGGTCGCCGAGGAGCCGCCGCGCATCCGCCGACCGAACGCCGCGGGCGCCAAGCTGCACGCCATGTGCGCCGCACGCCAGCGCCACGTCCACCCGATCGTTGATCAGGAGCAGCGCTCCCGCCGCCGTCACGGTGGGCAGGATCTGCTCGGCGAGCGTGAAGAGCCGCCGCCCGGAGAGCGCCGGCCCGCGCAGGTGCAGCGCCAGCTCGCTCCCGCCCGCGATGAGCGCCGCCCGCGCCCGCTCGGAGAAGCGGGGGTCCGCGAGAACCGCATCGTCGGTGACGAGGTGGAGCGGCGGCAGCGCGCGTGCGGCCACCCTACGAGAAGCGCTGCCCGAGCGCGACCCCCCGACCGCGAATCCACTCCTCTGCCAGCATCCGTCGCCGGCCGGCGGGCTGCACCTCGCGCACCCGCACCGCATTCTGCCCCGCGGCGATCAATACGCCGACCTCCTCGTCGGCCGCGAGGACCTCGCCTGGCGGACCCTCGCGCAGCTCGACGCGCGGATGGAAGAGCTTCACCGTCTCCTCACCGTCCAGCAGGCTCGATGCGCCGGGCACCGCATCCAGCCCACGGATCCAGCGGGCGACCTCGATTGCGGGAAGCGTCCAGTCCAGCCGCGCCGTCTCCCGGCTCAGCTTGGGAGCGTAGCTGGCCCGCGCGTGGTCCTGCGGGATCTCCTCGAGGTGCCCGATTTCGAGCATCGCCAGCGTCTCGATGAGGGCCTCCGCGCCGATCTCGGAGAGGCGCATCGCCAGGTCGCCGGCGGCTTCGTCCGGGCGGATCGGCTCGTGAACCTGGAAGAGGACGGGTCCCGAATCGAGCCCCTCGTCCATCCGCATGATGCTCACGCCGCTCGTCTCGTAGCCGCGGATGATCGCCCACTGGATGGGCGCGGCGCCGCGCAGCTCGGGAAGGAGGGAGGCGTGGATGTTGACGGAGCCTCGCGGAGGGAGGTACAGCACTTCCGGGCGCAGGATCTGGCCGAAGGCCACCACCACGGAGATCTCGGGATCCAGCGCACGAATCTGATCGAGGAACTCCTCGCCGCGTGCGCGCTCGGGCTGCAGGATCGGAAGACCTTCCTCGATCGCGGCGCGCTTCACCGGCGAGGCGGTGAGACCGCGGCCTCGTCCAGCGGGCCGGTCGGGCTGCGTAACGACGCCCACGAGATGATGTCCCTCCTCCCCGAGGGCGCGCAGCGCCGGCAGCGCGAATGCGGGGGTTCCCCAGAAGAGAACCC
>JBPCIT010000281.1:0-5249 GCA_051006015.1 Longimicrobiaceae bacterium
CCCGCGGCGCGCTGGTGGACGAAGCCGCACTGGTCGAGGTGCTCCGCGAGGGGCCGCTGGCGGGGGCGGGGCTGGACGTCTACGAACACGAGCCCGAGATCACCCCGGGGCTGCTCGAGCTGGAGAACGTGGTGCTGCTGCCCCACATTGGCTCGGCCGCACGCGAGACCCGCACCCGCATGGCCACCCTCGCCGCCCGCAACGTCTACCGCGTGCTCTCGGGACAGCCGCCGCTCACGCCGGTGTCCGGTTCTGCCAAAGGAGCGACAGGGGGATCTGCCACCGCTCAGTGATACCTACATCCGGGCCAGCAATTCGGCGAGTGCGCGCTTGGCTCCCTTCTTGTCCACCCGGTCGATGGAGACGGAGCCGGCGGAGATCACCAGCTTGAAGCCCAGCTCGCTAGGGATCCCCAGCTCGACGATGTCGGACTGCGACACGAAGAGCAGGAAGCCGCTGGTGGGGTTCGGCGTGGTCGGCACATAGACCGCCAGCAGATCGGGGATATCCAGCCGCTCCTTGGCGATGTGCGGCGCATCGGCGGTGACGAAGCCGATCACCCAGGAGTGCTCCTTGGGGTACTGCACCATCACGCAGCGCTCGAAGGTGCTCTTGCGGTTCTCCAGCGTGGAGTGCGTGATCTGGCTGGCGGTGCCGTACACCCAGGAGGCGAGGGGAATGCGCGAGAGCCGCAGGTCGAGCCACAGAATCATTCGGGCGCCGGTTTGCGAGCGTGCGAACATTCCCACACCCAGGATGAGCAGCAGCAGGAGAATGACGCCCAGACCGGGGATCGGGAAGGGCAGGAGCGGCCGAATCAGGCGCCCCAGCATCCCGTCCACGAAGCGAAAGAGCCAGAGCCCCGCCCAGAGGGTCACCAGGATGGGGACCAGGATCAGCAGGCCGGTGACGAAGTGTCGGCGGAGCCGCGTCCAGAGCACGTGCGGGTCGGTAAGAGGAATCATGCTGCTATCACATCAGGAGCTGGCCCGCGGACGGAGAGCGAGGCTGTTGCTGCGTCTACCGGCCTCGCGGCCGTTCGGTTACCTGCCTTAAGACAATCACCTCGCTGCTTTCGTTCCACCTCCGGGTGGCCGGGAACAATTGTCGCGACGCAGCCTACTACCCGGCCATGCGAACCCCGAAGAGCTTCCGTAAGGAGCGGCTGCTGCCGCTCCTGATCGTCTTTCTCGCCCTCTCCGGCTGCCGGGCGATGGAGCCGCTGCGCGATGCGATCCATGCGCCGACGCCGTACGAGCGCTATGCGGCATCGCTACGCAGCGCGGGGCTGGAGGAGACGGCGCTCGGTCGCGACTGGCTCGGCGCGGGCGAGCAGGCGCTGCGCGAGCCGCAGCGTGCCGCGCTGCCACTGCGCGAGGCGGGCTACTTCCCGGCCGAGGAGGCGTTCGCGGTCGGCTACCGCTTCAGCGCACAGCGCGGCCAGCGGCTGGACGCCCGTATCGAAGCGGAGGGAGCCGCGCCGTACCGCCTCTTCCTCGATCTCTACTCGGTTCCGGAGGATACTGCCGCCGCGCCGCGCCATCTGGCGAGCGCCGGGGAGAACGAGAGCCGCCTGGAGTGGAATGTCCCGCGCGACGGGGAGTACCTGCTGCGGCTCCAGCCCGAGCTGCTGCGCTCGGGCCGCTACATCCTGACCGTCCAGAGCGCCGCCTCGCTCGCGTTCCCCGTCGAGGGGCGCGACAGCCGGGCGATAGGCAGCCGCTTCGGCGCCGCGCGCGACGGCGGGCAGCGCGAGCACCACGGCGTCGACATCTTCGCCCCGCGCGGCACCCCGGTGGTCGCCAGCAGCGACGGCATCGTCACGCGCGTGAACGAGACCGCCCGCGGCGGCAGGGTGGTGTGGCTGCGTAACTCCTCGCGCGGGCACAACCTCTACTATGCGCACCTCGATACGCAGTTCGTCGCGTCCGGCACCCGGGTGAGAGCGGGGGACACGCTCGGCACGGTAGGCAACACGGGGAACGCGCGCACCACTCCGCCGCACCTGCACTTCGGCATCTACCGTAGCGGCGAGGGGCCGGTCGATCCGTACCCCTTCGTGCACACCCCCCGGGGCGAGCCGCCCGCGATCGCCGCCGACACCACGCGGCTGGGGGAGTGGATTCGGGTAGCCGCCGCGCAGCTCCCACTGCGCGTGGCGCCGAACGCGGACGCGCCGGTCGCCACCCAGCTCTCGCGCCATACGGTCGCGCGCGCCCTCGCCGCGAGCGGCGGCTGGTACCGCGTGGTGCTGCCGGACGGCCGGAGCGGGTATCTGACCGCGCGCTCGACCGAGCCCGTCACCCAGCCGCTACGGCAGGAGCGGCTCGCCCAGGGGGGCGCCCTCCGGGACCGGCCCAGCCCCGCGGCGGCGGTGATGGACACCCTGCAGCCGGGCACAGCGGTGGCGGTGCTGGGCAGCTACGCGGGCTTTCTGCTCGTTGAGGGGCCGGCCGGTCGCGCGGGGTGGGTGCAGACGGAGTGAGAGCAGATCTCCCGCTTCCGAGTGCGTGGCCGGTGGAGGCCCTCACCCCCTAACTCCCTCTCCCAGAATTGGGAGAGGGGGAACTATTTCCTGCGGAACCTCGACTTCTCCGCTACGGCAGGCTGTGTAGTTCTCCCCTCCGCCGAGTTCGGGGGAGGGGCCGGGGGAGGGGGCCTGCGACCGCGCCAACGGAAGGCTCTTCCTGCGGATCCGATAGAAGTGCGGATGCGGAATGGACTCTGGACGGGTCCCTTCCACGCTCCACCGTCAGATGGGTCGGGCGTAGCGGTTCCACTTGTAGCGGGTGCGGGGCCGCATCCCCATCTCCTGCCGCAGGTCGTTCTCCCGCTGCATCACGCAGGAGGCGAGGTCCGCCTCTCCCGGGCGGGGATCCCGACAGTACGGCAGGTCGTTCCGTCCCCCGGCAACCGGGATCAGGTGCCCCCACAGCTCGTGGATGAGGATGCCGTCCACCGCCTCCTCCAGCAGGGCGGCCGGGGTCAAGCGGCGCTCCCAGGGGGAGGCACGCTCACGCCGCCACCGGCTGTGGCGCTCGACGATCTGCGGCAGGTTCACCCGCACCACCAGCGCCTTCACCCTGCCCGACTCCGGGTCGCGCACCGCCGAGAACTCCCCGATACGATCCTTGGGCATCTTCCACTTCACCATCACCTCATGGGCCGGATCGCTCACCGGCTCCGCCGTCCCCAGATACACCAGGACGTCGCCGCGCCGGAGGGCCTCCATCTCCGCGTGAAAGCGCGGCGACAGCGCCTCCAGGACATCGAGCCGGGCGGCGAGGTACGGGTGCAGGATGTGGATCGCGCCCTGACGCTCGACCACGCGCGCGTCGCGCTCTCCCCGTTCGAGCGGCGAGTAGCTCGCGGAGATCCCGGAGAGATCGAGCGTGGCCGGGACGCACCCGCAGAGAGCCGCGAGCAGGAGATAGCCGAGGGAAGGGACGACGCGGCCCGAAACGGTCATCGGACTGCCTCCTGCGTGGAAACCGTAGGTGAGCGGTCGCCGGAGTGAAGAGTAGCCACCCGCGCCTACTGAACGAACCGGCGGGCATGCTGGGCGCAATCTACATCGGCGTGCTCTGCTGTCCAGGCTTTCCCGATGGGGAGGCCGTTCTGCAAAGGGCGCCCCGGAACGAATCTCGCTGGCGCAGCGCCGCATGAGCGCATCTCCGCACTCCCTCCGAGAGCTGGCCGCCCGCATCCTGCGCGCCGCGCTCGCTGCGGTCGAGCCGCGGGCGGCGGTGCGGCGCGCACTGCGGCTGGAGGGGGAGACGCTGCTCGTCGGCGAGGAGCAGATCGACCTGCGCAGCGCCGATCGGGTGCGGCTGGTGGGCGCGGGGAAGGCGGTCTGCGCGATGGCGCAGGGCGCACTCGACGTTCTCGGCGACCGTATCAGCGATGGGACGCTCACCACCCGGAAGGGATACGCCTCGCCGGTCCCCCGCATCGAGCTGTGGGAGGCATCGCACCCCCTCCCGGACACCCATGGGCTGGCTGGCGCCGGCGAGGCGCTCCACCTGGCGCGGAGCGCCGGGGAGTGCGACCTGCTCCTCTGCCTCATCTCCGGCGGCGCCTCGGCGCTCTGGCCGGCGCCCCCACGCGGCGTCTCGCTGGGTGAGCTGCAGCAGGTCACGCAGGCGCTGCTGCGCTCAGGCGCGCCCATCCAGGAGATGAACGCGGTGCGCAAGCACCTCTCGCGCATCACCGGTGGACAGCTCGCGCGCGCCGCACACCCTGCCCGTGTCGTCTCGCTGATCCTCTCCGACGTGGTGGGCTCGCCGCTCGACGTGATCGCCTCCGGCCCCACGGTGCCCGATCCCACCACCTTTCAGGACGCGCTCGCGGTGCTCGCCCGCTACGGCGTCCGACCTCCGCCGGGCGTGCTCACCCATCTGCAGGCGGGAGCCGCCGGTGAGATCCCCGAGACGCCGAAGAGCGGCGACCCCGCCTTCGCGCGCGCCACCGCGCACATCGTGGCGCGCAACCGCGACGCGCTGGAGGGGGCGGCGCGCGAGGCACGGGAGCTGGGGTTGGAAGCGCACCTCGTGACGGATGCGCTCGAGGGGGAGGCGCGCGATGCCGCAGCCGGGATCGTGCGGCAGGCGCTGCGTGCCCGCGAGGAGGCGGCTCCGGGAGCGGCTCCGCTCGTCCTGCTCTGGGGCGGCGAGACGACGGTGACGGTGCGGGGCGATGGTAGCGGCGGACGGAACCAGGAGCTGGCGCTCGCCGCCGGGACGCTGCTCGAAGGGGAGGGAGGAATCCTGCTTGCCGCGCTGGGCACCGACGGGACGGACGGCCCCACCGACGCCGCGGGTGGAATCGTGGACGGCGGAACGGTGACGCGGGGGCGGGAGCGGGGACTCGACGCCCGCGACCACCTCGCGCGCAACGACGCCTACACCTTCCTGCAGGCCGCCGGCGACCTGCTGGTCACTGGTCCCACGGGCACGAACGTCAACGACGTGGTGCTGGCGCTGGTCGAGCGTCGACTGTCATGACTTCCGGCTGCGGTAGCGGTAGATTGGGAATCGGAGCTCGAGGTCCTCGACAGGAGGAATACGCGATGAAATACCGAGTCTGGATCGAGCAGGATGAGGACGGAATCTTTGTGGCGGAGGTGCCTTCGCTCCCCGGCTGCATCAGCCAGGGCCGGACACGCAAGGAGGCGCTCGACAACATCCGCGAGGCGATCGAGCTTTACCTCGGGAGCCTCGACGCACATGGAGACCCGGTGCCTCCACCCA
>JBPCIT010000282.1:0-8389 GCA_051006015.1 Longimicrobiaceae bacterium
CCGGCGCCGTTCGGCCCCAGGATGCCGTAGATGGTGCCCGCCGGTACGGCCAGGCTGAGGTCGTCCACCGCCGTGTGCCCCGAGAAGCGTTTCGAGACGTTCTGCAGCACGAGTGCGTGATTCACGGATCGTCCGGGTGAGTGGGAGTCTGCGCGCTCATGCGAGGCCGGCCTCGTACCCGCGCAAATGGCGGCACCGGCGAGGTGTGCCACTCCGGCGAGCGCAGCATCGGAGTCCTGATACCAGCGCCGGAAGAATAGGCCCCTGGCTACGGCCGCGGCAATGAAAGCGAAGTGAGCCGAGCTGCCGGTGAGGGGCAGCCGTCGAGCCGCGCCGCCACCTGCGGACCCGAACCGAGAACGATGGAGAGGTGGGGAGCGAGCGAGATCGCCAGGTGCGGCCTGCAGGCGGTCGTGATGGTAGCGGGCAACATGGGATCACGGCCTCTGTGAGGTTGCGGAGGGCCAGATCATCGACACCCTCCCGGGTTGAATGGCGCCAAGAGTAGCGAGGCCAGGGGTAATTGTCGCGAGACCGGGGACAGGAGTGTCCGAAAATGGGACGAGCGGCAGGCGGACGGGGATGGGCGGCGGCAGCGAACCCCTCAAGAGTCCTCTGCTCGCGAGGGATGCGACTCGCGCTCTGACTGACGGCTACGCAGCGCGGCGCCGGTCGGAACCGGCGGCGCGGCACGGCAGGGCTACGCGTCGGGCCGGATGGTGGAGGAGCGGATCCGCCAGTTCCCATCAGTGGCGCGCGTCCAGGTTTGGGTATAGCTGCCCGTCTGCGTCTCGGGCGCACCCTGCGGCGGGGTGACGCGCATCGTGTAGCGGCCCGACTCCTCGATGTCGCTGCCCTGGCGGTTGAAGCTCTCGGAGGTCGCCTGTAGATCGCTGATCACCGGCAGGTTCCGCGCGAGCCAGCGCTGCTGGATCGCGGCACGCCCATTGTAGGTGCTGTCACCCGCCTGCACGACTGCATCCTCGGTATAATGGGCCGCGAGCGCCGCCGGGTCATCCTGATTCCACGCCCGGATGGACGCGTTCCAGGCACCGGACAGCTCCGCGGGCATTTCAGCGCCCGCCGCGGTGGTAGCGGGTGCCGCTGCCGTCTCCCCCGCGCGCGGGATGACATCCGCCTCTCTGGGTTCCTCACGCGCGCATCCCAGCGCGAGTGGCAGGAGCAGCAGGCATGCAAGCGTGACCGTTCGGGAGCGATTCGAGTTCGTCATGGAGCCTCCTTGGGCAGGATGCCCGGGGTGAGGTGGGGATGCGGCGAGTTGCGCATCCAGGCGCGGTGGCACCGCGGTGCACGTTGAGTGCGCTCACCCGGCTTGTCAAGCGCTGAGGGCACCTGCGGGGAGAAGTGATATGACCGGCTGATAGATGAACGAGCCGCAGCACCCTACGGGCGAGACCTGAACAAACTGGCGAGACCGATCAGCGTAGTTTCTTGATCCGGCTGCGAAGATGGGGGCGCAGGCTGCGGAGGACGGATGCAGTGTCGTTGAGGACTGCCCGCACCAGCGTCCGCATACGCTCGACATCCTCGTCCCCGATCTCTCTGCGGGCGGAATACTCCGCGTCGTGACGCGTTCCTCGCTGCAACTCGAGCTGTTTGATGAGGCTGGAGAGTGATTCCGGCGCGAGAGCCGCACCCGCGGCAAAGATGGCCTGGTGGTGAGCGGATGTCCCCTTTGTTCGGTAACCATGTGCATGAACCAGAGCCATAACCGCCTGCCTCCCGGCATCATACAGCAGCTTGAACGCACCCGTACGGCTCAACGGCCTGGCTCCAGAGTCGCCATACGATTCCAGCGCCTTGCTCCAGAGGCCGACGATCTCCTCGTCATCCGCCGCGACTTCCTCGATGAAGCGAGCTTCTCGCAGACGCTCGAGCGAGTCACTCATCGTGCGGCATCCAGGAGCTTCGGCGACCCGATCACCCAGCGTTTTGGGCCGTCCAGCACGCGCTGGAGGTATCCGGTTCCGCGACGGTGCCGTACCTCCCGGAATCGCTCGGGGGTGTAGCGCTTGAGGTCGATTTCGCGCCCCGTTCGAGTGTAGGCCGTGAGCATGGCTTCCCCGAGCGCGACCGGATCGGCCCCTTCATCGAGAACGAAGAGATCAACATCACTGTCCGGACGCAACGCACCGTTGGCAGCCGAGCCAAAGACAAAGGCGACCCGGATCCCCGGCACACCGGTCAGCAGCTCTCTCAGCACCTCTACGGGATCACTGAGCATTCAACCGCCCTCTGTCACAAAGGGGCAAGGACTCCATCCATCATTCGTGTACCGGAGGAGTACCCCCCAACACTCCGGCAGAGCCGGGACGGCTCGCGTCCTGCTGATCATCCGGATGCCGCAGCGGCGGCCCCCTCCAGCAGCGGCGCCAGATAGCGCCCGGTGAGGCTCTCCGGCACCGCGGCCACCTCCTCCGGGGTACCCATCGCCACCACCCGCCCGCCCTCCGGGCCGGCGCCGGGACCGAGGTCGATGATCCAGTCGGCGGTCTTGATCACCTCGAGGTTGTGCTCGATCAACAGCACCGTGTGGCCAGCCTCGACCAGGTCGTCAAGCACCCGCAGCAGCTTGCGGATGTCGTCCAGGTGCAGCCCGGTGGTCGGCTCGTCGAGGATGTACAGCCGGCCTCCGACCGGGGAGGAGCGGCTGTTCTTGCGCGCGCCCAGCGCCAGCTCGCGCGCGATCTTGATGCGCTGCGCCTCGCCGCCGGAGAGGGTGGGGGCGGGCTGCCCCAGCCGCAGATGCCCGAGCCCCACCTGCTGGAGCTGCCAGAGCGCCTGGCCGAGGCGATCCTCGCGCAGGAAGAAGCGGATCGCCTCGTCCACCGTCAGCTCCAGCACGTCACGGATACTGCGGCCGCGGTAGGTGACCTCGAGCACTTCCGGCTTGAAGCGCGCGCCGCCGCAGATCTCGCAGGGGACGAAGACGTCCGCCATGAAGACCATCTCCACCTGCACCTGCCCATCTCCCTTGCACGCCTCGCAGCGGCCACCGGCCACGTTGAAGGAGAAGTGGCCGGGGCCGAAGCCGCGCGCCTTCGCCTCCGGCAGCGCGGCGAAGATGCGCCGTACCTCGTCGTACGCCTTGATGTAGGTGACAGGGTTCGAGCGCGGCGTGCGGCCGATGGGGGACTGGTCCACCAGCACCACCCCCTCGAGCAGCGCCGCCCCCTCAAGGCGGTCGAAGCCGCCGACCGCCTCGCCCAGGTGGCGCTTGGCGCTCGTCTCCCCGCCGGAGAGCTCCCGCTCGACGGCGCGGTAGAGGATGTCGTGCACCAGGGTGGACTTGCCGGAGCCGGAGACGCCGGTCACCACCGTCAGCGCCCGGAGCGGGATCTCGACGTCCGCGCCGCGCAGGTTGTGCTCGCGCGCGCCCTCCAGTCGCAGCCGCGGTCCATCCGTGCGATGGCGGCGCTCGGGAATGGGGATCGACTGGCGGCCGGAGAGATAACGGCCGGTGAGGGTGTCGCTCTCCAGCAGCTCCTCGAGCGGCCCCTCGAAGGTGACCTCGCCGCCCGCCTCTCCACTCCCTGGCCCCAGCTCGACCAGGTGGTCGGCGACGCGCATCGTCTCCGGGTCGTGCTCGACCACCAGCACGGTGTTCCCCGCCGCCCGCAGCCGCAGCAGCAGCGCGAGCAGGCGGTCGTTGTCCGCCGGGTGCAGCCCGATGGTGGGCTCGTCGAGCACGTACAGCGTGTCCACCAGCTTGCTGCCGAGCGCATTGGCGAGGGTGATCCGCTGCGCCTCCCCACCGGAGAGGGTGCGTGTCTGCCGCTCCAGCGTCAGGTAGCCGAGCCCGACGTCGTTCAGGAAGCCGAGGCGGGCGACGAGCTCGCGGAGCACCAGCTCGGCGATGGCGAGTTCCTGCTCGGTGAGACCCGCCGCGCCCTCACCCCCTAACCCTTTCTCCCATGAAGGGAGAGGGGGAACTGTTCCGTGCTGAACACCGGCTTTTGAGCCGCTGTTAGACCCCCTCTCCCCTTGTGGGAGAGGGGTGGCGAGCCCTAGCGAGCCGGGGTGAGGGCCCGCGGGGGCGGGGGGTCCCAGCCCCTCCACCCACTCCTGCAGCCGCGCCAGCGGCATCTCCGCCGCCTCGGCGATGGTGCGGCCGGACACGCGCACCCGCAGCGCTTCGGGGCGCAGCTTGGCGCCGCCGCACACCGGGCAGGGCTGTGCGCTCTGGTACTGGCGCAGGAACACGCGGATGTACTGCTTGTAGCGCTTCTCCTCGAGCGCTTCGAGGAAGGGAATCACTCCCTCAAAGCGCTTGCCTCCACGCAGCACCGCGCGGCGGAACTCCTCAGGGAGCTGCTGCCAGGGCGTGGAGAGGGAGACGCCCTCCCGCCGGGCGAACTCCGCCAGCTTGTGGCGGCGCGCGTCGTAGCGGGGCTTGCTCCAGGGGTCCACCGCCCCCTCCGCCAGCGAGCGCGCGCCGTTGGGAATGACGAGCGACTCGTCGTAGAGCAGCACCGCGCCGAAGCCGGTACACTCCGGGCAGGAGCCGTAGGGATTGTTGAAGGAGAAGAGCTGCGGTGAGGGCGTGGGAAAGACGATCTCGGGGTGCTCGGGGCAGTGGAAGCGCTCGGAGAAACGGAGCGGCTCGCCGCCGACGGGGACCACCACCGCCTCTCCCTCCCCCTCCTGAAAGACGGTCTGCAGCGAATCCGCCAGCCGCGCCGTCTCCTCGGGATCCACCCGCAGGCGGTCCACCACCACCAGCAGCTCGCGTGCGCGGGTGAGGTCCTCGCCCTCCTCCAGCTCGTCCAGGTGCAGCTCACGCGCGTCGGCGAGCACACGCAGGTAACCGAGCGCGCGCAGGTTCTCCACCACCAGCGCGTGTGTCACCCGGGCGGAGAGCGGCAGGGGAAAGCCGACCAGGAAGCGGGTGCGCTCCGGCAGCGCGAGCACCCGGTCGGTCGCGCTCTGCACGGTGTCGGGGCGGACCTCGCGGCCGCAGGGCTGACCCGGGTGGCCGGGGCAGTGGGTGCGGCCCACGCGCGCCCAGAGCAGACGCAGGTAGTCGTACACCTCGGTGGCGGTGCCCACCGTCGAGCGGCTGGTCTTGGTGGGATTGCGCTGCTCGATGGCGACGGCGGGAGAGATCCCCTCGATGCGGTCCACGTCGGGCTTCTCCATCCGCTCGAGGAACTGCTTGGCGTAGGTCGAGAGCGACTCGACGTAGCGCCGCTGCCCCTCGGCGTAGATGGTATCGAAGGCGAGCGAGGACTTGCCGCTGCCTGAAGGCCCGGTCACCACCACCAGCGCGCGCCGGGGGATCTCCAGGTCGAGGTTCTTCAGGTTGTGCTGCCGCGCGCCGCGGATGAGGATGCGATCTTTCATAGCTGCCGAAAATATACCGAAGCGATGCACGTCTCGCGAGGCTTTGCGCGCGCGACTCCGCCGCGTAGTTTCCCGCCATGCCGATCCCCGAACGTCTCTACACCCTTGCCCTGCACGCCGCGCGCCCGCTGCTGCCGCTGCTGAGCCGTGGCGAGGGGAAGCTCGCGCGCGGCATCCGCGGGCGGAGCGGTGTTCTGCGGCGGATGGAGGCCTGGGCCCGTGCGCACCGGGAGCCGCAGCAGCCGCTGGTCTGGTTCCACGCCCCGAGCGTGGGCGAGGGATTCCAGGCACGCGCGGTGATCGAGGCGCTACGCCGCCGCAGACCCGATCTGCAGATCGTCTACAGCTACTTCTCTCCCTCGGCGGAGGGCTTCGCCCGCTCGGTGCCCGCCGATCTCACGGACTATCTCCCGCTCGACCTGCCCGCGGAGGTGGAGCGGGCGCTCGCTCTACTGCGGCCGGAGGTGATCGCCTCCACCAAGACGGAGGTGTGGCCGAATCTGGCGGCCGCGGCGCAGCGCCGGGGGGTGCGGCTGGCACTGCTGAGCGCCACGCTCCCGCTCGGCTCGAGCCGCCTGTCGCGAGCTGCGCGGCCATTCCTTCTCCCGGCCTTTCGGCGGCTCGATCGGCTGGCGGCGATCTCCGCGGCGGATGCGGAGCGCTTCGGCGTGCTGGGAGTGTCCCCCGAGCGGCGGCTGGTGATGGGGGATGCGCGCTTCGATCAGGTGTGGAAGCGAGCGGAGGGCGTGGACCGTGACTCCGCGCTGCTCCGCCCCCTGCACGCTGCGGCGCGGGTGACGCTGGTGGCGGGCTCGACCTGGCCGCCCGACGAGGAGCGGCTCATCCCGGCGCTGAAGCGAGCGTGCGAGGGAGCCGTTCCCTTCCGTCTGATCCTGGTCCCGCACGAGCCCACTCCCGATCACCTGACGCGAACGGAGGCGCTGCTGAAGCGCCATGGCCTCTACAGCCGGCGGCTGGGAGAGCTGAACGGGGGTGCACTAAAGGCCGAGGTGCTGCTGGTGGACCGGGTGGGGGTGCTGGGGGAGCTGTACGCGCTGGCGGACGTGGGATACGTGGGTGGGGGGTTCGGCACCGCGGGATTGCACTCGGTGCTGGAGCCGGCGGCGTTCGGCGTCCCGGTGCTCTTCGGGCCGCGTCACGGCAACGCGCGCGAGGCAGCGGAGCTCATCGCCAGCGGCGGGGGATTCGCCGTCGCGGACGAGCGGGAGCTGAGGGAGCGGCTCGCCCTGCTGCTGCGCGACGAGGGAGAGCGACTCCGCACCGGCGCCGCAGCGCGCGCCTACGTCGAGGCCGGGCTGGGCGCCGCCGAGCGTGGTGCGCAGGTGGTGGAGGAGCTGCTGGAAGGGATCGAGAGTTGAGGCGGGACCGACTTTCGCATTCCTTGATGCCCCCTCCCTATCCGTTTCGTCGTAACTTCTGTAGCATAAGAGTGTATCGGGTCGGACCCGTTGATGTCCCGCAACTCCGAGAGGCATGAGAAGATCGCGTATTTGTGGGGCCACCGCTGCTCTCCTCGTCGCACTGGCCGCTACAGCCTGCGGCGGCGCCAGAGCAGGAGTGGAGACTACCCCGCGGCCGGCCGCAAACTCGACGGCCGAGCTCGAGGCGATTTACCGGGCTCGGGTGGACAGCGCCCGCACGCGCTTCACCGAGGCCGACGTCCACTTCATGACCGCGATGATCGGCCACCACACGCAGGCGCTGGTGATGGCGAGAATGGCTCCCACGCATGGTGCCAGCCCGTCGGTGCAGACGCTGGCCGCGCGTATCATCAACGCCCAGCAGGATGAGATCGCCAGCATGCAGCAGTGGCTCCGCGAGCGCGACCAGCCGGTGCCGGAAGTGCACGTCATGGGAACGGAGGTGATGGTGCACGGCGCCGAGCACGCCATGCACATGCCCGGAATGATCACGCCGGAGCAGATGCGGGAGCTCGACCAGGCAAGGGGAGCGGAGTTCGACCGGCTCCTCCTGACCTACATGATCCAGCACCACCGCGGGGCCGTCACCATGGTGCACGACCTCTTCGGTACCGACGGCGCCGGGCAGGACGAGGCGGTCTTCAAGATCGCCTCCGACATCCAGGTGGATCAGATCACCGAGGCCGCCCGCATGGAGCGCATGCTCTCGGCGCTGTCCGCTCGGGGCCGCACCCCGTGATCACCTCGAAGTCCACCGTGTCCCAACCACACTTTGCAACCATCAAGAAAGAAGTCAAAGTCATGCCATCTGTAGCGAAACCGTTCCACTCCAGCGCACGTCCGGTCACCCGTCTCTGGTCACTCTCCCTCGCTGGGCTGCTCGGCGCAGCGGCATGCGCCCCCACGACCAGCATGCCAGCCGCGTCCGCCCCTGCTCCCATGTCCGCATCGGCATCGAGCTCCGATCCGCGCGTCGGGCTTGGCGCGGGGCTATTCGACGCCGAGGAGGCGGTGTGGAACCTCCGTGTCCTCTCCCAGACGCCGCCGCCGCGGGAGTTCGTCGGCGTCACCAACTCCGACCTCGCCTTCACTGGCAACTACGCCATCCAGGGCAACTACAACGGCTTCCAGGTCTGGGACATCTCCAACCCGAGCCGGCCGGTCCTGGTGAAGGGCTTCGTCTGTCCCGCCTCGCAGAGTGACGTTTCGGTGTACCGGAACCTGCTCTTCGTTTCGGGTGAGGGGCTCGGCGGCCGGCTCGACTGCGGAACCGGCGGCGTGCAGGAAGCGGTGAGCCCGGATCGTCTGCGGGGGATCCGCATCTTCGACATCAGCGACATCCGGGAGCCGAGGTACATCGGCAATGTGCAGACCTGCCGCGGCTCTCACACCCACACGGTGCTCGAGGACCCGAACGACCGGGAGAACGTCTACATCTACGTTTCGGGTTCCGCCCCCGTACGGCCGGCGGAGGAGCTCCCCGGCTGCTCCGGCGCCGTGCCGCGCGAGAACCCCAACACCGCGCTCTTCCGCATCGAGGTCATCCGCGTGCCGCTCGCAAACCCGGAGCAGGCGGCGATCGT
>JBPCIT010000283.1:0-3688 GCA_051006015.1 Longimicrobiaceae bacterium
CGGTTCTCGCGCGGGTTGCAAGCCGCCTGCGCATGGAGCGGCTCGGGCGTCGGGGCGGCGAACGACAGCGACGCCAGGAGAGGCAGCAGTACGGCATAGCGGGTCATGCTCGGAACCTCACAGTGGAAGCGATTCTCCATGCGGCGCTCCATCCTCCGGGTGATGGAGCATCCGCCCAGGGCGTGGAATCTGCGGCGGATCCGCTCCGAGAGCAAACCCTGACCCGCTGCCGGAGATCCGATGAGACACGAGCACCTGCCGCACAAGTTCACGCGAATCGGGCTGGGAGAGGACGGCAAGGAGTACATCCAGTGTACCCGCACCGGGGACGTGCTGGTGCAGACGGACTCCAACGCGTGGGGCCAGTACGCCGGCCCGCGCGAGTGGCGCTCGAAGGTCGCCGCGCAGCTCTACCCGGAGCTGATCCATCTGCAGCGTACGCTCAAGGAGGTCGGCAACCACGAGGAGGTGGAGGAGCAGCTCCGCGTCCTGCGGCGCGCCATCGAGATCAGCAGCGAGCTGCGCGCCAACATCGAGCGGCGCATCGCGCGGCTGGAGAAGCTGCGGGAGGAGCCCGTGCAGGTCGGAACCGACCGCTAGGCAGCGAGTCGGCCCGCCGCTTGCAAGTAACGGCCGGAACAGAAGTTATCGCTCCACTGCGGCGTCAGGGGAAGCCGACCATTTCCGGCAACGATCTCGCGGCGGGTCTGCATGTCAGGAATCGAGGAGCTACTCATCGGCCGCAGGCTGGCCGACCGTTACCGGATCGAGGAGGTGATCGGCCGGGGAGGAATGGGCGCGGTGTACCGCGCGACCGACCTGCGGCTCGAGCGCGAGGTCGCGGTCAAGGTGATCGCCGTTGCCCTGCCCGATCCCGAGGAGCGCGAGCGCCTCCGCGCCCGCTTCGAGCGCGAGGCACGCGCGGCAGCGCGTATCCGGCATCCGAACGTCGTCACCATCTACGACTTCGGCACCGATCCGCAGGTGGAGCTCGACTTCCTGGTGATGGAGCTGCTGCGCGGGGAGGACCTCGCCGCACGGCTGGCCCGCTCGGGGCCGCCCCCGCTGCTCCCGGCGGTGACGATTCTGCGCGACGCGGCACGCGGAATCGGCGCGGGGCACCAGCTCGGCATGATCCACCGCGACGTCAAGCCGGGGAACCTCTTCCTGAGCGGCGGCAGCGGGCAGCCGCGGGTGACGGTGCTCGACTTCGGGATCGCGCAGCTCGCCGCCTCCGAGCAAACCCTCACCCACCTGACCCAGGAAGGAGGTGCTCCCCTTTCCCCGGCGTATGCTTCCCCCGAACAGCTGCGCGGTGAGCGCAATCTGACCCCCGCCTCCGATGTGTTCAGCCTCGGCGCGATCGGCTTCCAGCTCCTTACCGGCGAGCGGCTCTTCGAGGTCGCGCGCGGCGGGCGCAGACTGGGAGATGAAGGTGTGCCCGTACCGCCGATCCGTGCGCGCAATCCGGTCGTCCCCCAGCATCTCGAGACGATCATCCGGCAGGCGCTGGCGCACCATCCGGAGCAGCGATTCCCCGACGCGGGCACCTTCGCCGAGGCACTGACCGAGGCAGGCAAGTCGCTCGTCAGCGGCACCTTCGCGCGTCACGCCTCCACTCCGCCCCCGAAGATCGTACCTCCGCCCGCACCGGCACCAGCGGCCGAGTGGGAAGCTGCCGCGACGATCCCGAGCCCACGCATGGCACGCCGGGAGGAGTCGCCGCCCGAGGGTAGTAGTCCCCACCCCCCTGTCGAATCCGCGCCAGCGCCCGAGGTCGCTCCTCCTCCAGGGCCGCGGCTGGAGCCGGCCACGTCCGCGGCTCCCCGGCGACCCGCGTCGCCCGCTCCCGGCACCCGGCGCCGCTTCAGTCCGGCGCTGCTCGCGCTGCCGCTCCTGCTCGCAGGTGCGCTCGCGGGCGGCTGGTGGCTGCTCGATCGCGAGCCCGAAACGCAGTCTAGTGAGCGGCCGGCCGCATCCGTGGCGGACCCGCAGCCTGCGCCCGCTTCACCCGCATCTCCGGCCGAAACGACGCAGGTGGCGCGCGGCGAACCGGATGTCGAGGAGGCATCCCCACCGGTCACTCCCGCATCTGAGGAGACCTCGACGGCAACGCCGCGCCAGGAGTCGGCTCCCGCTCCTGCGACCTCCCCCGAGACTCCGACCCCGGCGACCGAGCAACCGGCGTCTGCCGCCAGCACTCCGGAAGCCGCGGGCGGGAGCTCGGCGGCGCAGCTCAACGTCGAGGGCGTACGCCTCTTCGAGCAGGGCAACCTGGCTGCGGCACGCGACCGGTCGAGGCGCGCCGCCGAGCTGGCTCCGCAGAACGCGGAGTATCGCAACAACTACGGCTGGGTGCTATTCCGGCTAGGGGAAGTCGAGGCGGCGGAGCGGGAGCTACGGCGCGTGATCGAGCTGAATCCCCGCCGCGAGATCGCCCATGCCAATCTGGGTGAGGTCCGCGCCGCCCGCGGCGACACGGCCGAGGCGATCGCTATGTACGAGCGCTTCCTTGAATTGAACCGGGACCCGCGCCGCCAGCGCGTGGCGGAGCAGAAGCTGAGGGAGCTGCGCTCGCCGTAGTGTAGGTGAATTGATCGGCGATGGCGGTGAGTGGGATAGACGCGGATCGAGGAGTATCGAGAGGCGCGTGACAGAGCCGCGCGGCGGCACCACCGACGCGCGGCCTCATTCCATCGCAAGTTCCCGCGCGTGCAGGATCCGTTTTCCTTCGATGCGCGTCACCTGATCGGCTTCGAGGGTTTCCACGGCAATCGTGCGTCCGTCGGCCGAGACGAACTCCACCTCGTACCCCTGGTGATCGGCGTGGACGAGCACCACCGTGCCAACATCTCCAGCGACCAGGCCATGTTGGGGCAGATTTACGCGAAGCGCCGCCAGTTCGAGTTCTTCGAGCTTGGGACCAGCCATTTTCTCGCACCTATGCCGCGTATGCCGTCACGAGAAGTGGGGGCGGCGCACCGTTTCGCAGGATCCAGATGGTTTGTACCTGTACCCGGCCACCCTGCGGTGGAGTTACGAATCCTACCCCAACGTACTTCGGACCGAAGCGGGAAGGCAGCTCCTCGACGTTGCTGGTTCTCGCCAGCTCGAGCAGATCATCCCGGAACCGCTCGATAGCAGCTGGATCATGTCCAACACTGAGGAAGTATCGTGCCTTGGAGCCGCCCTCCGGATGCTCGGGATTGAGAAGGTAGTGCGTAATCTTACGTTCTGCCACAACAGCCTGTTCCGCGAATGGTAATCTCACCTCTCACCTCGCGGCTCGACGGAGAATCTCGTCTTGTGCGATCATCACTCGTCCGGGACCCCCTCGCCGCAATTGAATGGCCAGGCTGCCGAGTGCAGCGCACACATCTTGCGGCCCCCCTGCGCTTCCGCCATCGACAACTGCCAACGGAGGAGGAGACATGCCACCACTGCGCCTGCGCCAGGGCTTCGTCGGCGTCGCGGCAGCCGTGCTGATCTTCAGCGGCTGCGGGGCGCCGGAGCCGGTGCCGGTTCCCGCGCCCCCTCCCGCACCGGGCGAGACCGTCGCCGCGCGCCCGGAGCTGCAGCCGCCGGTCGAGGGGATGCCGGCCGTGGCGGATACCACTCCGGCACCGGTGGCAGCTCGCCCGACGACGGCGCCTGCAACGGCGGCGCGATGGACGCGGCATGCTCCGCT
>JBPCIT010000284.1:0-7195 GCA_051006015.1 Longimicrobiaceae bacterium
CGCAGCTGCGCACCCCCTCGCGCACGCGCCGCTCGATGTCCCGCACCCGCTCCCGCTCGTCGAGAAAGGCGATATGCTGCTCCCATGGCAGGCCCACCATCACCCGCAGGTCGTGGCGCAGCGCGGCATCGAGCAGCCAGCGTGGCGGGACGGTGTAGGTCCGCACCGAGTTCATCCCGTGCGCGGAGATCCGTGCGAAATCGCTCTCGACGACCTCACGAGCGGGAAACTGGTCACCATTTGCATCCGGCGCGAAGGTGCCGTAGGTGACGCCCCGAGCACAGAACTTGTTCTGGCCGACGTAGAGGTGCTTGCCCGCTGCCCGGATGCGGGGATGGGTACTGCCGGCGAGCTCGAGCTTCGGTCGCAGAGATAGCTCTGACATGATCCCGATTGCGCTGGTTACGTAAGGACCCGCTTCCTGCCTCCGGGAAATACCCGGCCCAGCAACCACGATCCTACACGATCCTTCGGGACAGCAACGACCTCGGGAGAGGCCCGGTTTTCCCGCCGGGCCGTCGATCCCACAGCAGCCGGTGCAGAATCAGCCTGTGCTATCCGATCTCGGAATCAACGCACGCGGAGAGTTGCGGAGAGACTCGTTGGATGACAATGCACAATTTGGGGTGCGGGACCAGCAGAGTCAATACTTTCGTTTTTTCGGCCGCTCTCGGGAGAATGTACAGTGACGAGAAATTCGACAATCTTCCGACTGACGGGCAGCGCCCCGCCTCAAGCGCCGGCCGGTCCGGCGCCGATCTCCCGCAGGGCACGCCGCACGTGAACGGGAACCATGGCGCGCCGCCAGTCGGGATCGACGATGATGTTCTCCAGCGGGTGGCACTGCTTGTGGGCCTGCTGCACCACCGCCTCAACTACCTCACCCAGGGGGCGGCCCACCGCGATCCTGTCGAGGCCGGACACCACCCGCGGGCGCGAGCCGAGCGCGGAGACTACCAGCGAGATCGACTCGACCGTCTCGTCCGGCGCCACCTCCGCGGCGAGCGCGAGCGAGAGCAGCGGGAAGTCGATCGCGCCGCGCTGCCGCAGCTTCTGATACGCGGTGCGCAGCTGCGGCGAGGGAAGCGGGATGCGTACCCGCACCACCAGCTCGCCCGGGTGGCGCACGCTGTTCCACACCCCGTCGGCAATGAAGAAGTCCTGCACCGGCACCGTCCGCTCCCCCTCGGCGGAGGCCAGATCCACCACCGCGCCGAGCGTCATCAGCACGGGCGGGGTGTCCGCGGAGTGCGCGGCGACGCACTTCTTCCCCACTCGGGTGACGTGGCAGACCTCCCCGTTCTTTTTCAGGCAGTAGCCGAGCGCGTCGCGCCAGAAGAGGCTCTGGTTGTAGTAGGTGCAGCGGGTGTCCAGGCAGAGGTTGCCGCCCAGCGTGCCCTGGTTGCGGATCTGCGGTCCGGCGACGCTGCCGGCCGCCAGCGCGAGCGAGGGGAAGTGGCGGCGCACGAGCGGGCTACGCGCCAGGTCGGCGAGCGTCTCGCAGGCGCCGATCGCCAGCTCCCGCGCCGCCTGCGGCCGATCCGTCGCCACCGTGCCCTCCGCGTCCAGCAGCCGGATGCCGTGCAGCTCCGCGATGCCCTTGAGCCCCACCACATGGTTCGGCGTGAAGAGCCGATGCTTCATGTTGGGCATCAGGTCGGTGCCGCCCGCGATCGGCATCGCATCGTCGCGGCCGTGCAGCAGCGCCAGCGCCTCGGCGAGTGTGGTGGGACGGTGATACCGGTAGCTGTGCAGACGCAGCATCGAGCGAAAGGATCCCGGGATTCGGACGAGGGGAACGCTCTGAAGGTAGCGGATCGCGCGGCGCGATTCCAGAGCGGTTAGCTTTACACCGCTTCGACGCCCAGGCTGGCCGGCAGCCGCAGACGGAAGGCCGATCCGCCCTCGGGCCGCTCCTCGACCCAGAGCCTGCCGCCCAGTACGGTGGCGAGCTGCCGCGCGATGGTCAGTCCCAGGCCGGTGCCGCGCTGCATCGAGTCGCTGCGCGAGGGATCGCCGAGCTGCTCGAAGGCGCCGAAGATGCGCTCGCGGTCCTCCGGCGCGATGCCGGGTCCGGTATCCAGCACGGCGATCTCCACCGCCTCCGGGTGGAGCTCCGGTCCCGTCGGCATCGTCGCTTCCGAGGCGTCGGGCTGCACGGCGCGGGCCTCGATTCGCACCTCGCCCTGGCTGGTGAACTTCACCGCATTCGAGAGCAGGGCGAGCAGGAGCTGGCGCAGACGGTTGGGATCCGTCTCGAGGCTGAGATCCGGCTCGGCGACCTGAATGACGAAGCGCAGCCCCTTCGCCTCGGCCTGGAAGCGGAGCGGCTGCAGCGCATCAGGGAGGAAGCCGTCGAGGGGAACCGGCGCCGGCACCACCGGCAGCCGCCCGACCTCCGCCATCGTCACCACGATGATGTCCTCGACCAGCCGGGTGAGGTGCTCCGTGCAGATCCCGATCCGGTCGGCCGCCCGCTGCGCCTCGGGGGGCATGGGGCCGTAGGCGGCGCTGCTCAGCAGATAGGTGTAGCCGACGATGGCGTTCAGCGGAGTGCGCAGCTCGTGGCTGACCGCGGCGAAGAAGCGGCTCTTGGCGCGGCTCGCCTCCTGCGCCTCCGCGGCGAGGCGGGCAAGGTCCTTCTCCCGCTCGAAGCGCTCGGTGACGTCGTCGAAGAGCATGGAGATGCCACCGCCGGGCAGCGGATAGATCCAGAGGTCGAACCTGCGCCCCTCGAAGATCTCCCCCTCCGGGGTGATCCCCTGCAGCCGCCGCTGCCGGCCGTCCTGCATGGAGGCGCGCATCGCGCCGGCGATCTCGGGAGATTGCGGTGGGAGCAGCGCCCAGAGGCTGTACCCGATTGCGCGCTGGCGCGGAAAGCGGAGCAGCTGTTCGGCGATGCGGTTGAGGTAGACGATCTTCCACTCGGGGTCGACGGCGACGAAGCCGTCCTGGATCGACTCGATCAACCGCGAGTAGCGCTCGTTGAGCTTGAGCTCCTCCGTGCCGTCGCGGAAGTGGACGGCGATCCCCTCCCCCTCGAGCGGGGCGGCGTGGACCAGGAAGCACGCATCCGCGCCGCCGCTGGGATTGGAGGCGGTGAACTCCCGCACAGCACCCTCATCACGCACGCGGTGCAGCTGCTCCCAGGCGGGGGACTGCCGAAGCAGCGGGATCACCTCCCAGAGCACCTGGCCGAGAGCCTCCTCCCGGGGCACGCCGAGGAAACGCTCGGCGGCGGCGTTCCAGTAGGTGACGCGCCACTCGGGATCGAGCATGTAGAATCCGTCCCGTAGAGCTTCCAGGCCGGGGTGGAGCGAGGTGGTGCCAAGCATGGGTACAACCTTTGGGCATGCGCGGTCGGACGGGCCTCGCTGTCCTGCTGCAGATTGTACGCCACCGGGTGCGAATTCGTGGGGGATCCGGCTCACCATGCCCGCGGCACGCTCATCTGTTTCGCGCGAACTCCTCCCCCTCGTACCAGCGGGGCAACCTCGCAGCCGCGGCGAGCGCGAGCGCGGCGCGCAGCATGACCCGTCCCTGCTGCACGGCGCCCCCGTAGTCGATCCCCTCCCGATAGGCGTCGCTGGGCTGGTGGTAGTGCTGCGCGATGTACTCCTTGACCCACTGGTCGCCGAACTCCTCCGGCCGTCCCTCGTAGTGCAGCCCGTGGTCCACCGCCATCGCGGGTACCCCGGCGCGTGCGAAGGGGAAGTGGTCCTGGCGGAAGTAGGTGCCCCTCTCGGGGTAGGGTTCGGGCGAGATCGTCATCCCCTCCTCCGCGGCGGCACGGCGCACGTACTCGCCCAGCTCGGAGCGATCCACCCCCAGCGGCATCAGGTCGTGCGTACGCCCGTGCAGGTTGACGCCGTCCACGTTGAGCACCCCGGCCGTCTTCGCCAGAGGACGCAGCGGGTGGCGGACGTACCACTCCGCCCCAAGCAGCCCGGACTCCTCGGCGGTAGGCGAGAGGAAGAGCAGCGAGCGTGCGGGAGGCTCGGGAAGGCTCGCCATGGCATCCGCCAGCGCCAGGATGAGCGCCACGCCGCTGGCGTTGTCGTAGGCGCCGTGATAGACGACCGGCTCCCCCTCCTCGTTGACGCCGGTTCCCAGGTGGTCGTAGTGCGAGGAGATCACGATGACCTCCTCCCGCCGCTCGGGGCCGCTACCCGGGAGCATCCCCACGACGTTGGCGCTCTCCAGATGCCGCACCTCGCTGCGGATGTGGGCGCGTAGCCGGATGCCGGTGGATACCGGGCGGAAATCCCGCTGCTCGGAGCGCTGCTGTAGCTCCTCCGGGTCCAGGCCGGCGGCGCGCACCGCTCCGCGGACGGTCTCGCCACGGATCCAGCCGCGGAGCTGCAGCGGGTGGTCGGGCGTCCGCCCGAGGCTGAACTGCTCCCCGGTGTTGGAGTTGCGCACCACCTGCCAGCCATACAGCGCGCTCTCATCGGTGTGGATGAGGAGCGCTCCGGCGGCGCCGCGCCGGGAGGCCTCCTCGAACTTGTAGGTCCAGCGTCCGTAGTAGGTGAGCGCCTTGCCGCCGAAGAAGCCCGGGGTACTCTCGTCACCCGGATCGTTGACCCGCATCAGCAGGACCTTGCCCCGCACGTCGACATCCTTGTAGTCGTCCCACTCGTACTCCGGCGCGGTAATCCCGTAGCCGACGTAGACGAGCTCCTCGTCGAGGTGGATCTCTGCCTCCGGGACGCCCGCCCAGGCCACGTACGACTCGGGGTAGTCGGGCTCGAGCCTGCCTCCCTCCGGCAGCAGCAGCACCAGCTCGGGCTCCGGGACGAGCCCCGCCAGCGGCACGGGCTGCAGGTAGCTGCCGTCCACCGGCTCGAGACCCGCACGCTGGAACTGAGCGCGGATGTACTCGACGGCGAGCTGGCCACCCCTCGTACCCGGCGCCCGTCCCTCGAGCAGCTCGTGGGCGAGGAATCGCAGGTGCGCATCGAGCACGTGGGGCTGGATGCGGTCGAGGGCTGAATCGAGAGCGTTCGTCATGGCTCCGGTGGTCGTCGTATCTCAGTTGGCCGCGGGGAGGGCCCTCACCCCGCTCGCTGGGGCTCGCACCCCTCTCCCAAAATTGGGAGAGGGGTTGATGCTGGCCCCGACACGATACTGTTCCCCCTCTCCCAGAATTGGGAAAGGGGGTTAGGGGGTGAGGGCCCCGTACCGCCCCTCTCCCGCATGTCGCACCCGCCCCTCCTCTTCCTCGAGGTAGAGGAGGATGGCGCGGATCGAGCCTTCGGCGGCCAGACGCAGCTCCGGGTGGAGCGCCGCCCCGTAGACGGAGTCGACCAGCTCCGCGGGTGTGGCGACGCCGATGGCCTGCAGCGCACGGAAAACCTGCTCGATACGCTCGCGGCGGTGCGCAACGTAACGCCCGACTGCGGCAGTGGGGTCCGCAAGAGGAGGGCCGTGGGCGGGATAGAGGACGCCGGGGGCGAGATCGCGGATGCGGCCGAGTGTGCGCAGGTAGGCCGCGAGATCCCCCTCGGGAGGCGCCACCAGCGTGGTATCCCCCTCGCCCATCAGCAGGTCACCGACGAAGAGCGCGCCGCCGGGAGGCGCCCCGTCTCCCTGCCAGAGAAAGGCGAGGTGCTCCGGCGCATGCCCCGGCGTGGCAAGCACCCGCAGCGGGCCGGCGTCGGTCTCGACCTCCTCCCCCTCCTCCAGCCAGCCCTGCACGACGGCGGGATCGAGCGAGGGATCGAGGGCGCCGCGCCCCATCATCACCGCCGAGCCCGTCTCGCGGGCGAGCGCGGGCGCGAGCGCGGCATGGTCCGGATGGGCGTGCGTGAGCAGGATGGCGGCGGGGCGTGTCTCTCCCAGCGCCGAGAGGATCGCCGCCAGGTGGCGCGCGTCGGCGGGGCCGGGGTCGATCACCACCGGCCGCTCCCGTCCAAGCAGGAAAGTGCGCGTCCCGTCGAGCGTCATCGGCGACGGGTTGGGGGCGAGCAGGACCCGCAGCGGCGGCCTCTCGCTCACAGCCGCCGCAGCACCGCACGCACCGGCGAGGCGTCCGCCTCCTCCAGCCGGAGCGGGAGCGCGATCAGCTCGTAGTCGCCCTCCGGCACCCCCTCCAGCAGCAAATTCTCGAGGATCGCCACACCCGCGTCGCCGAGCACATGGTGGGTGAGGAGCAGCTTCGAGTCGAAGGGGTCCACCGAGGGCGCATCCGTACCGACCAGGCGGACGCCTGCCTCGACGAGGCGCGCCGCCGCGCCGGGCTCGATGGCGGCAAATCGCTCCGGGAAGACGCGCGGATCGCTCCAGCAGCCGGTGCGGAAGAGCACCCGCTCCGGGGAGCCGCGGCCGAGCAGCTCCCGCACCCACGCCTCGTCGATCGCGGCGCGGCCGGCGGCGTTCACCAGGGTGGCGGGGCCGAGGTACGCCTCGAGCGGCGCGGCGCCGATCCGCACCCCCTCGTCGGAGACGTGGAAGGGGCCGTCGGCGTGGGTGCCGGTGTGAGCGCTCAGCCGCAGCTCCGCCACGTTCACGCTCGCCCCCTCGGTGCGCTGCATCGTCCAGGCGAGGCGGCAGGGTGCATCCCCCGGCCATACCGGGGTATCCGCGTGCACCGGCTGGGAGATGTCGTACAGCTCACGCCTCATCGCCGATCTCCGGATCTGGTCCGGTCCACCACCAGCGACACGCGGAAGAGGCGGTGACTGCGGACCCGTGCGCCGCGCAGCCCCGCCGCGCCGGCAAGCGCCCGCAGCTCCGCCACGGTGAAAGCGCGCCGCACGGAGAGCGGGCCGTCGTGGCGCGTGAACTCGCTGCGGCGCCAGAGGGTCGCCGCGAGCAGCCGGGCGCCCCAGAGGCCGAAGCGGGAGCGCAGCAGGTCGCTCACCACCACGCCGTGCGCCGCCACCCGATCCAGCTCACGCAGCACCTGAACGGCATCCTCGCCATCGAAGTGATGGAGCGCCATCGAGCAGAGCGCGAAGTCGAACTCATTATCCATGTAGGGGAGGGCGAGCGCGTCCGCCTGCTCGACGCGTATGGCGGGCTCGGCGGCGGTCAGCTCCCGCGCCAGCGCCGCCGTTTGCGGGTGCGCGTCGGTCGCCAGGATACGGACCTCGATCCCGCGCCGCCGCGCCGACCGCGCCACGGAGAGCGGGATGTCGGCGGATCCGGTCGCCACGTCGAGGATGCGGTAGCTCTCCTGCGGCAGGCGGGAGAT
>JBPCIT010000285.1:0-4404 GCA_051006015.1 Longimicrobiaceae bacterium
GCGTTTTTTTCCGCCCTCCCCTCCCTCCCCCTCTCCCCCTCCCCCCCCCCCCCCCCCCCCCCCCCCCCCCCCTCCCCTCCCCCCCCCCCCCCCCCCCCCCCCCCCGCCGGGGCCGGAACCGAAAAACCTCAACCGAGCTGAGCCATGATGCGACCGATGCGACTGACGATTCTCCTTGCCTGCCTGCTCGCAGCCTGCGCGCCCGCGGCCACGTCGCCCCCAGCGGGGACGCCGACGGCTGCGGCTGCGACCGCGGGGCGGCACGCCTTCGTGACGCTGCTCGGCAACGACACCATCGCCGTCGAGCGCATCACCCGCATTGCCAACGAGGTGCGGGCGGAGGTGCTGCTGCGGGCGCCACGCACCACGCTGCACGTCTACCGCATGCAGCTCGGCGCGGAGGGCCGGCCGGTGACGATGGAGACGACGGCGCACGATCCCGCCGCCGGTCCCGATTCCCCGCTGCTCTCGCGGGAGACCCACCGCTGGGGCGCGGACAGCCTGCGGATCGAGAGCAATGGTGGGCAGGCTCCCGCCGCGGCGGCGGTGGCGGGCGGGCGCGACGTGCTCCCCTTCATCGACATGGTGCACTGGCCCTTCGAGCTGATGTTGAGCCGGGCGCACACAGCCGCTCAGGACTCGATCGCAATCCCGCTGCTCACCGGCCGGCGCACCTCGCCCTTCGTGGTGCGGAGGGTGAGTGCGGGCGACTACACCGTGACGCATCCCTTCCGCGGGACGATGACGGTGCAGGTGGATGAGCAGGGCCGGCTCGAGCAGCTCGATGCTGGCCGCACCACCCGGGCGCTGCTGGTGCGGCGCGTAGCCGACGTGGATCTGCCCTCGATCGCCCGCCAGTTCGTGGCGCGCGAGGCGCAGCGTGGGCCGATGGGCGATCTCTCCGGGCGGGGCGAGACCACGGCGACGGTCGGTGGCGCGAACATCGTCGTGGACTACGGCCGTCCCGCCCGGCGCGGCCGCGAGATCTTTGGCGCCCTGGTTCCCTGGGATCGCGTCTGGCGCACCGGCGCCAACCGGGCGACGCACTTCACCACCGACCGCGACCTGGTGCTCGGCGGCACGCCGATCCCCGCCGGAAGCTATACGCTCTTTTCGATTCCTCGCGCGGACCGCTGGACGCTGATCGTCAATCGCCAGACCGACATCACCGGGACGGCCCACAACCCCGAGCACGACCTCGCCCGCATCGAGATGCAGACGCGCTCCCTCCCCGAGGTGGTCGAGGACTTCACCATCCGCGTCGATCCGGAGGGAAGCGGCGGGGTGCTGCGGCTGCAGTGGGACCGCACCGAGGCGTACCTCCCCTTCCAGGTCACCGCGGGCAGGTAGCGCACTCACTGGCGCCGAAGCGCCTTCACCTCCGGCACTCGGGAGATCCGATGAGGTTTCTCTACATCTTCCCGCACCCCGACGACGAGTCGTTCGGCCCCGCGCTCGCGATGTCGGCGCAGCTCCGCGCCGGGCACGAGGTCCATCTGCTGACGCTCACCCGCGGCGGCGCCACCAAGCAGCGCCACCGCCTCGGTCTCAGCGTCGAGGAGATGGGCGAGGTCCGTTATCGGGAGATGCAGGAGGTGGCGCGGGTGCTGGAGCTGAGCGGGATGACGGTGCTCGACCTGCCCGACAGCGGCCTCAAGGAGATGAACCCCATCGAGATCGAGCGGGTGGTGCGCGAGCACATCCAGCAGCTGCGGCCGGAGGTGGTGGTCAGCTATGCGGTGTACGGGGTCAGCGCCTTCCACGACCACCTGATCACACATGCGGTAGTCAAGCGTGTTTACTGCGAGCTCCAGGCAGAGGGAGCGCAGTACCTGCGTCGCCTGGCGATGTTCACCCTCGACAACTCCCAGCTGGGCGGGGAGGATTTCCCCTTCCAGCTGCAGGCCTCCAAACCGGAGGAGATCGACTGCGTCATGCAGGTCGAGGAGGCGGACGTCGAGGCCGGCCACCGCGCACTGGCCTGTTACGAGACGTATCAGCAGGTGATCGAGGAGGTCGATCCGCTGGGTGTGATCGGCAGCCACGTCAACTTCGAGATCTTTGGCGAGTCGTACGATCCGCCGTTGCGGGATCTGACGGAACGGCTGTAGGAGAGAGGACGATGGCCTTCTATCTGGTGCGTGCTCGCCTGAAGCCCGAACTCGAGGAAGAGCTGCAGGCGCGGCTCGAGCGCGGCGAGTTCGAGTCGCTGCGCCCCTTCGGCCCCACCCTCTCGCGCTCGCTGCGGGAGGCGCGGCGCGACCCGGCCACCGGAGAGGCGCTGTGGGAGGAGGAGGACTACTGCCGCCCGCCGCTGGCGCAGGAGCGCGAGGCGGTGCTTGACCGCTACTTCGACGATCTGCGGGTCGAGCGCGTCGGGGAGGACGAGGGGTGGGAGCGGATCGCCGGACTGCCCGTGCTCTGGGGAGTGCGGGGCAACGACCATCAGACGCGGGACTAACCATGCGTGGAACCCAGCCCGAGCCGCATCTGTTCATCATCTTCGGCGCCACCGGCGACCTGTCGCGCCGCAAGCTCCTGCCCGCCTTCTACCGCCTCTTCGCGCGGGGCGCGCTCCCGGAGCGCTCGCTCGTGCTGGGCGTGGCGCGCGACACCGAGCTGGGCGACGAGGGCTTCCGCGCCCTGGCCGAAGAGGCGCTGCAGAACGCCGGCGTGCCGGCCGAGGAGATCGAGCGCTGGTGCACGGAGCGCCTCTTCTACCAGACGATCGGCGAGGCGGAGGCCAGCGACTTTGCAGCCATCGCCGAGCGCGTCGCGGAGCTGGAGCGCGAGTACGACCTGCCCGGAAACCGCGCCTTCTACCTCGCCCTCCCCCCCTCGGTCTTCCCGGATACCCTCAGTCGCCTGGGAGAGGCGGGGCTGAACGAGAGCGCCGGCTGGACGCGGCTGGTGGTCGAGAAGCCCTTCGGGCATGACCTCGAGTCTGCGCGCGAGCTGAACCGCCTGGTGCACAGCTGCTTCGAGGAGTCGCAGGTCTACCGCATCGACCATTACCTCGGCAAGGAGACGGTGCAGAATCTGCTCGTCTTCCGCTTCGCCAATCCGATCTTCGAGTCGCTCTGGAATCGCGATCGCATCGAGAGCGTGCGCATCCTGGTCGCCGAGGAAGACGGGATCGGCAGCCGCGCCGGTTACTACGAGCACGCGGGAGCGCTGCGCGACATGGTGCAGAACCACCTCACGCAGCTCCTCACGCTGGTGGCGATGGATGTGCCCGGGGAGTTCAGCGCGGAGAACATTCGCTACGAGAAGGTCAAGGTACTGCGCGCCGTATCGCCGCCCACCCCGGAAGACGTGGTTTTCGGGCAGTACACTCGCGCGCAGATGAATGGCACCGAGGCGGCCGGGTACCAGGAGGAGCACGGGGTGCGCGAGGGCTCGACGACGCCCACGTTTGCGGCGCTGCGCCTGCAGGTCAACAACTGGCGCTGGCAGGGGGTGCCGTTCTTCCTCGTCACCGGGAAGCGGATGCCGGAGCGGCTCACCCGCATCACCGTCGTCTTCCAGCGCGCGCCCGTCTCACTCTTCCGCCCGTTTCCCTCGTGCAGCCTGCACCGCAACGTGCTGGAGTTCACGCTGCAGCCTGATGAGGGCTTCGCTCTCTCCTTCGAGATGAAGACGCCGGGGCAGCCGCTCGACCTCGCCACGCAGCGGCTGGACTTCGACTATGCCGAGGCGTTCGAGCCGCTCGCCGAGGCGTACGAGACGCTGCTGCTGGACGTGCTGAACGGCGACCAGACACTCTTCGTGCACGCCGACGAGGTGGAGGCCTCCTGGGGCCTGTACACGCCGCTGCTCGAGCAGGAGATCCCCATCTCCCCTTATCCCGCCGGCAGCTGGGGTCCGGAGGTGGTGGAGCGACTGCGGGCGGGAGGGTTTGCGCCCGTCAGGCCGGCCAGGTGAAGATGTCGCGCTATCTCCCGTCCAGGTAGCGCCGGAAGGGCTCGGGGAGGTCAGCGATCTCAGCAGGTGTGCACGGCGGCTCGCACCCGCTCAGCGTCTGCCAGAAGAGGTGGGTGCGTTGCGGCTCGGCCTCGACTGCCGCGAGCAGTCCGGCCGCGGCCTTGGCGGTGTAAGTGGGATCGAGCTTGAGACCCGCCTGCGCAAACCGCTCCGCCGCCTGCTCACACGCCGCGGTGGGTCGTCCATATCCCTCGCCGAGCTGCTCGTGGTGCAGCTCGATACGCCGACGCACCTCCGCCTCGGGCGGGATCGGGACGCCGCCCGTGCGCAGCAGCGCCGAGGTGCGGCGGATCAGCCCTCGTAGCCCCCACTCGTTGGTCACCAGCTTGCCGGTGATGCGGTAGGCGTTCACCCGAGTCGGTAGTCCGGCGAGCACAAGGCCGATCGCCAGCCCCACCGTCGTGCCCATCGTGCCGGTCG
>JBPCIT010000286.1:0-7306 GCA_051006015.1 Longimicrobiaceae bacterium
AAGCTAAGCCAGTTCAGCCGGTTACGGCGGCCGCTGCGCACTCCGGCACTAATCGTACCAGCCAGAGGACCGAGCAATACAGTTGCCCCACGACGCATGCAGCCCGAAGTGCTCACCCCGGCAGGACAAATCATCCCACCCAATCATCAGTCAAGGAGTAGAGACCAGGGATCAGGAGGATTCCGGAGTGCAGAGCGGCACAGGGCGCGCGGTTCGCGGACGGAGAGCGAGGCTCCCCCGGAGGAATCGTCATCTCCCCCGCCGCGAACCGATTTGCGGCGGATAGCATGACAGCAAAGAGCGAGTCGTGCAAGGGGTGCTGAGATCGCCGCCCACGAGCAGCAACTCGCGGATGGGCATGCGCCCCCCGATACACAGCGGACTAGCCGCGAGTCTCCGCGGTCGGCACCTGTCGCAATGGCGGGGGTGGAGCCGCCCGGGTCTCGGCAGTATCCGGAAGGGGCGGCAGCACGCTGTCGGCGATGGTCCGCAGCACCCGGTTGTAGATCACGTCCCCGAGACCCTCCTCGATCGCCATCGTTTCGAGATAGAGCTCGACCGCCTCCGGCGCCGAGGCTTCGTCACCGAGGGCGCGCATGAAAGTGAGTGCGTTCTCGACGTGTTTGTCGAGCAGCGCATCCTCGGTGCGGGCGGCAGCGAGATTGATGCGGTAGCGCAGCTCGTCCTGAACGCGGCCGCGGATGCGCCGGCGCAGTCGGGCGAAGACTACATCCGAGCGCCCACCCTCCGAGCTGTCCGCCGCTACGGCATCACCCGCGGCGTCCTCGTCCTCGTCGGCGTGCAGCATCAGCTCCTCGACATCCGTCAGACCGCTGCGCCGGCCGATCTCCGCCAGAGCGCGGCTGCCGACGTTGCGGGCCTGCTCCGGGGTCAGGCGCATGATGCGGACGTAAATATCCAGAGCCACGTCGAAGGGCAGGCGGTCAGAGACCAGATCCACCATCGCGAGCAGATGCCGAACGTGGGTGGTCAGAAGCCGTTCCTGGCAGACCGCGGTGGTGAGGTCGATCTGCCGCCGCAGCGCAGGGGATGCGTTCTTTGTCAGAGCCACGAGCGCACTCTCCGATGCGAAACGTTGTCGTGAGGGCGAGAGCCGGCTTGCACGCGCAACGAACGCGCGGAACCTCCTGGCCCCGCGCGGCGTGCCGCCGAGCCCGCAGCCGGTGCAATTTTTATTCCGGCGAGCGGTGAAGAAGAGCAGGGATGAAGCAAAGAAAACGGCCGGGAGCCTGGACTTCCAGTACCCCCTGCCGCGCTCTCGAAGAGCGCGCGATTTCGCGGCGGAATCCCGCTACTGCTGCGGCGGCTGCGGAGCCGGGGGGGCAGGCGCGGTCGCTTCCGGAGCGGGAGTAGTTCCCGCCGGGTCACCTGGGCCGAGATCGCCAGCCCTCGGCTGGGTCGGCTCGGCGATGCCCGGCACCGCCGGAGCCGTCTGCACGGGCCCACCCTGGAACTCGCCCCGCAGGATGGAGTCGGGCGCCGCCGCCGACCGACTCGAGAGAATCGAGAGCGCCAGCGCAAGCACCAGAAAGATCCCGCCGGTCCACCAGGTCGCCCGGGTGAGCAGCGTGGCCGCCTGCCGGCCGCCGAAGAGCGTATCAGATCCGCCGGACATGCCGCCCATCGCGGCGAGCCCCCCACCCTTCCCGGACTGCAGCAGCACGACGGTGGAGAGCAGGAGCGCGTCCAGGATCAGCAGGGTCAACAGAAGGTAAAACACGGTGTCACCAGCCAGGAAGAATCAACGTAAAGGGACCGTTTACGTTAGAGCCTCCGGGCGCGGCTGTCAAGGCGAGTCCTGGCAGATCGCGGCGAAGCGCTGCGGATCAAGGCTCGCGCCGCCGACCAGCACACCATCCACGTTCGGCTGCGCCAGAAGCTCGCGCGCATTGTCTGGGCTGACGCTGCCGCCGTAGAGGATGGGGATCTCGCCCGCCACCTCCTCGCCCAGGCGCTGCCGCAGCTGCTCGCGGATGCTGCGGTGCATCGCCGCGGCGTCCGCGGGAGAAGCGGTCTCCCCGGTGCCGATCGCCCACACCGGCTCGTAGGCGATGCTCAGGCGGTGGACATGGTCCGCAGAGATGGCGTCGAGGACAGGCTCGAGCTGCTCCCGCACCACCCGCTCCTGCTCGCCCGCGCGCCGCTCGTCGAGGGTTTCGCCGACGCAGAGCATCGCCTGCAGGCTGGCGTCGAGCGCCGCGCGCACCTTGCGCACCGTCTCCTCGGTGGTCTCGCCGAAGACGTGGCGGCGCTCGCTGTGGCCGACCAGCACCAGCTGCGCGCCCGCATCGGCCGCCATTCCCGCGGAGATCTCGCCGGTGAAGGCACCCTTCTTCTTCCAGTAAATGTTCTGCACGCCCAGCAGCACGTCGGTGCGCTCCCCCAGCGCCGCGCGCGCCGCCTGCAGCGAGATCGCGGGTGGGAAGAATGCGACTGTGCGATCCTCGTGCAACGAGTAAAGCTCGAGGAAGGAGGCAAAGAACTCTCGCGCCTCGCCCGGGCCCTTGTGCATCTTCCAGTTGCCGGCGAGTACCGGCCTGCGGAGCGGCATCACCCACCCCCGCGCTCGGAGAGCACCTCGACGCCCGGCAGAGTGCGCCCCTCGAGGAACTCGAGCGAGGCGCCGCCGCCCGTCGAGACGTGCGACATGCGCTCGGAAAGTCCCAGATCGGCGACCGCGGCGGCCGAGTCCCCACCACCCACCACCGTGGTAGCGCCGCCATCCGTGGCCGCGGCGATGGCGCGCGCCACCCCCTCGGTGCCGCTGGCGAACTCCTTCACCTCGAAGACCCCCATCGGCCCGTTCCAGAGCACGGTCTGCGCGCGGGCGATCTCCTCACGGTAGCGTTCGACGCTGCGCGGGCCGATGTCCACCGCCATCCAGCCCTCGGGGATGGCATCGCGCTCCACCGTCCGCGTCTCCTGCCCGGCGGCGACCTCCTGCGCGACCACCACGTCCAGCGGCAGCATCAGCTTGTCACCGGCGTCCTGCAGGATCTGGCGGGCGAGGTCGAGGCGATCCTCCTCGACCAGCGAGCGGCCGGTGTCGAGCCCCATCGCCCGGAAGAAGGTGTTCGCCATGGCGCCGCCGATCAGCAGCCGATCCACCTTGGGGAGCAGCGCCTGGATCACGTCGATCTTGCCGGAGATCTTGGCGCCTCCCAGCACCGCGACGAAGGGGCGGCGCGGCTCCTCCAGGGCGCTGCCCAGGTAGTCCAGCTCGCGCTGCATCAGCAGCCCCGCGGCGGCGAGCCGGCCGTCCTCCTTCATCACCTCCGCCACTCCGGCAGTGGAGGAGTGCGCGCGGTGCGCGGCGCCGAAGGCGTCGTTCACGTAGAGGTCGCCGAGCGCCGCGATCGCACGGGAGAGCTCGGGATCGTTCTTCTCCTCGCGCGCGTCGAAGCGGGTGTTCTCCAGCACGAGCAGCTCTCCCTCGCCGAGGTCGCGGGTGGCGGCCTCCGCCTGCTCGCCCACCGTGTCCCCCACGAAGTCCACCTTGCGGTCGAGCAGCTCGGCGAGGTGCCGCGCCGCGGGGCGGAGCGACATCTCGGGAACGCGCTTGCCCTTGGGGCGGCCGAGGTGGGAGACGAGGACGATGCGCGCGCCCGCATCGGCCAGCCGCCGCAGCGTCGGCAGCGTGGCGCGGATGCGGGTGTCGTCGGTGACCTGCTGCCGCTCATCGAGCGGGACGTTGTAGTCCACGCGCACCAGCACGCGCTTGCCGCGCAGATCCTCGTCGCGCAGATCGTCCAGCGTCAGCTTGTTCATCGTCGCTCCCACCGTCTACAGCCGCTCGCCGACATAGCGCGCAAGGTCCACGCAGCGCATCGAGTAGCCCCACTCGTTGTCGTACCAGGCCATCACCTTGGCGAGGCCGGCGACCACGTTGGTGGACTGGGCATCAACGATCGAGGAGTGCGGATTGCCGATGAAGTCCACCGAGACGAGCGGCGCCTCCTCGACGGCGAGGATGCCCTGCAGCTTGCCACCGGCGGCCGCGCGGAAGGCGTCGTTGATCTGCTCGGCGCTGACGTCCTGCTCCAGCTCGGCCACCAGGTCGACGATCGAGACGTTCGGCGTGGGAACGCGCATCGCGAGCCCGTCGATCTTCCCCTTCAGCTCCGGGATCACCAGCGCGGTGGCCTTGGCGGCGCCGGTGGTGGTGGGGATGATGGACATCCCGGCCGCCCGCGCGCGCCGCAGGTCCTTGTGCGGCAGGTCGAGGATCTGCTGGTCGTTGGTGTAGGAGTGGACGGTGGTCATCACCCCGCGGCGGAAGCCGAAGTTGTCGAGCAGCACCTTGACCACCGGGACCAGGCAGTTGGTGGTGCAGCTCGCGTTCGAGATCACGTGGTGGCTGCCGGCGTCGTACTTCTCGTGGTTGACGCCCAGAACGATGGTGATGTCCTCGTTCTTGGCGGGGGCGGAGATGATCACCTTCTTCGCGCCGGCCTCGAGATGCTTGGCGGCGTCGTCGCGCTTGGTGAAGCGGCCGGTCGATTCGATGACCACGTCCACTCCCAGGTCGCCCCAGGGAAGCTGCGCGGGGTCCTTTTCCGAGAGGACGCGGATCTCGTCGCCGTCCACCACCAGCGATTCGCCGCGTGCCTCGACGGTGCCGGGGAAGGCGCGATGCACGGAGTCGTGGCGCAGCAGGTGCGCGAGCGTCTCGGTATCGGTCAGGTCGTTGACGGCGACGAAATCGAGGTCGTCGGCGCCGTGCTGCTTGGCGGCGCGAAGGACGTTGCGGCCGATGCGGCCGAATCCGTTGATGGCAACGCGAATGGGCATTGGTTTCTCCACTGGCTCGAGGAAACGAAAACGGACCCGGATGTGACTCCCGCAAATCTCTTTCCGGGATCAACGATCGAGGTCCGGCAGCGCCCGGGCAAAGGTAAGCACGCTCACCACCCGCGCCCCTCCCTCGAGGAGCGCCTCCGCGCAGGAGAGGGCGGTGGCGCCGGTGGTCCACACATCGTCGATCAGGAGGACGTGCTCGCCACCGATCTCGGCGCGACGCGGCTGAGGTACGGTAAAAGCGCCTGCAACGTTAGCCCGGCGCTCGCTGGGATGCAAGGCGGTCTGCCGCTCGTTGGCACGGGTGCGAGCCAGCAGAGCGGGCTCGCAGACGCGCCCGCTCTGGTCGGCGAAGGCGGCGGCGAGCAGCTCCGCCTGGTTGTAGCCGCGCTCCCGCAGCCGTACCCGGCTGATCGGAACCGGAACGACCAGCCGTGCTTCCTCTTCAACATCCTCAGGCAGCGGGAGCGACAGCATGCGCGCAGCCAACGGCACCGCGACGGCTTCCCATCCCAGGTACTTGAGCGCGTGAACCAGCTCCCGCACCGGCTCCGCCATGAGAAAGGCGGAGCGAATCACGCGCACCGCGGGCGGGATCTCCTGGCAGCGGGGGCAGGGGGAGTCCGCGGAGCTGCCGAGGGGGATGGGATCCCAGCAGCGCTCACAGCGGGCGGCCGGAAGCGGGCGGGCACGTGCCCAGCAGGTCCGGCAGACGAGCCGCTCGGTCTCCGCGGTGGCGATCGAGCCGCCGCACCCCAGGCAGACGGGCGCGTAGACGAGGTCCAGCGTGCCTTGCAGCAGGCCGGTGAGGAGGCGGCGGGCGGCGTTCATGGGAATTGTGCGAGGGGTCGTGGCTTACCCGCCGAGCGGGTCCTCATCCACCGGGCTCTTACTCCACGTCGAGCAGACGCTCGGCGACGATCACGAGATCCGAACCAGGCTTCAGCACATCGTAGAAGACGGCGTAGTTGTCTCGCCCATCGACATAGGAGGGGTACCGGATCGCCTCGTAGCCGTCGCGTCGAGCGATCCTCGCGACCTCCCGGCAGCGTGCATAATCGTCCTCGCGTGTGATCTCCTCCAGCGTCGTGCCCCACGCCTGGCGCACCGCTGCATCCGTGAGATCCAGAACTTTCTGCACCTTCAGATGGAGGGTGAGTAGGAGACGAGGAAGCAGATGTGAGCGGGGAACACCCTGCTTCTGTACGCGCCGTTCCAGTTCCTCGGTCGCTGTCGCTTCTTCGGAGGCGGCGTAGATCGCTCCGAACTCGTCCACGGGATTGTAACGTCCTCCCCACCGCTTATTGGATTCGAGGGTGCTGCTCAGATTCGTGTGGCTCGGGGCACAGTGCCGGAATACCCGCTCCAGCTCGAAGCCACCTGCCTTCGAGCGACCAACCATCTCAAAGCGGCATGCCGGAGTTCAGAGCGTAGAGCATCCCCGTGAGAGTCTCCGCCCTGCCTTCAAGGATCAGGTCAATTGGACGCCGTCCCTTGAGTGAAGGAATTTCGCGTAGCAGCCACTGGCGTGCGTATTCTTCGTTGCGAAACGCACTCCTCATCTCTCTCGCCAGCTCATCCAGCGCCTCGAGACGGGCCAGAAACACAGGGCTCGGCATCATCACTCCCGAGCGCCAGCGGTGCAGGGTACTCTCGTCCGCGTTGACCGCCTGGGCGATCTGCTTGAGGGTCAGCCCCATCAGCTGTTGGGCCTCTTCGATCCCAGGCAGGACTTTCGTACGCGTTGCCATAGCACCTTGTTCAGTTCAGGGACAGCATTGGAACCACGAAGAGAACCTAATCGGATGTGACTTGCGAACGCAAGCCACACGCTAAGGGGTGCAATGTCTATCCACCGGGCTTTCCTCCGCGCGGCGGGAGAGCCGCGCGCATCACCTCCAGCGGTGCGGGGACCCTCCACCAGCGCTCGAAGGCAGTGGCGCCCTGCTGCAGGAGCATCTCCAGCCCGTCCGCCGCGGGGATGCCGCGCTCACCCAGATGGCGCACCCAAGGGGTCTCCTCCGGCGCGTAGACCAGATCGAGCGCGGCACTGAACGCCGGCCCACCGGTGGCCGGGAGCGGCAGCGGATCCTCCACGCGCAGGCCGAGCGAGGTGGCGTTCACCGCCAGATCGAAGCGGTCCCCCCGCAGCTCTTCGGTACCGGCGGCGACCCTGAGCCTGGTGGCGTGGCCGGCGAACTGCTCGGCCAGCTTCTGCGCACGCGTCGCGGTTCGGTTCATCAGCACGATCTGCTCTGCTCCTCCATCGACCAGGGCGCAGAGGGCAGCACGCGCCGCGCCGCCCGCGCCCAGCAGCAGAACGCGCGCACCCGCGGGCGTGCCAGCCAGCAGGCCGCGGGCGGCGGCGGAGAAGCCTGCCACGTCGGTGTTGTCGCCCCAGATCTGGCTATCCTCGAGCCAGAAGGCGTTGCAGGCACCGGTGCGCTCGAGAGCCGGAGTACGGCGCTCGACCAGACGCGCAGCATGT
>JBPCIT010000287.1:0-4558 GCA_051006015.1 Longimicrobiaceae bacterium
CAGATCGTCGCCGACGCGCTCGGAATCCCTTACGAGCAGGTCGAGACGGCGCTGCCCGACACCGGCGTGGTGCCCGATAGCGGCCCCACCGTCGCCTCGCGCACCTGCATGGTGGTGGGCGGCATCCTGCAGCGCTGCGCGCAGGAGATGACGGAGCGCCTGGGGGGTCTCTCCCCACAGGAGTACTTCCGTCAGCACGGCCCGCTGGTCGTCACCCAGCAGTACGAGGGGCCGAGCGGCATCGTCTGGGACGACGCCACCTACCGCGGCGACGCCTACGCGGCCTACGGCTGGGCCTGCGACGTGGCGGAGGTCGAGCTGGACCCCGACACTTACGAGATCCGCCCCCTGCGCATCACCGCCGTGCAGGACATCGGCAGGGCGATCCACCCGGTGCTCGCCGCCGGGCAGATCGAGGGCGGCACCGCGCAGGGCGTCGGCTACGCGCTCATCGAGCACGTCGTCATGCGCGACGGCGCGATGGCGAACGCCTCGCTCACCAACTACACCATCCCCACCACGCTCGACACCCCGCGCATCGACAGCGTGATCCTCGAGAACCCCGGCGGCCACGGCCCCTTCGGCGCCAAGGGCGTCGGCGAGATGCCGATTGACGGTGTGGCCCCCGCGGTGGTCAACGCCATCCGCCACCTGGGGCTGGACGTGCGCGAGATTCCGGCGCTGCCGGAGCGGGTGATGGAGGTGGCGAGGGTTGAGCTTGGATTGGCAGAGCGCACGCATGGAGCGTGAGCGCCTCATTCCGCAGGACCCGCTCGGCTTTATTCGCCGCTGTGTGGAAGCAGGTAAGATCCTGTGGACGTACCACGTCAACATGCGCCTGCAGGGCAGATCCATCTCCCGAGGCGCCATTGTCGATTCTACCTCCACCTTCGAGATTGTCGAGGCGTATCCAGGGGATAAGTATCTGCCCAGCTACCTCGTATTCGCCGAGCATGAGGAGGAGGTAATCCACATCCTCTTCGCCACAGATACGGAGGGGGACAACGTGCGGGTGATCACAGCGTACCGACCGAATCCAGAGGAGTGGGAGAAGGATTTACGAACTAGGAGGACCCCGTGAGATGTCATTTCTGCGGTACCGATCTCGAGCCGATTACCACCGACCTGCCGTTCAAGGTGAGCCGGACCACGATCGTAGTGATCAAGGCTTTGCCCGTGCTCCAATGCCGCAACTGCACCGAGTATCTGCTCGAGGACGTGGTGATGGTGGCGATAGAGCGGATCCTGGCAAAGGTGGACGAGGCCGCCGAGCTGGAGATCATCCGCTACGCTGCCTGAGAAGAGTATGGCTAAGAAGCAACAAACCAAAGGCACGTGCGCCTACTGCGGACGGGAGATGACCCGGGGCGGGATGGCGCGGCACCTCCGCAGCTGCGAGAAGCGCCAGGAGGCCATTGTGGCAGCCGACGAGAAGCCGGGTGAGAACGGCACCTTCCTCCACCTGCAGGTGCAGGACGCGTATGGGGGTCCCTACTGGCTGCAGCTGGAGATGGACGGCGCGGCCACCCTCAAGAAGCTCGATAGCTATCTGCGCGCCATCTGGCTAGAGTGCTGCGGCCACCTCAGCCAGTTCGTCACCGGCGGCTGGGGCGGACGGCAGATCGGGATGGGGAGGAAGGCGGCGGACGTCTTCCGGCCCGGTGTCGAGCTGACCCACATCTACGACTTCGGCACCTCGACCGAGACCCTGATCAAGGTGGTCGACGTCCGGGAGGGCAAGTCTACCGGATCCAAGCCCGTGGCGCTGATGGCCCGCAACGATCCTCCCTCCTTCGCCTGCATGGAGTGCGGCAAAGAGGCCAGCTCGCTGTGCATGGAATGTTTGATCGAGGAGAACCAAGAGGGCACTCTGTGCGAGAAGCACGCGAAAGTACACCCCCACGACAACTATGGAGAGCCGCTTCCCATCGTCAACTCTCCGCGTATGGGAGAGTGCGGGTACACCGGGCCGGCCGAGCCGCCGTATTAGATCCTGCGTGGCGATTGCTCGACCTGCGCTCTACCGGGCCGATACGTAGTCCGATGCACGCGCAGCGTGCAGCGCCACGACCCGGCAGGAACAGCGGGCGTCCTCCGGACGCAGTCCCGCCCGTGAAGCCGGCCGCAGTAGCGTTGCCCCGCTTGCATCGGATTATTCCAGACGGGTCGGGTCCGGCAAAGGCTGACAGGCAGCGTGCTGAGCAATCAGTGCGCCGATCCGTAGATCCAATGTGAAAGGCAGAGTGGCATGTACTTCACCCTGAACGGCACGCCCGTTGATGTAATTGCCCACCCACTCAAGCGGCTGCTCGACGTGCTGCGCGAGGATTGTGGGCTGACGGGAACCAAGGAGGGATGCGGCGAGGGGGAGTGCGGTGCCTGCACCGTGCTGCTCGACGGCGAGCCGGTCGTCTCCTGCCTGGTCCCCTTCGCGCAGGTGGCGGGCGCGGAGGTCACCACCATCGAGGGATTGGGCGGCGACCACCCGCTGCAGCGCGCCTTTACCGAGCAGGGTGGGGCGCAGTGCGGCATCTGCACCCCGGGGATGATCCTGGCCGCGCTGGCGCTCGGGCCCAGCCCCTCGCTCGAGGAGATCCGCGTCGGCCTGGCCGGCAATCTCTGCCGCTGCACCGGCTACGAGGCCATCTACCGCGCTGTCCAGCAAGCATCGGCATGAGGACTCCCGTCTCCCGCCTGGAGCTGCTCGAGCCCCACTCGCTGGAGGAGGCGCTGCGCATGCTGCGAGACGAGGGTCCCCTCCTCCCCCTCGCCGGCTGCACCGACCTCTACGTGCTGCTCAACTTCGGCACTCTTCCAGCCACCAGCTTCCTGAACCTCTGGGGTCTGGACGAGCTGCGGGGGATCGAGCAGCGCGACGGCACCCTCTCCATCGGCGCGCCCACCACTTACAGCGAGATCATCCGCTCGGAGGCGGTGCGGCGTCACCTCCCCATCCTCGCCGCCGCCGCGCGCGAGATCGGCGGGGTGCAGATCCAGAACCGCGGCACCCTGGGCGGCAACATCGCCAACGGCTCCCCTGCCGGCGATACCCTCCCCGTGCTCGCGGTAGCCGAGGCGGTGCTCGTGCTGCGCAGCGGCGAGGGAGAGCGGCGGGTGCCCTTCAACGGCTTCTACACCGGCTACCGCGCCACCGTGATGCGCCCCGACGAGCTGATCGTCGCCATCGAGATCCCGCCGGTCGAGGGGGAGCAGTGGTTCCGCAAGGTCGGCACCCGCGCCGCCCAGGCGATCTCGAAGCTCGTCATGGCTGCCGTGCGCGGCCCGCGCCCGCGCATCGCCCTGGGCAGTGTCGCCCCTACCGTGGTCCGCCTCCCCCGCACCGAGGAGGCGCTCGCCTCCGGCGCCTCCATCGCGGAAGCGCAGCAGGTGCTGGGGGACGAGATTCGGCCGATAGACGATGTGCGCTCCACCGCCGCCTATCGCCGCCGGGTGGCCGCCAACCTGCTGGGGCGGTGGTGGGGTGTGGAGGCATAACAACCAACAGGCTTTCAGCCGGAGAGTAGCTTGATGGAGCCGCTGAAGATTCCCGACAGGCCCGGTGGCGTTACCTGGGATTACGATGTGGAGGCCGATGTGCTTTACCTCTCCTTCGGCGGTCCCCGTCCAGCGGTAGGCATCGATATTGGAGATGGGACCGTCATCCGGTACGATGAAGAGCGGAATGAGGTCGTGGGGCTGACGGTGATTGGATTGCGACAGAGGGTGGAGGAGGGTCTAATGCTGAGTCGGCCTGTCCACGGCGCATGACGAAGACCTGCACCTGCCGTCCACAAGCATAGCAAGTACGTGAGCCTCTCAGCATGAGCTACCGAGCATTCGTCTCCTCAACCTACAAGGATCTGAAGGATCACCGCGCCCACGCACTCCGTGGGTGTGGCCCGGCAGTACTGCGGAGAGTTGGGAAAGCGGGCCAACTGCCAGAGCTTGGTGACGCTCACGCTCGCCCGGGGTGAGGTGCCGGTGCCGATCTGGATGCGGCTCTTCCTGCCGGAGAGCTGGGCCAGTGACGCCGCACGATGCCAGGCGGCCGGCATTGCTGAAGCGGAGCGCGTGCACCGGCCAAAGTGGGAAATCGCCATCGGCGGCTTGGACGAAGCCCTGGCTGCCGGTGTGCGCTTCGCCTTGATCGGTGCGGACGCCGAATACGGGAAGGCGCCGGAGTTTCGCCGACAGCTCGAGCAGCGGGATCTGCTCTATGCGGTGGGCATTCTGCCGCAGCAGCGGGTCTACCCAGCCGGTGTGGTGATGCACCCACCTGTACGCAAGCGTCCTGGTGTGCGTCCTCCGAAGCATCCTACGCCTTCGGTGGAAGCGTGCCGGCGGCCGCGTGGATCGAGTCGCTCGGAGAGGCGGCCTTCCGGACGGTGAGCTGGCGACGCGGGACCAAGGGAGCAGTGAAAGCCCGCTTCGCTGCGGTACGGGTGCGTATGGCCGAAGGCGCACCTATCGGCAGCGGGAGGAAAGCGCCCGCCGAGGAAGAGCTGTGGCTGGTCTGCGAGTCGAGGGCGACGGGGGAGAAGAAGTACTACCTCTGCAA
>JBPCIT010000288.1:0-6601 GCA_051006015.1 Longimicrobiaceae bacterium
ATCCAATCAACCTCCCCCCAGACTTGGGGGGAGGTGGCGAGCCCTAGCGAGCCGGAGGGGGGCGCTCTAGCGGCGCCTCGGGCAATTTCCCAACAGCATCGTGTATTGGCCCGGCCAGGGCTGGTGCTCGCGGAAGAGCCGGATGATCCTGCACTACGAGCGTGCCTTCTTGCCGCGCGGCTGGGGTTCGGCCGCGTCGCTGACGGCGTCGGCGAGCGCGTCACGCAGCGTGCGACCCAGCCAGGAGGCCGCTTCCTGCCCCAACCGCACCTCTCCCAGCTCGCTCAAGCGGCCGCCGAGCGCCGCCTCGGCGGCCGCCATCCCCACCTCCAGCGCCGTCCCTCCCGACTCCTGCGCGGCGAGGGCGCCGACCGCGGCGCGGACCCCGGCATCGAGTGCCGCTCCGAAGACGCTGTCCGGCAGCGTGCGACCCGGCTCCACGCTGGCCGTGCGCTGCGCACGCGTGGTGGGGGCCGGACGGAACGCGGTCAGCTCCTGCTTGGCCTGAGCACGCACCCGCGTGCTGGAGTGGGTGCGTGCGGTCCGCTCGAGCACCGTGCGGATCTTCGTCTCGGTGGAGCGGTCGCCGGCGACGCGCCGACGCACCGCGCCGAGCGCATCGACCGCCTGGCGCTGCAGGTTCGCGTCGGGATCGCGGCGGATGACGTCTTCCAGGGCGTCGATCGATTGCTCGCAGCCGATCCGCGCGAGCGTCTCGACCGCCTCGCGCCGCACCTCGACGCGCGGGTGCGTGCGCGCGATGCGGATCAGCGCCTCCATTCCCGCCTCGCCGCGTAGCGTGCCCAGCGATTCGACCGCCTGGCGCTGCACGCGCACGTCGTCGTCCTGACGGGCGATGCGCTCCAGCGCCGCAGCCGCGGCGGGAGGCGGCGCACTCTGCCCCAGCATCTCGACGGAGCGCCGGCGGCTCTCCCGATCGCTGCCCGTGACGTAGGCGAAGCCGCTCTGCGGCGTCTGCGCACGGCGGGTCTCCCGCCCCGCGCGCTCACGCTGCGGCGGGGTGGGAGCCACGGCAGTGCGCGCCCGCGGAGCGGGAGTGGCGGCCGGCGCCGGTGCACTCGCCCACACGCCACGGGCGGTAGCGCGCGCCGGACCATCCTCCCGCTTCAGGTACACGTCGCCGTCGACGGTGCGGATGCGGATGCGGTGCCGCCCGTCACTCGCCCTGCCGGTGGCGCGCAGCTGCCCGCGTGCCGCGCCGCTTCCCGCGCGGCTCACGCTCTCCGTCAACGAGAGATCCCAGTCGCTCACGATCCGCGGCGGCCGCGCGGCACCCTCGGTGTGCGCCACCTCGATGTCGAAGTCAGCCGAGATGTCGGCGGGGAGCGTGAGCATCACCGCTCCGTTGCCGGAGCTGATCTCGACGTCGCGGCTGCCGCGCGCCGGATCGCCCACCATGGTCGCCGCGACGGCCCCGGCGCCGGTGGTGGCCTTGATCATCCCATCCACCGCGTCCAGGGTGATGCTCCCCCCACCGGTGCGGGCGTGGGCGAAGCCGCGGGCGGAGGCGATGTGGATGGCGCCGCCACCGGTGGAGACATCGGCGCCCGCCGGTGCCTCGGCTACAGCGATCGCGCCGCCGGGGGAGTCGATGCGAATCACCTTCCCCTCCCCACCATCCGCCGGATGCATCGCGGCGGCACCCTCGACGCGGATCACCTCGCCACCGCCGGTGGAGGCATCCAGCGTCCCGCGCACGTTGCGCATCAGCACATCGCCGCCGCCGGTGTGAACCGCGCCATCGAGCCAGGAGTCGAAGACGTGGATCTCCCCTCCGCCAGTCACCAGCGAGGCGCTGCCGTGCAGACGGCTCAGCACGATCTCACCGCCGCCCGTATGGCCCAGCACCTTGCCCCGCACGTCCTGAACCTCCACCTCGCCGCCGGCGGAGGTGAGCTCGATGTCGAAGTGGTGCGGTACCCGGATCTCGAAGCGGTGCCCGGTGCTCGCCTCCTCTCTCCTCCCGGCCTGGCGGGTGGCGATGCGTACGCCGCGGGGCGTCTCCTCCGTAATCACCCGGGTATCCTTCCAGTCCCTGCCGTTCAGCTCCGCGCGGACGAAGAGCTGCTCCCGATCCCATCCGGTCACCCGCACGGAGGCGCCGGTCTCCAGCTCGAGGGTGAGCGTTCCACCGGACTGGGCGTGAAAGGACCTCTCGATCACCCGCTCCTGGAGGACGAGATCGGGATAGCCGGCCCGCATCCCGCCGGTGCCGGTGAGCAGCGCCAGCTCCTCGGCGAGAGTAGTCTCGCGGGGAACGCCCTCCTGCGCCCGCAGCCCCGGCTGCATCGCGGCCAGCGGGAAGAGCAGGCAGATGCCGAGCAGCCCCAGCACCAGGCCCAGGTTGCGCGGCGGACCGCGGCGGTCGCGCGCGGGGTCGAGCACCGCCAGCAGCCGCCCCTCTAGCTGGGAGGGACGCGCCATCGCCACCGCGGCGGCCGCGGCCAGACCGCTGGGGCGGAAGGCGCGGGCGACCTCGAGCAGGTGCCCGGCGTATACCGAGGCGCGGGTGCCGGCGCTGAGCACCTCGTCGTCGCAGGCGCTCTCGCGCTCGATGCGCAGCCGCCGCGCCACCCACCAGACGCCGGGGTGGAACCAGTAGAGGCCGCAGGCGAGCTGGGCGAGCGCCTGCGTCAGGCAGTCGTGGCGGCGTACATGCGCCAGCTCGTGCAGCAGCACCACCCGGCGGCGCTCCGCCGACCAGCGCTCCGCCTCTGTGGGGAGCACGATCGCCGGCCAGATCAGGCCGCAGGCCATCGGCATGCTGGTGCCCTCGCCGCGTAGCAGCAGCACCGGTCGCCGCAGCTCGAGGCTGCCGCTCAGCTCCTGCAGCAGGCTGAGCCAGCCGGCGTCCGTCACCGGCTGCGCCCGCCGTGCGATCCAGCGGGCGAGCAGCAGACCCAGCAGCAGCCGGCCGAGCACCAGCGCCGCGCCCGCCGCCCAGAGCGCCATCAGCCAGAAGGCCGCCCCCGGCGCCTCACGCGGCACGGAGGCCTCGTGCGGCACCAGGACCACCGTCGGCGTCGCGAGCAGATCCCCTCGCATCTCCGCCGACGGCGCGGAAGGTGCCCAGACCGCAGGCACATCCGGCGCGCTCCGGGGCGCCTCCGGCGCCAGCGACGGCGGGGAGATCCACACGGCCGGTGCTTCCGCCGGAGCGGACCTGGACGGCAGCCATCCGGCGTCCGCGGCATCCACCCGTAGCTGCACGGTCAGCAGCGGCACCGTCCAGTCCGGCAGCAGGAGCGAGAGCGGCGGCAGCACCAGCAGCGCCGCCAGTGCCAGGCTCCAGACCAGATGGCGGCTCGCGGCGGAGGCGCGCCGCAGCGCCAGCACCAGCACGCTCGCCATCAGCAGGAGCAGCGTCGCCTTGACCGCCACCACCAGCAGGATCCCGGGCCAGCTTCCGCCGACGAAGTGAGCGGCGGCGAAGTCGAAGAGCGCTTCCATGATCATCGTCCTTGCTCGCGTGCCTTGTCGATCAGGTTGGAGAGCCGATCCAGCTCGGCGTCGGAGAGATCCTCACCGGAGATGTCCAGCAGCGCGGCCACCGCCGCCTCGGTGGATCCCCCGAAGAAGGTGCGCACCAGGTGCTTGAGCGCGGACTCGCTCGCCGAGTCGCGCGGCACCGTCGGCAGATAGACGTAGCGGGGGCCGTCCTGCTCGTGCTCCAGGTGGCCCTTCTCCTCCAGGATGCGCAGCATCGCGCGCACTGCGGAGTAGCTGGGTGGGTCGGGAAGCCGCTCGAGCACCTCCTGCGTGGTGACCCGGCCGAGCCGGTAGACCACGTCCATGATCTGGCGCTCGCGGCGACTGAGGTCGAGGTGGGGCGAGGGATGGGGCATGAGACGCTCCTCAGGGTGATGCTAAGGAACTAGCACGTGCTAACTATTTAGCATCGCACCGCGCCGCTGTCAAGGATCTTGGTTTTGGCCGGCAGCGGGCCCCCTCCCCCGGCCCCTCCCCGCCAGAACCCCCGGCGAATGAATTCGCTGCTGAAACTGCACAAAGCCCACCTCCGTGGGCTGCAGGGGCAGGATCTCGCCGTTCCTGCGCCGTCCTTGCCAATACAGAGTCCGCGCAGGCGGACTTCGTGCCCTTCCAGCCGCGGTTTCAACCGCCCGGGCTGAAGGTTGCCGCCGCAGGGGAGGTGGGTTACACTGCGCCCAGGCGGCGCTGCTGCCTCGCCGCATCGTCTCGCTACCGCTGGAGAACACCTATGGCCGAAGAGAACAAGCCGCCTAGAAGATCCTCACGGCTGCGGCGCACGCTCGTCAGGATGCTGGCGGGGATCGGCGCCGTCGCCGTGCTGGGGATGCTGCTGATGATGATCGCGCTGCTCACCCTGGGCCGTACGCCACCGGTGCCCCGCCAGACGATCCTCGAGCTGAACCTCGACGAGGGACTCGTCGAGCACGTGCCGCACGACCCGGTCGCGCAGGCGATCGAGGGCCGGCGGACGAGCGTGCGCGACATTGTCGACGCGCTCCGCCGCGCCGCCACGGACGATCGGGTGGTTGCGCTGGTGGCGCGGGTGGGCTCCGGCGGGCTCGGGTTGGGTCAGATCGAGGAGATCCGCGACGCGGTGACCGCCTTCCGTGCCTCCGGCAAGCCGGCCATCCTCTTCTCGGAGACCTTCGGCGACGGCGGGCCGGGGCACGGCGGCTACTATCTCGCCACCGCCTTCGACTCGATCTTTCTGCAGCCCTCGGGGGATCTGAGCGTCGCCGGGCTGCGGATCGAGGTCCCCTTTGTGGCGGGGACGCTGGACCGCCTGGGCATCGAGCCGCGCATCGGGCAGCGCTACGAGTACAAGGATGCGCCGAACCTCTTCACCGAGCGCGAGTTCACCGCGCCGCAGCGCGAGGCCTACGCGTCGTTGCTCGAGGCCATTTACGGACAGCTCGTCCGCGCTACCGCCAGCGCCCGCGGGCTCTCCGAGGCGCAGGTGCGCGCGGCCTTCGACCGCGGCCCGCTCCTCTCCGGCGAGGCGCTCGACGCGCGTCTGGTGGACCGCCTCGCCTACCGCGACGAGGTATACGACTCCCTCCGCGCCCGCCTCGGTGGCGGGGCCGACTTCCTCTTCCTGCCGCAGTACCTCCGGCGCGCGGGGCGCCCGCACACCCGCGGCGATCGCATCGCCCTGATCTACGGCGTCGGCGGAGTGCAGCAGGGGGAGAGCGAGTTCAACCCCGTCTCCGGCGGCCTGGCGATGGGCTCGGAGACCGTCGCCCGCGCCTTCCGCCAGGCGATCGAGGATGACGGGGTGCGCGCGATCCTCTTCCGCATCGACAGTCCCGGCGGCTCCTACGTGGCTTCGGACGCCATCTGGCGCGAGGTGATTCGCGCTCGCGCCGCCGGCAAACCGGTGATCGCTTCGATGGGCAACGTCGCGGCCTCGGGCGGCTACTTCGTGGCGATGGGAGCCGACCGGATCGTGGCGCAGCCCTCGACCCTGACCGGCTCGATCGGCGTCTATGCGGGGAAGGTGCTGATCACGGAGGCGTCGAACCGGCTGGGGATCACCTGGGACGCCGTGCAGGTCGGCGAGAACGCCACCATGTGGTCGCCGACGCGCGACTACTCGCCAGAGGAGCGGGCGCGTCTGGACGCCTCTCTCGACCGCATCTACGTCGATTTCACCACCAAGGCAGCCCATGGCCGGCGAATGACCCGCGAGCAGGTGCACGAGGTGGCGCGGGGACGGGTCTGGACCGGCGCGGACGCGCAGCGGCTGGGGCTGGTGGATGAGCTGGGCGGCTTCGAGGTGGCGCTGCGGCTCGCCCGCGAGGCAGCGGGGATCGAGCCTGACGCCGACCTCCACCTCAAGCTCTACCCCGAGGAGAGGACCTTCCTCGAGACGCTGATCGACCGCGGCCCCGAGAGCAGCTGGCCGACGGGCGGCGGCGCACTGGCGGTGCGCACCTACCAGAGCCTGCAGCCGCTCCTGCAGCTCGCCCGCCGCACCGGAATGCTCGGACAGCCGGGGGTGCTCACCATGCCGCCGCTGGAGATCCGGTAGGAGAGGCGGGTGCCCGGCCACGGCCGGGTCCCGGCAGGGCGCCCCCTCCCCCGGCCGCTCCCGGCCCTCACCCCCTCACCCCCTCTCCCGCCTGCTGGCCGCGCTGGTGTGGCTGAAGCTCTACCCCACCTGGCCGGTGCTGGGCTTTCTCTTCGGCGTCGAGGAATCGGCCGTGCGCCGCAGCACCCAGGATGTGCTCCGGCGCCTGGAAGCCATGGCCGTCTTCCCCCTGGAGCAGCGCACACCTGGCTCCCCCGCTTCGCCTGCCTCCGGTGCCGGCTCGCAGGAGCGCCCGCAGGAGCGCCCGCGGGAGCACCCGCAGGAGCCTGCGCCCAAGCGCCCGCGGGGGCGCAGCTTGGCCGAGGTCGTGCAGGAGGAGCCGGTGCTGCAGATTCTGATCGACAGCCGGGAGCAGCGCATCCGCCGCCCCAAGGGCTGGCAGGCGCAGAAGCCCTTCGACTCGGGCAAGAAGAAGGCGCACACGCTCAAGTGCCAGGCGGCCGTCTCGCTGGACTGCCGGGTGCAGGCGCTCAGCCCCAGCGTGCCGGGCTCGACCCG
>JBPCIT010000289.1:0-8843 GCA_051006015.1 Longimicrobiaceae bacterium
GATCCACCCGATCCCATCTCGAACTCGGTCGTTAAGCCCCGCTGCGCGGATGGTACTGCCGGGGTCACCCGGTGGGAGAGTACGGCGCCGCCGTCCCACACCATAGCCTCCCCTGCGCCTCCCCACCGGGCGCACGGGAGGCTTCCTTCGTTTCCGAAGCCTGGGGGACCGGCCGATGCGCAGGCAGCTGCTGCGAGCCTTTCATGCTGCCGTTTCCCAATAGGACCCTCCGACTTGCAGCGGCTCCCACCGGATTCGTAGATTGACGCATGCCTGAACCCACGCAGCAATCCCCGGAGAGCTCGACACCCGCGACGCGCGCCGGCAACGTAGCGCTGATCGGACAGCCGAACGTAGGGAAGTCCTCCCTGCTCAACCGCCTTCTCGAGCAGAAGCTAAGCATCGTCACCCCGCTGCCGCAGACCACACGTGAGCGTGTGGTCGGAATCGACACCCGCGAGGATGTGCAGATGATCTTCGTGGATACGCCCGGCCTCGTCGATCCTCGCTATCTGCTGCACCACTCCATGCTGCAGACGGTGCGGGAGAGTATCCCGGACGTGGACGCGATTCTCTTCCTGCTCGACGCGGCAGCCACACCGCCCCTCCTGGACCCCAAGCTCGTCGATCTGCTGCGGCAGCGTGGACGGGCGCTCCTCGTCGTGCTCAACAAGATCGACATCGCGACCGCGGCCCAGACGGAGGCGGCACGCGCGTGGGCGCATGAGACATTCGGGGTGGAGACCGCTACGGTTTCCGCCGTCACCGGGGAGGGTGTCGAAGAGTTGCGCGGGAAGATCGCATCGCTACTCCCGCGCTCCCCATTTCTCTACCCGCCGGACGAGATCTCCTCGCAGTCGGTGCGCTTCTTCGTGGAGGAGCTCGTCCGCGAAACTGTGTTCGAGCTGTTCAAGCAGGAGATTCCTTACAGCGTGGCCGTAAAGGTCGACGAGTACCGGGAGAACGCAGAGCCGGTGTACATTCGCGCGACCGTCTACGTCGAGCGGTCGTCGCAGAAGGGCATTCTGATCGGTGAGGGAGGAGCGGGGATCCGTCGGCTCGGTCAGGAAGCGCGGCGGAAGATCGAGGAGTTCGTCGGCGCGCCGGTGTACCTCGACCTCTGGATCAAGGTGCTGCCGAAGTGGCGGCGGGATCCTACCGCGCTGCGGCGACTCGGGTTTTCGGTTCCATCCACGGAGAAACGCTGATGCTCGATCCAAAGCTGCTCGATATCCTCGTCTGTCCCAAGTGCAAGGGAGAACTGCGGCACCAAGAAGAGCCGCCGAGCCTGATCTGCGATTACTGCCGCCTCCGGTACGAGATCCGGGACGGAATCCCGATCATGCTCATCGACGAGGCGAAGCCTCTCTGACGAACGCGGAGGCAGCCGGTGGGCGTCTCCACAGGTAGTTCGTAACACTCAGCATCCCGGCGGCGGATTTCTTGCTCCGCCTCCGCATCAGCGCTATATTTGAACACGTCTCCAGGGGGGCCGTCCGGCAGGGGCGGTCCCCCGTATTCATTACCAGCATCTACGAAGATGATCGCCGAACTGAGCACCGAACTGGAAACCTCCCGTGCGCGGCTCGATGAGCTGGGGAGGTTTCTTTGACATCGCCGGCAAGCAGGAGCAGCTGGCGCAGCTCGAAGCGCGCATGGCGGAACCCGACTTCTGGAGCGATCCGGGTCGGGCGCGGGAGCTGATCGGCCAGTCCAACACGCTCAAGGAGTGGACGGAGCCCTGGAGTCGGCTCGCCGCAAAGATCCAGGAGCTGATCGAGATCGGAGAGCTGCTTGCCGAGGAGGAGGATCCCGCGCTTCTCGCGGAGTGGACGCGCGAGGTCAACTCCCTTGGAGGCGATCTGGAAGCCCTGGAGCTGAAGAACATGCTGCAGGGTCCCGACGACGCGAGAGACGCGATCGTCACCATCCACCCGGGCGCAGGCGGCACCGAGTCGCAGGATTGGGCCGAGATGCTGCTGCGGATGTACGTCCGCTGGGCAGAGACGCAGGGCTTCGATGTCGAGCTTCTCGACCGCCTCGAGGGCGAGGAGGCCGGGATCAAATCCGCCACCCTCGAGGTGCGGGGGCGGTCCGCCTACGGCTACCTCAAGGCAGAGCGCGGCGTGCATCGGCTGGTACGCATCTCGCCGTTCGACTCGCAGGACCGCAGGCACACCTCCTTCGCCTCGGTCTTCGTCTATCCGGTGGTGGACGATACCATCGAGATCGAGGTGCGCGACGAAGACATCGAGATGGATGTCTATCGCGCCTCGGGTGCCGGCGGTCAGCATGTGAACAAGACCAGCTCTGCCGTCCGCCTGCGGCACATTCCGTCCGGGATCGTGGTGGCGTGCCAGCAGGAGCGGTCGCAGCACAAGAACCGCGCGACGGCTATGAAGATGCTGAAGGCGGCGCTGTATCAGCGCGCTCTGGAGGAGCAGGAGGCGGAGAAGGCGAAGCTCGAGTCGACCAAGACCGACATCGGCTGGGGCAGCCAGATCCGCTCGTATGTTTTCCAGCCGTATACGATGGTGAATGACCATCGCACGGAGCTAAAGGTGCCGGACGTTCAGAAGGTGATGGACGGGGACCTCGATCCCTTCATCCGCGCCTACCTGCGGGAGTACGGAGCGAAGCATTGATGGAGACGTCCCAGGTGACGACCGAGGAGCGTGAGCGGGTAGTTCGCGCCCGGCTGGCGAAGCTGGACGAGCTGCGCGCCCGCGGAACCGAGCCGTACGCCTACGGCTTCGATCCCACCCAATCCGCCGTCGAGGCGCTCGGCCTCTACACGGGCGAGGCGGAGGAGGGCCCGAGCGTTCGCCTCGCGGGACGGATCGTGGCGATGCGCGACATGGGGAAGAGCACCTTCGCCCACCTCGCCGACCGCGCCGGCAAGATCCAGCTGTACTTCCGGATGAACGTGCTGGGTGAGGAGGATTATTCGCTGCTCGAGCTTCTCGACCTCGGCGACTGGGTCGGCGTGGAGGGGCCGCTCTTCCGTACGCGCACGGGCGAGGTCTCGGTCCGAGTCGAGCAGCTCTCCTTGCTCGCCAAGTCGCTACGGCCGCTCCCGCTCGGCAAGGAGGAGATCGATCCCGAGACTGGCGGGCGGCGGGTATACAGTGGCCTCGCCGACCGGGAGGCACGGTACCGGCAGCGCTACGTCGACCTGGCGATCAATCCCGAGGTGCGGGAGACCTTCGTCGCCCGCGCCCGCGCGATCTCCAGCATACGCCGCTTCCTGGATGAGCGCGGCTTCCTGGAGGTGGAGACTCCGGTGCTGCAGCCCATCTACGGTGGCGCGTCCGCGCGGCCCTTCGTCACGCACCACAACGCGCTCGACATGCCGCTCTACCTGCGCATCGCCGACGAGCTGTACCTGAAACGGCTGATCGTGGGCGGCATGGAGCGGGTGTACGAGATCGGCAAGGACTTTCGGAACGAGGGGATCGACCGCTTCCACAACCCCGAGTTTACCATGCTGGAGTTCTACGCCGCCTACCTCGACTACGAGGACGTCATGCGGCTGGCGGAAGAGCTGCTGGTCCACGTGGTGGAGAGCGTCACCGGCGGTCGCGTCCTGCACAGCGCAGGGCAGACGATCGACGTCTCACCCCCCTTCGCGCGGCATACGATCTACGAGGCGCTTCGCGAGATCGGCGGCGTAGTTGTCCCAGCGCTCGCGGACGAGGAACTTCGGAACAAGGCTTTGGAGTTGGGTGTCGAAGGTGTGGGCACGCTTGGACGCGGAAAGCTGATCGACGAGCTGTTCAGCGGGCTGGTCGAGCCGCACCTCGTTCAGCCGACCTTCATCACCGATTATCCGCGCGAGATGTCGCCGCTGGCGAAGCCGAAGCGCGGTGACCCGGAGCTGACGGAGCGCTTCGAGCTCTTTGTCGGAGGCCGGGAGATCGCCAACGCGTACAGCGAGTTGAACGATCCCCTGGACCAGCAGGAGCGGTTGGAGGCGCAGAGCCGCCTGCGCGCCGCCGGGGACGCGGAGGCTCAGGTCGTGGATAAGGACTACATCCGCGCCCTGGAGTATGGGATGCCGCCTACGGGCGGTCTGGGGATGGGGATCGATCGCCTGGTGATGCTGCTGACGGACCAGCCGTCGATCCGCGACGTAATCCTCTTCCCGACGATGCGCCCGGAATAGGAGCGGAGATGCCGCGGTAGTCGGCACTCGATGCCAGCTTTGAGGTAATGCAGCGCAACGAGGAGAAGCAGTGAAGCTCGAGTGGTACATCGCCCGCCGCTACCTGTCGTCGCGCCGCGGAGCCCGTTTCCTTTCGCTGATCACCCTGATCGCCATCGGCGGGGTGCTGGTCGGTGTGATGGCGCTGATCGTGGTCACCTCGGTGATGTCCGGTCTGCAGCGCGATCTTCGTGACAAGATCCTCGGCACCAATCCGCACATCTGGCTGACGACGTACGGCGAGGCGATGCGGATGGAGGAGTGGCCGGCGGTGCTCGAGCGCGTCCGCGGGGTCGCCGGCGTGCAATCCGCGGCTCCCTTCATCCATACCGAGGTCGGCATGCGAAATCCGGCCGGTCATGCGGAGTTCGCCATCCTGCGCGGTATCGATCCCCAGAGCGAGGGGGAGCCGATCACCGACATCGTCCGGCAGATCCGTGAAGGCAGGTTTCGGCTTGGCGAGACGCAGTCGGGGTATCCTCCCCTCCTCGTCGGCAGGGCGCTCGCCGACCGCTTCGGCCTCTTCCCCGGCGATGTGGTAGACATCATCTCGCTGCAGGGGGTGCAGGTGAGCCCGCTCGGCAGCCTGGTGCCGAAGATGCGCAAGTTCGAGGTCGCCGGTCGTTTCGAGACCGGGATGTACGAGTACGACAACAAGTTCATGTACACGGGCCTGGCGGAGGCGCAGGAGCTGACCGAGATGGGCGTCGCCGTCACCGGCCTCGAGATCCGGGTTCCGGATGCGATGCAGGCTGATGTGGTAGCTGGACGCATCGAGGACGAGCTCGGCTACTACCCGTACCGCGCAGAGGACTGGAAGGTGATGAACTCCTCGCTCTTTTCGGCGCTCCGCCTCGAGAAGCTGGCGATGGAGATCATTCTGCTGCTCATCGTCGTGGTGGCCGCATTCAACATCATCTCTACGCTGGTGATGGTGGTGACGGACAAGACGCGGGAGATCGGGATCCTGAAGTCGATGGGGCTTACGTCGCGGCAGGTGCTGCGCATCTTCATGCTTCAAGGGGTGGTGATCGGTGTCGTCGGCGCGACGCTCGGCGCCCTGGGCGGCCTCTTCCTGATCTGGCTGCTCGACCGCTACAAGCTGATCTCGATCCCGGGCGACGTGTACTTCATCGACCATCTTCCCGTGGCGCTCGATCTGGTCGACATCGGCATTATATTGGGGCTGAGCGTGCTGATCTCTTTCTTCGCCACCCTGTATCCGGCGCGGCAGGCGGCGTCCCTGCTCCCCGTGGAAGCGATCCGCCATGAGTGAGCGCCTCTCCACCGCCGAGGTTCAGCTATTGCCGCAGGAGCGCGCCGCCGAGCAGACGATCGTGGCGCGTGGTCTTGTGAAGCGGTATGTCGGCGGCGACGGCACCGCGCTGGAGATCCTCAAGAACGTCGACCTGGAGGTCGCTCCCGGCGAGAGCATCGCGATCATCGGCGAGAGCGGCGCCGGAAAGTCGACGCTTCTCCATCTTCTCGGGGGGCTCGATCGGCCGACTGCCGGAGAGGTGAGGGTCGGCGGCGAGGCGCTGCAGGATCTGGCCGACGAGCAGCTCGCCCGTCTTCGCAACGCGCGCATCGGCTTCGTCTTCCAGTTCCACCATCTTCTCCGGGAGTTCAGCGCCCTGGAGAACGTGATGATGCCGCAGCTCATCTCCGGCGCCTCTCCCCGGGTGGCTCGTGACCGCGCCCGCGAACTGCTCACGCAGGTGGGGCTGGAGCGGCGGCTGGAGCACAAGCCGGCGGCTCTCTCCGGAGGGGAGCAGCAGCGCGTGGCTGTGGCGCGTGCGCTCGCAAATCGTCCTCTGGTCGTGCTCGCTGACGAGCCGAGTGGCAATCTCGACCCGCATACCAGCGACCGGCTCCACAACCTGCTCTTCGCGGTGAGCGCGGAGCATGCCTCCGCCATGGTGCTGGTGACGCACAACCGTGACCTCGCCGCGCGCGCCGATCGCGTCCTGCGAGTCGAGGAGGCACATCTGGTTCCGGTGCACAGCGACACGCGCCCTCAGCTGCGCGAGCGCTTCACCGGCTGACTCCGGCGGGGGGGCGGAAAACGGGTAGCGGCAGAAACGTGTAGAGGAAGAACTTCATGCGGTGTGACAGCTGCGGCAAGCACGAAGCCGTGATCAACCTGACGCAGATCGAGAACAACGAGATGCGTAACTCTCATCTTTGTGAGGCATGTGCGGCGGAGAAGGGGCTGGAGACCGGCGTGGCAGCTGGCGCCACGACGCCCCTCACCGACTTTCTCGCACAGATGGGAAAGAGCATCGGAGCGGAGGCCGTCTCCTCCCTCGAGAGCTGCCCCTCCTGCAGCCTCGCGCTGAGCGACTTTCGGCGCACGGGCCGCCTGGGATGCGCCGTCTGCTACTCGCACTTCAACGTCCAGCTCCGTAGCCTTCTCCGGCGGCTACACGGCGGGACGCAGCACGTCGGCAAGGCGTACATGCCGCCGGACCCGAGCGAGGCCGACCGGGTGGCGCGGGCGGCGAGCCTGCGCCGCAGCCTGCAGCGCGCCATCGATGCCGAGGACTTCGAGCGGGCCGCCGGGCTGCGCGACCAGCTTCGCAGAATGGAAACGGCGGAATAGGGTAGCCCGACCATGAGGGACATGCTTCGTCCTCCGGAGGGGGGGCTCGATTGGCTGGATGCGACCGGCGCGCACGCGGATATCGTTCTCTCCACCCGCATCCGCCTGGCACGGAACCTACAGGGTTTCAGCTTCGGGCCGCGCGCGGGTGATGCCGACCGCCGCATGGTGGCCGAGCTGGCGCGCGACGCCGCGGAGGCTGCGCCGCTGCTGCAGGGTGGGAGCGCACTCAACATCGCCGCTCTCTCCGGCGCCGACCGGCGGGTGCTCCACGAGCGGCACCTCGTGAGCACCGAGCTGATCGGCGGCGAGGATGGCACGCCGCCGACGCACGCGGCGCTGCTGCTCGCGCCGCGCGAGTCGCTGGGGGTGATGGTCAACGAGGAAGACCATCTCCGACTGCAGGGCCTGCTCAGCGGCTTTCGGCTGCGCGACGCCTGGCAGATGGTGGACGCCCTCGACGAGGAGCTGGGAGGCCGCCTCAGCTATGCGTACCATCCCGAGTTCGGCTATCTGACCTCCTGCCCGACCAACGTCGGCACGGGATTGCGGGCGTCGGTGCTCATGCACCTGCCGGGTCTGGTGCTGACGCAGGAGATCGGCAAGGTGCTGCAGGGGATGGGACAGGTGGGTCTCACCTTCCGCGGGCTCTACGGGGAGGGTTCCGAGGTCGTCGGGAACTTCTTCCAGATCTCGAACCAGACCACGCTCGGGAAGACCGAGGAGGACCTGATCGATCAGCTGCAGAAGATCGTTCAGCAGGTCGTCAATTACGAGAAGCTGGCCCGCGGAATTCTACAGCGCGACGCGCCGCACGTGATCGAGGATAAAGTGTGGCGTGCCTACGGGCTTTTGCGCTACGCCCGCTCGATTTCCTTCGACGAGGTGATGAACCTCCTCAGCGGCGTTCGGCTGGGCATCAGCCTGAAACTTCTCCCTGGGACCAGTGTATACACGCTGAACCAACTTATGATCTTCACGCAGGCCGCTCATCTGGAGCAGGCGGCGGGAAAACCGCTCACATCGGCCGAATCGGATGTTCACCGCGCCACCTACGTTCGGCGTACCCTCGCACGCGAGGGCGATCCCTCGGTAGAGGGGTGAGGGTGCGGAAGGAAAGCTGCTGGATCGACGGCCATCGCATACAGGACAACCCTGCACGGCTCGCAATGCAGACCCGCTCTGCACCCTGCGAGTTTTCGTGCACCGGACTACCCGCCGCAATGAAAGGGCACGCATGAACTACAACTTCACGGACCGGGTCCGCAAGGTACTCGCGATGGCGCGTGAGGAGGCGATTCGGCTTCAGCACGACTACGTCGGTACCGAGCACATCCTGCTTGGCCTGATCCGCGAGGGGGAAGGAGTGGCGGCCGCCGTTCTGACCAACCTCTCGGTCGACCTCGAGCAGATCCAGGAGCGCATCGAGGAATCGGTGCGCCGTGGCAAGGCGACCATCGCCCTCGGCGAGCTGCCCTACACCTCGCGCGCGAAGAAGGTGCTGGAGTTCGCGATGGCCGAGGCTCGCGAGCTCAACCACTCCTACGTCGGCACTGAGCACCTTCTGCTCGGCCTGCTGCGCGAGGAGAAGGGGATCGCCGCCGAGGTTCTGAACCAGCTCGGCGTGACCCTCGAGGAGGCGCGCCGCCAGACGCTGAAGCTGCTCGGCTCCGAGCCGAACGCGGCTCCGGCTGCCAGCGGGAGCACCGCGGCGGGCGGCAGCACGCCCAAGGGCGACAAGAAGTCGAAGACGCCCGCGCTCGACCATTTCTGCCGGGACCTCACGGAGCTCGCCCGCCAAGGAGAGCTTGACCCGACCATCGGCCGGGCCGAGGAGATCGAGCGGGTTATGGAGATCCTCTCCCGGCGCAAGAAGAACAACCCGGTACTGATCGGCGAGCCCTGCGGCGGCAAGACTGCGATCGTCGATGGGCTGGCGCAGCTGATCGCCAGCGGGCAGCGCCCCGAGAGCCTGCGCGATAATCGCGTGCTCGCGCTCGACATGGCGGCTGTGATCGCGGGCACGAAGTACCGCGG
>JBPCIT010000290.1:0-4095 GCA_051006015.1 Longimicrobiaceae bacterium
GTGCCTTCGCTCCCCGGCTGCATCAGCCAGGGCCGGACACGCAAGGAGGCGCTCGACAACATCCGCGAGGCGATCGAGCTTTACCTCGGGAGCCTCGACGCACATGGAGACCCGGTGCCTCCACCCATCACGGAAGAGATCATCGAGGTCTGATCGGTGGCGAAGCTCCCGACAGTCTCCGGGCGCGATGTGGTTCGAGTGCTCGAGAAGCTCGGATACGTGCTGGACCGCCAGAAGGGGAGCCACATGATTCTACGGCAGTCGACCTCCCCATACCGACGTCTCACCGTACCGGATCACAATGAGATTGCAAAGGGAACGCTCCGCGCCATGATTCGGCAGGCCGGGCTAACGGTGGAGGAATTCGTCGGGCTGCTTTGAGCCATGCTGATAGGTGGAGACCTGTGTAAGTCGCTTCGGTGCCGCCACGGCTGCACGATGCCATGTCAGCCAACACAGGCGTGCACGCACGGCCCTACCCACCTGCGCTTCGGACCGCTCCGCGGTTCGTGAACCTGGGAGCGTCGAGAGCTGCCACACCTCACTGTACCGGCTCGACCCGGGAGCCGGCGCCTACCCGCGGATCCGCCGGCGGCTGCGTCAGATCCCCTGCGAGTGGGAGGGGTCCTCGATCCCGGACCGCTGCTCCCGCTGGATCCTCGATGGGTGCTCCGGGTCCTCCCGCTGATCCTGCACGAACCCCTCCTCCGCGGCGGCCTCGATGCTCTGCTGCGACTCCTCCCGCCCCTCGATCAGCCGCTCCTCGATGGGATCGTTCTCGCGGCCCGACACCTCACCGGAGGGTCCCACCGCGTCCGCCCGCCTCTCCTCGTTGCGATCCATGCTGTCTCCTTGTCTCGTGGATGGGGATGACGGTGGGGGAGCACCCGCAAGTCGCATTCCCCGGAAAGCTCGCTATCTTGTTGCGCAGCGTCCCCTTTCGCGTGCTCCGCGCAACCCCCGATCCCGCGCATGGCAGAGACAGCGATCCAGGTCCAGCAGGTGAGCTACACCTACGCCCGCACCGAGCAGCCGGCGGTCGCCGGGCTCGACTTCGCCGTCGAGCCGGGGGAGATCTTCGGCTTCCTGGGCCCCAGCGGCGCCGGCAAATCCACCACACAGAAGATCCTGATCGGGCTGCTGCGCGGCTACAGGGGACGGATCGCGGTGCTCGGGCGGGAGCTGACCGCCTGGGGGTCCGACTACTACGAGCGGATCGGCGTCTCCTTCGAGCTGCCCAACCACTTCCTCAAGCTCACCGCGCTGGAGAACCTCGCCTTCTTCCGCGCCCTCTACACCGGGCGCACCCTCGAGCCGCAGGCGGTGCTGGAGCAGGTCGGGCTGGGGGAGGACGGCGGGCTGCGGGTGTCGCAGTTCTCGAAGGGGATGAAGGGGCGGCTGACGGTGGCGCGCGCGCTGATCCACGACCCGGAGCTGCTCTTCCTCGACGAGCCGACCTCGGGGCTCGATCCCATCAACTCCCGACGCATCAAGGAGCTGATCCGGACGCAGCGCGAGGCCGGCAAGACGGTTTTCCTCACCACGCACAACATGACCGTGGCGGACGAGCTGTGCGACCGCGTCGCCTTCATCGTGGACGGCGCCATCGCGCTGATCGACGCCCCGCGCGAGCTGCGGCTGCGCTACGGCGAGCCGACGGTGCGCGTCGAGTACGCGCAGGAGGGCCGACTCGCGCAGCGTGACTTCCCGCTGCAGGGGCTGGGCGACGATGCAGAGTTCCTGGCGCTGCTGCGCGAGAGCACGGTGCATACGATCCACACGCAGGAGGCGACGCTGGAGGAGATCTTCATCCGCGTCACCGGCCGGAGCCTGGCATGAGGCGTCTGCTCGCCGCGGCGGGGGGCGACGTGCGGCTCCAGGCGCGCAACGGCTTCTACCACGCCACCCTCTTCGTGCTGGTCACCTGGATGCTGCTGGTCGGCTTCCTGCCGATCCCGGACCTGGGTTGGGTGCTGCCTGCGCTGGTCGCCGGCAATCTGGTGATCACCACCTTCTACTTCATCGCCGCGCTGGTGCTGCTGGAGAAAGACGAGAACACGCTCGAAGCGCTCGTCGTCACGCCCCTGCGGCCGGGCGAGTACCTGGCCGCGAAGCTGGCGACGCTGACGGCACTCGCCTGGATCGAGAATCTGCTCATCGTGGTGCTGCTCTACGGCCCGCGCTTCGACGCGCTGCTCCTCTCGCTCGGTATGGTGCTCGCCTCGCTGCTCCTCACCCTAGCGGGCTTCGTGGCGGTGGCACGCTACGACTCGATCAACGAGTTTCTGATGCCCTCCGCCCTCTACAGCACTCTGCTGACGCTGCCGCTCTTCCCCTACCTCGCCGCGTGGGAGCACGCGCTGCTCTACCTGCACCCCATGCAGGCGCCGCTGGTGCTGATGCGCGCCGCCTTCCTGCCGGAACCGCTCTGGAAGGTGCTCTACGGGATCGCGTACTCCGCGCTCTGGATCGCTGTGGCGTACCGCTGGGCGGAGCGCTCCTTTACGCGCTTTGTGCTCGCGCGGGCGGGGGCGCGCTGAGGAGCCTCATCCGCCAGTGCCCTGCTCAGCGACGTCCCTGCAGCGGCGGCGTGGAGGCGGGCGGGCGGCGGTGCCGCGTCGCCTGCTCGTAGCCGTAGGCGATCTCGATCAGCGTCGGCTCCGACCAGGCATCCCCGAAGATCTGCAGCCCCACCGGCAGTCCGTCGCCGACGTAGCCCATCGGTACGGTGATGGACGGAAAGCCGGTGGGCGGCGAGAGGATGTAGCTGTTGTTGCCATGCGGGGTGTTGAGGTCCCCGATGCGGCGCGGCGGGTTGTTCCAGGTCGGATAGACGAGCGCATCCAGCCGCTGCTCGCTCAGCACGCGCCGCACCCCGGCCTGCAGCCGGGGGACGTTCTCCACCGCCTGCCGGCATCCCTCGTCCTCCTCCGGCCCCCGGAACTGCTGGAAGTTGCGGAGCCGGAGCTCGATGGAGGGGTGGTATCTCCCGGAGCTGATGATCTCCTCCAGGCTCTTCACCGGTACGTTCGCGCCGCGGCTCGCCAGGTAGGCGTTGATGTCCGTCTTGAAGCGGGGGCACCAGAGCGAGCCTGTGATGGTCTCCAGCTCGGGGATTCGGACGGAATCGACCACCTCCGCTCCGGCTCGGCGCAGCGCCTCCAGCGCCTCCTCGAAGCGCTGCAGCACCTCCGGATCGACGGTCCCGGTGTTGGAGATCTGCCGTGCCACCCCGATGCGCTTGCCGCGCAGCCCTTCCGCCCGCAGATGGTCGGCGTAGCGCTCCGTCCGGCGGGTGCGGCTCTCCTCCGTCACCGGATCGGCGGGATCGTAGCCGGCGATCACCTCGAAGAGCGCCACCGCGTCGGCCACCGTGCGCGTCATCGGACCGCCGATGTCGCGGTCCAGGTAGAGCGGCACGATGCCGTCGCGGCTGGTGAGCCCCATCGTCGAGCGGATCCCCACCAGCGCGGTGTGCGAGGAGGGGCCGCGGATCGAGTTGCCGGTGTCGGTGCCCAGCCCCACGGCGCCGAGGTTGGCGGCGACCGCGGCGGCCGTCCCCCCGCTCGAGCCGGCGGTGACGCGGTTCAGCGCATAGGGGTTGAGGGTGTAGCCCGGCAGCAGCGAGCCGACGGTCTCGAATGGGGTGAAGGCGAACTCCGCCATGTTGGATTTCGCCAGGACGATCGCCCCCGCCTCGCGCAGCCGGCGCACCTGGAAGGCGTCATCCGGCGGCACGGAGCCCTCCAGCGCGAGGGAGCCGGCGGTGGTGGGCAGGTCGAAGGTGTCGTAGTTGTCCTTGACGATCACCGGGATGCCGTGCAGCGGCCCCGTCAGCTCCCCGGTACGGCGGAAGAGGGCGTCCAGCGAATCCGCCACCGCCACGGCGTCCGGGTTGACGAGGATGAGGGAGTTGAGCGCCGGCCCCTGCCGATCGTACGCCTCGATGCGGTCGAGGTAGTGCTGCACCAGCGCACGCGCGGTGAGCCGGCCGGCCCGCATCTCCTGATGGATCCCGGCGATCGTCGCCTCGTCGACGCGAAAGCCGGACGCGGAGCCGCCACCCGCCCGTGCCGCTCCGCAAGCGGCGAGCAG
>JBPCIT010000291.1:0-22267 GCA_051006015.1 Longimicrobiaceae bacterium
GGATGACTCTTTCGCCGGTGTTTCGCTCGCCTGCCGCGGTGCGGCTGCTCGAGGAGGAGGGAGTGTGGGAGCGGCTCGCCCCCGCTCTGCTCTCGCAGGCCGACGCGGTCCGGACGCACCACGCGCAGCTCCGGGAGCTGCTGGACTCACGCTTCCTCGCGCCGCCGCCGCCTCTGCCGGAGCCGGGGGAGGAGGCGACGCCGCTCGGGCTCGCCTTCCTGCAGGAGTACTTCTTCCTGATCCTCTTCCGCTCGCTCTTCGAGTCTCTGGGGGTGCCGCGGGAGCGGCTGCAGCTCTACGCGGAGCTGAACTTCGGCATCAAGGGGACGATCACCGCGGCGGACAACCTCTTCGACGACCAATCGAAGAGCCTGCTGCCGCTGCGGCCGGGGAGCGGCGCCCGCTCCGCCTCGGTGCTGCAGCTCATCTGCTTCGAGCGGCTGATCCGCCGCACTGGTGACCGGGCTGTCGAGGCAGGGATGATGGATGACACCGAACGTGACGGCATCCTGCGTGGGCTGATCGACACCATGGCCGAGATCGGCGGTCTCGAGGGTTCCGAGGAGGGCGGGGTCGCGGAGATCCCGCAACCGGACGAGATGGTCGAGCGGGTGCACCGCGTGCGTGGCGGGCTGCTCTTCACCCTGGGCTGGGTTGCGCCCAAGCTGCTCGAGCGTGGAGCGGTGGGCGAGCGGGTGCGCCGCGCCGAGCCAGCGGTCGCCCGCCTCGGCACCGCCTTTCAGATCGTGGACGACCTGACGGACTTCGAGTTCGACCTCGGCCGCCGCAGCCACAACCTGCTCGTCTCCGAGATCCACCACCAGGGCAGCCCTGAGCAGCAGCGCCGGCTGCAGGAGCTGTGGGCGGGTGCACCCGCCGCGCCCGACCTCGTCGAGGGGCTCTTCCGGCAGCCGGCGCGCGCGGTGCTGGATCGCGCCCGCGGAGAGGCACGGGCCGCCTTCGCCACCCTCGAGGAGCTGGGGTTCTGGTTCCCCGCGCGCCTCGCGGACGGTCTGGTGCACGCGATCGCCGGGCGGGAGGGGATCGCCCGCGTCGAGGCGCTCGCCGCCACCGGCGCCCCGGACGACGCCTACCAGGAGCACTCGGCGGAGTGACGGCCCGAGCTGCGATTCTGCCGCGCCGGACCGCCTGGTGCGGCATGCGTTTCGCAGCTGCTCCAGATGTTCCCGGCGGGATGTCGCCCGCCCGGCTGCGTCCCCTTCCATCCTCATCTTATGCCTGCGCTGAACGTCGTCGGCCGTCTCAAGGATGCAGGGAGCTTCGTCTGGGAGATGATCTCGGACTTCATGGCCGACAGCTGCCCGCAGATGGCGGCCGCTCTCTCCTACTACACGATCTTCTCGCTCCCTCCGCTGCTGATCCTGCTCATCATCATGATCGAGCCGTTCCTCGACCCGGAGACGGTGACGCGCGTGATCCAGGAGCAGGCCGGCGGTCTGGTGGGGGCGGAGGGCGCGGCGCAGGTAGAGACGGTGCTGCAGAACGTCAGTCGGCCGGGCGCCGGTGGCGCGCTCGCCGCAACGATCGGCATCATCGCCTTTCTCTTCGGCGCCACGGCCGCCTTTGCGCAGCTGCAGGCCGCGCTGAACGCCGCCTGGGAGGTGGGACCGGACCCGACGCGTGGTGATATCAAGAACTTCCTGCTCAAGCGGGTCCTCTCCTTCACAATGATCCTGGCGATCGGTTTCATGCTGCTCGTCTCGCTGGTACTGAGCGCGGCCATCGCGGCGCTCAGCACGTATATCGGCATGCTGGGACCCGCGTGGGTCTCCGGCGCGCTGCTGCAGGGGATCAACACCGCCATCTCGCTGACTGTGATCACCGCCCTCTTCGCGGCGATGTTCAAGTTCCTGCCGGACGCGGTGGTGGCCTGGCGAGACGCGATCGTGGGCGGCATCTTCACCGGCCTGCTCTTCAATTTCGGCAAGTTCCTGATCGGCCTCTATCTGGGGAGCAGCGACCCGGGGAGCGTCTACGGCGCCGCCGGCTCGCTCGCCATCATCCTGCTCTGGATCTACTACTCCTCGATGATCCTGCTGCTGGGCGCAGAGTTCACCCGCGTGTGGGCCAAGCGCCGCGGATTCCCGATCATGCCCGAGCCGGGCGCGGTACGGATCATCCAGACGCAGGAGCGCATCGAGCCCGGGAAGAAGAAAGCGAAGCGAGAGAAGCAGCGGCAGACGGAGCCGGATGCCGCTGCTCAGTCAGCCGAGTTGGGGGAGCGCTAGGCGAGGCGGCGACGCAGCGGCGGGAGTAACTCCATACCGCGCGCGGGAGATTGTGCGGGTGGCTGCTGGCGGAACTCAGTGCGGCGGGTAGCTGCTCAGAAGCGCCACTCGCGCAGCAGGAAGGCGCCGAAAACGCTCGTAGCTGCGGGCGCGCCCTGGTCGGCCAGGGTGGGCTCGCGCGGCAGGAAGCGCGGCTCCAGGCTGGTGATCCAGCGGAAGCCGTTGGGGGTGCGGTACACGAGGCGAGCTCCCGGCAGGACGAAGGTCGGTCGCGCGTGGCCGGCCACGAAGAGCCGCGGGGTGACATAGCGGCCCGCCTCGATCTCCGTGCCGCGCAGCACGTTGCCGAAATCGGGCCGCCCCGAGACGATCTCTGCCGGCAGATCTGCCGGGGCGATGTTGAAGACGTCGAGGCCGAGCTGGCGGGCTGCGTCGCTCTCGAACTGCTTGACCACCGCGTTGACCGCGACGGCCGCAAGCTGCTGCGTCGCCATCCCCGCCACCGCGCCGACCACGCCTCCGCCCCCGCCGCCCTGCCCGGAGAGGCCGGACCCCTGCTGTTGCAGCAGCGTCGAGGCACCGCGCCCGAAGGCCAGATAGCTCATCAGGTCGGTCTGCGAGATCGGCGGTTGGGCGCTGCTCTCCAGCGTGATGGTGGGCTCGAGCGCGGTACCGCCGACGACGATGCGGATCTCCAGCGCCTCACGCCCGGGGAGCTGCACCTCGTGCTCGGCGGCGAGCTGGATCAGCGGATTGATCTCCGGGTTCCCCATGAAGGTCGCCGTCCCGCGGGTGAGCTGGAAGCGGCGCCCCATGAACTCGTACTCGCCGAACTCGGTGTTGACGGTGCCCTCGAGCGTCAGCCTCCCGGCGGCACGATCCATGTGGAGGGTGAGCGGACCCACGTCCTCCGGGGTGTAGATCTCGACGTTCGCGTCGGGCGAGCGCACCCAGGTCTCCCGGGAGATGTGCAGGTTGACGTCCACCCGCAGGTTCTCCATCAGCGGGGAGCCGGCCGCCACCTCCCGACGCTCGGCGACCAGCACGGTGTCCACCCCGCGGAAGACTGTCGGGTCGTCGAGGTCCACCACGTTCTTGCCGCTCGCCTGGGGAATGTAGAGTACCGTCCGGCGGGTGTATACGTCGCCGGTGACGTGCACGCCATCGAAGGGGCCCTGCACCGCCAGATCGGCGTCGATCTGCAGCCGGCCCTGCTCGTTGTTCATCACCAGCGCGTTGTCCGCGGTGACCTGCAGGTCGAAGCCCGGCTCAGTCAGCGTCGCCATGTCCAGCTCGCCGGTGATCCGCACCACCCCCCGGCTGTGGGCGACCAGCGAATCGATCGCGACTGTCCTGCCCTCCATCCGGACGGTGCCGGCGATGTCCTGGAAGCGCACCCCGAGCGGCACCACGCCGAAGGAGCCAAGATCCAGGTTGAGCAGCCCGCGGATGTCCGGATCCTCTGCGGTCCCCCGTATGGCGATGTTGCCGATCAGCCGGCCGTGCACGTCGGAAACGGCGTCGGTGAAGCTGGGGAGCGCGTCGAGCGGCAGGCTGTCGGCGCGCACGTCCACTGAGAGCGGCCGGTCGAGCAGGCGCGGTCCGGTGTACTCCGCCAGCGCCAGGTTGACCGGCAGGGTCGCCTCGGCCGCCAGCAGGGTCTGGCCACGGCGCAGCAGCTCGGCGTTCGTGGTCAGCTCGGTGTCCGCGTACGCGAAGCTGGCGCGGGTGTCCGGCAGTGCCCGCCCCTGGAAGGAGGCGGCCACCACCCCCAGCTCCCCGGTAAAGCGCGGGCTCTGCTGTGTTCCCTCCATGCGTGCGTCCAGCGTCACCAGACCGGTCGCCTCGGCATCGCCCTGCATCAGCGCGACGACGTGCGCGATCTGGAGGTTCTCGATCTCCAAGTCCAGGTCCGCGGAACCCTCGGTCGGCAGGAGGCCGTTCAGGTAGATGCGGCCGCCCTGGTCGCTCGCCAGCTCGATGGAGTCCAGCTGGATTCCCGTGCCTCCCCAGCTCACCGCGCCGGGGTGCAGCGAGGTCCAGGTCACCGTGTCGAAGCGGAGCGCGGTCTCGTGCAGCCGCAGCTCGCTGCGCTCGAGCGAGAGCGCGAACTCGACATCCGCGCGGTAGTCGCGCTGGTCGTCCTGGCGGACGGCGAGCACCGCGCGGCCGCTGCCGTAGCGGTCGCCCCGGTAGTTGACGCGCGCCCCCACGTTGTCGAGCGCGAAGCCGGCGGCGAGCACGGAATTGAAGGCGGCCTCCAACTCGACCGCGGGCTGCGGGGTGCCGAACTCCAGCAGCGCGTACTCCGCGCGCCCGTTGCCCACCGCATTGCCGCGGAAGATGACATCCTCCAGCTCCGCGTTGCCGCGCAGGTCGAAGCGCTCGACGTTGCCGCTGAGGGTGCCGGCGGCGTGTACCCGCCCCCAGAGCGAATCGGGCGGAAGGCCGCGCAGGGTGTCCTGCCGGGGCGGCGGCGCGGGGGCGCGCCCGGTCGCCATCCGCTCGACCTCGGTCGCGCGCTCGAAGCGCACCGAGTCGGCGCGGGCGCGCTCGCGAGCGGCCGCGACCACTGCTGGCCGCGGCTCGACGGGACGCGCGGCGGTGTCAGCGGCGGGTAGATAGGGCGCCAGTCCATGCAGCGAATCCACCTCGACGCGGTAGCGCAGCTCGCCGCTGCGCGCCGCCACCAGCCCGAAGCTGCCGTCGAGGACCACCTGCGCGAAGTCGGTGTGGATCGCCGTCGAGTCCACCCGCGCCAGCCCGTCCGCAACGGCGACGCGTACCCGCAGTGAGTCCGCCTCCAGCGTATCCACCTGCAGCCCCACGATGTCCGCCCGCAGCTGCGCCTGCATGGTGGCGGGATCGAAGCCGCGGCCGCGCGCGTCGATCACCCCCGTCAGCGACGTGGCGGCGGGAGCGCGTTCGGTGACGGTTGCCAGATTGAACACGTCGAGGCGGGTAGCGAGGTCGTAGCCCATCTCCTCGCTCGCCAGGTCCATCGTGCCGCGCAGGGTGAGCGCGCCTCCGTCAGGGAAGCGCAGATCGCCGCTGAGGGCGAGGTCGCGCAGGTCGCCGCGCGCCTGTATCTCGCCGGTGGCCGCGCCGCGCAGCCCCGCCGCGGGGGCGAAGCGCCCGACGGTGGTCAGGGAGAGCGGAAGGAGTTGAAGGTCCACCGCCGCCCAGCCGTTCGGGCCGGTCGCCACCTCGCCGCGCCCCACCAGATGCGAGCGCTCGGCGCCCTGCTCGTGCACCAGGTCCGCGCGCGCCGCTACCCGCGTGGCGGGGGAGCCGTTCAGCACCGCCCGGCCGGAGAGCGTGCCGGCCAGCGGGAAGTCGGGCATCACCCGGCGCGCGAGCGCCACCTGGAAGGGATCGAGCCGCACCTGCAGATCGCGGAAGCGGATCTGCTCCCCCATCCCGATCCCGCCGGTGGCGGCCACCCGGCTCACGCCGGTGCGCGGGTCACGCAGCGAGGCGTCGGCATCGACGTGCAGCAGCCCCGCCAGCGAGCCGTTCAGCGTCGCTCGCCCCGCCAGCGTGGCGCCCGCCGGAGCCTGGGGCGCGAAGCCACGCAGCAGATCCAGCCGCAGGGGGTCGAAGCGCACCCGCAGATCGCTGAAGCGCACCTCATCCCCGGTGCTCACCCCGCCCGTCGCCAGCACCCGGCTCACGCCCGTTCTCGGGTCGCGCCAGGTGAGGTCGCTGTCGAGCTGCAGCGGCCCGGTGGCGTAGCCGTCCAGCGTGGCGAAGCCGGTGATGACTCCGCCGCGCGGCAGATCCGGCACCATGTCGCGGGCGAGATCGGCCTGCAGGGGATCGAAGCGCAACCGCAGGTTGCGCAGACGGATCTCGTCTCCCGCGCCCACCTCGCCGACCGCGAAGACGCGGCTGGTGCCCGCCCGCTCGTCGGCGAAGGTGACGTCGCTGTCGACCTGCATCGCCTCCGGGGTGCCCGCCAGCACCACGCGGCCGGTGAGGCGGCCGTGGCGCGGCAGCTCGACCTCGGGCGCCATCCGCTGGATCAGCCGCGTGTCGAGGTTGGTGAAGCGCAGGTCGGTGTCGTGCAGCTGCAGCGTATCGCCCAGGACCATCCCGACCCTACCGGCGAGCCCCGCGTCCTCGATGCGCAGCTCCATGTCCTCGGCGGTGATCGCCGTCTTGCCGTTCGTCTGGTGCACGGCGAGCTGCAGGTTGCCGCCTCCGTCCTCGGGGAGCGGCGGGTAGAGGAAGCGCAGATCCGCCAGCGCTACCGGCTCGCCGCGCAGCCGCAGCATCAGCTCCGCCGACTCGAGCGCGTACACCCCCTCGGCGGCGAGCCGGGAGCCGGGCAGACGCGCCTGCAGGTCGCGGAACCAGAGCGAGTCCTGCGACATGATCAAGCGTCCGGCCAGGTCGTGCACCTCGGCCGCCGGCGGCCGGAAGGGAAGCGCGATGGAGCGGAAGCTCTCTACCTCGATCAGGATGTTGGTGCTATCCGGATCGGCGAGGCGCATCTCGGGGAAGCGGGCGCTGAGGTCCCGGAACTCCATGATGTTCTGGAAGCCGCCCGGCACCCGCTGGATGTTGGGGCGGCTCTCCTCGGAGAGCGCCACGGCGATGGCGCTGTCGCGCTCGGCCGGTCCCAGCGTATCGGGCGGCGTCCACTCGCTGCGCACCGTCATCTGCCCCTCGACGATCTCCACGTCGCGGAGCAGCACCCAGCTGCCGAAGCCGCGGCGCAGCGTATCCCGCTCCACGGTGGTGTCGGTGGGGAAGATGCGCGCGAAGTTCCACTCCTCGCCCGGTGGCTTGTCCAGCACGATCACCGGGCGCACCATCCGCAGGTCGGAGAGGACGATGCGCTGCCGGACGAAGGACATCAGGGAGTAGCGGGTCGCGATCGTGTCGGCCTCGATGAAGGGGCGACCTTCGGTATCGACGATCGAGACGTCCGCCAGCCGGATGCCGGTCAGCAGGTTCCCCTCGACGCGGCCGATGCGGACCTCGCCCTCGGCCGCACCCTCGATCTGCCGCAGGGCGATCTGCCGCACCTGCTCGCGTCCCCAGTTGGTCTGGGTGATGACCATTACCCCCGCCAGCACGAGCAGCAGGAGGACGGCGACCACCCCCAGTACGATCTTCGCCCAGCGCGGCATCAGAACGCCTGCCCGATCGAGAGGTGGAGCGTCAGGCGCTCGAGCACCTGACGGAAGACTCCGCCGCTGCCCTCCAGCCGGTCGTAGCGCCGCGGCGTCTGCAGCTGGACGATGCTCCGGTTCCCCTCCTCGTCGATCGTCTCGGTGAGCACCGGCAGCGTCTCGACGAGGGTCGGCTTGATGCCGAGATCCACGCGGATCGGCCCCACGGGGGACTGGTAGCGGATCCCGAAGCCGGGAGTGATCGCCCCCGTCCCCTCCGTGAAGATCACATCGGCGGGATCGCCGACGATGGCGGCGTCCACGAAGACGGCGCCGCCGATCGCGCCCCAGACGGGGAAGCGGTACTCGACATTGCCCTCGATCACCCCGCTGCCGCCGAGCGGACGCGGGACGAAGTCGTCTGCCGCGATGCGGATGGTGTTGCCGTCCACGACCGCGGTTTGGTTGGGGTCACACTCGGCGATGGGTGTGTCGGCATCGCACACCGCCCGCAGCGCCCCCGGGGAGATGGTGAGGATGCGCGGGCCGAGCTGGTTCTCGCCGTAGCCGCGCACCGACTGTGAGCCTCCCGAGTAGAAGCGCTTCCGCGGATGCAGCAGGGCGACGACATCGTCACCGAGCCCGACCGCAGCGGCGGTGCTCTCGAGCGGCCGGACCCATCCGCCGCGTACCCGCCCGGCGATCACCCGCCGACCCCCGGCGAGGGGGAAGTAGTGCGTCGTCTCCCCCGAGGCGCGGTTGTAGCGGAAGTCGGAGATGGTGAAGCTGGAGGCGTGCTCGAGGTCGAGCCGCGCATTGTAGCCGCGGGTGGGGGAGAGCGGATCGTCCGCCCGGTCGGCGATGAAGCTCAGTACCGTGGGCGAGAGCCGCTGGCGCGCGCGCAGCGCGTTGATGGTCGGCAGATCGCAGATGCCGTAGTTGATGCAGAAGTAGACGTCACCCGCCTCGACGGTGGTGACCTCGAAGCGGTAGTTCAGGGTTGCCGGGGTGCGAGGCTGCAGCCGCCGCGTCACGGAGAGGTTCGCGCCGACGCCGCGATCGATGACGATCCCGGGCACCGTGCGGCGGTGCGCGAAGGCGCTGATCGCCGCGGTGTTGCGCGAGGAGCGGAAGGCGGGCTGTATCAGCTCGGCGCTGACCAGCCAGGTCGGGCGCAGAAAGGCGTCGTCGTCCCCGAAGCCGAACCCCTGCGGGAGCACGTCGCGGAAGATCCCGGTGCCGTTGAGCTGCGGCGCGAAGAGGTTGCCGACCGTTGCGCGCAGGTCCAGCCTCCGTCCGCCTCCCAGCCAGTTGTAGTGCGTGAAGCGTCCCTCCGTCTGCACGAACTCGATGGTGTTGAAGCCGCCTCCCACCCGGGCCGAGCGCACCGGCGCCTCGCGCACCGCGATCGCGACGGTCTTGGCGCTGTCGGCCACCTCCGGCACGTTGACCATCGCCTCGTGGAAGAGGTTCGACTCGTAGAGAGCGCGCTGAGCGGCGACCACGTCCGTGCTGCGCAGCACCTCGCCGATCCGCAGCGGCAACGCACGGCGCATAGTGGACTCCGCCACCTGCCGGTTCCCTTCGATCTCGATCCCCTCGAGGATCGCGCGCGGTCCGGTCTCGACCATCAACTCGACGTTCGCGCTCCGGTCGGTGACCAGGACGGTATCGCGCACCATCGCATCCAGGTAGCCGCGCTCCCCCAGCATCTGGGCAAGCTCGACTCGCGCGGAGTCGAGGCGGAAGAGGTCGAGTGGGCTACCCTCCCGCGGGATGGGAAGTGGTCGCAGCTGGCGCTCGTTGAGGATCGTGCGCGTCTGCTCGACGCGCGCGGCGGCGACCACCGTGGGCGGCCCCTCCTCGACGGTGAAGATCACCTCGACGCCGCGCCCGCGCGGGCGCACCTCGGAGGTGACCTCCGTCTCGCGGTAACCGCGCCGGAAGTAGTGTACGCGCAGCCGAAGCTCGTCGCGGGGCAGCTCCTCGCGTGCCAGGTAGTGCCGCTCGACGAAGAGCGGCGAGTTCGGGAAGACCCAGCAGAAGGGCCGGAAGAGAATGCCGCGGCAGCGCGTCTCGTCGGTGATGATGCGCGTGCGCAGCTCCCCTTTGCGCAGGGCGTCGGCGCCGCGGAAGGTGATCCGTTCGACGCGCGGACTCTCCTCCTGCGCGGGCGCCTGCGCGCGAAGCGCGGACGCTCCCGAGAGCAGGAGAGCGAGAAACAAGAAGGGAGATAAGTCTCTAATGCTCAAAAACATGCGTGTGCCGGTAGCAAGAACTCTGCCGCGCTGTGTACGTCCGGGGGATGCCGAGAGTTCCGTAGATGGTCCTCACCGCGGCTCGCTCAGGCTCGCCACCCCGCACCCCCCACCGGAGGCGCCTCGCTCGCGCGACGTGCAGCGATCGAGTGCTCGAACTGCTTGGCTGGCTGCCAGCTCAGCCTGGAGGCCTTGCTCTTGTCCCCCTCCCGCGCGCCGCGTTAGCTTCGGCAGGACCCTTGCTGGACACCGCCTGCATGAACTCGCACGCCTTACAGGTTCTCGAACACCGCGAGGCCCTGGATCTGGTCGCCCGCTTCGCCTCCTCCACGCTGGGGGCGGAGGCGGTGCGCGCGCTCACACCCTCGGTGGATCGCGGCTGGATCGAGCCGGAGCTGCGGCGGGTGGACGAGATGCTCCGCTTCCTGCAGCGCGACGACCGCTGGGGAGTCCCCGCCGTTCCCGACCTGCGCGAGTCGCTGGCGCGGCTGCGCATCGAAGGCTCGGTGTGGGATGCGCCGGTGCTGCGGGACGCGGGGGTGCTGCTCGCCTCCAGCCGCGCGACGCACCAGGCGATCCGCCCCGCCGCCGAGGACTTCCCCCTGCTCGCGCTCGTTGCCGAGAGGCTGGTCGAGCTGCCGCGCGTCGAGGAGGCGATCGACCGCGCCATCGATGAGCAGGGCGAGGTGCGTGACGACGCTTCTCCGGAGCTGCAGCGGCTGCGGCGCGAGATCAGGAGCATCCGCTCGCGCATCGTCGAGCGGCTCGCCGCCTACGCCGCCTCGCTCCCCTCGCAGTACCAGGTGGCGGACGCCTCGGTAACCGTGCGCGAGGGGCGCTACGTGATCCCGATCCGCCGCGAGGGGATGCGCGAGGTGGGCGGCATCGTCCATGGCGAGTCGGGTACCGGTGCCACCCTCTTCGTCGAGCCGCCGCTCGCCGTCGAGCTGATGAACCGCCTGCGCGAGCTGGAGGCGGCGGAGGTGCGCGAGGTACTGCGCATCCTGCGGGAGCTTACCGGAAAGCTGCGGCCGCACCGGGAGGAGCTGGACGCCGCGCTGGATGCGCTGGTGGAGCTGGACTCCCTCAACGCGCGCGCCCGCTACGCCGTACGGGTCGACGGTACCCTCCCCGCTCTCTTACTCCCTGGCGCGCAGGAGTACGCGGTGGTGCAGGGACGGCATCCCATCCTTCTGGCGCGGGCGGAGGCGGTGGTCCCCTTCGACCTGCGCATCGACCCCGGCGAGCGAACGCTGCTCATCTCCGGTCCCAACACCGGCGGCAAGACGGTGCTGCTGAAGGCGATCGGGCTGCTCTCGCTGCTCGCGCAGAGCGGCGTCATCCCGCCGGTCGGCCCCGGCACCCGTCTGCCGATCTTCCGCGACCTCTTCGCCGACATCGGCGACGAACAGTCCATCGAGGCATCCCTCTCCACCTTCTCCGCGCACCTCGTCAACCTGCGCGCCGCGCTGGAGGGTGCCGACCACGAGTCGCTGGTGCTGATCGACGAGATCGGCAGCGGCACCGACCCGACGGAGGGAGGCGCACTCGCCTGGGCGGTGCTGATGGAGCTGACGCGCCGCTCCGCCTTCACCGTGGCCACCACGCACCTGGGGCAGCTCAAGCTGCTCGCAGGGGAGGAGCCGCGGGTGGTGAACGCCTCGCTGCAGTTCGACTCCGACCGCCTGCAGCCCACCTATCAGCTGCTCAAGGGGCTTCCCGGCCGCTCCTACGGGATCGCGATCGCGCGGCGGCTGGGGCTGCCGCCGGGAGTGATCGAGGAGGCGGAGCACGCCCTGCCGCAGGGGGAGCGGGACGTGGCGAAGCTGCTGCTCGAGCTCGAGGCGCGCGAGCGGCAGCTCGCCACCGCGACGCAGGCGCTCGACGCCCGCCTGCGCGAGGTGACTCGCACGCAGGAGGAGCTGGAGCGGCGCGAGGAGCGGCTCCGCCATCGGGAGAAGGAGGCGGAGCGCCGCGCCCGTCAGCAGGCGCGCGACCTGCTGCTGCGCGCGCGCGGCGAGGTCGAGGCGGCGATCCAGGAGGTGCGCTCCTCCGCCGACCAGGAGAAGCTCGAGGAGGCCGCGCGCGCCGCCCGCCGCCGCGTCGAGGAGGAGGCGAAGCGGCAGCGGGAGCGCGCTCCCCGAACGCCCTCGACACCCCCCGCGCCGAAACGCGGCGAGGCGCTCCCGGTGGAGGTCGGGGTGCGGGTGCGCATCGAGTCGCTCGGCCGCACCGGCAGGGTGATCGAGCTGCGCGACGGCAAGGCGATGGTCGAGGCGGGCGGGATGCGCCTCCTCCTCCCGCGCGAGGACCTCACCACGCTGCCGCCGGGCGACCAGGAGACGCCGCAGCCGCAGCGCCGGGTTCCCTCCGGCGGCGGCTACGTCTCGGTGGAGGTCGAGGCGCGCCCCGAGGTGGATCTGCGCGGCCTGCGAACCGACGAACTGGAGCTCGAGCTGGGCCGCGCGCTCGACGCGGCGCTGATGTCGGGGCTGCCCACCTTCCGCATCATCCACGGCAAAGGCACCGGCGCACTGCGCGACCGCGTCGTCGAGCTGATCCAGCGCGACCGCCGTATCGCCACCTTCCGCCCCGGCGAGCGCTACGAGGGAGGCACGGGGGTGACGGTGGTGGAGTTCGCATGAGGGGCGGCCCCCTCCCCCTAACCCCGGGAGGCCCTCACCCCCTAACCCCCTCTCCCATAAAGGGAGAGGGGGAACTGTTCCAGTCCGATCTGACGCTTCCATACCAGAGCCCGTCTTCAACCCCTCTCCCCTTGTGGGAGAGGGGTGCGAGCCCCAGCGAGCGGGGTGAGGGCCTGCGGGGGGTCCTGCCTGCATGAGCATCCCCGACTCCGTCATCGAGGAGGTTCGCCTCCGCGCCGACATCCTCGAGATCCTCGGCGAGCACACCCGCCTGAAGCGCTCCGGCCGCACCTTTCGCGGCCCCTGCCCGCTGCACGGCGGCGAGGGGCCGAACTTCTCCGTGGACCCGGCGAAGGGGATCTTCAAGTGCTTCGTCTGCGGCGAGGGAGGCGACATCTTCTCCTTCCTGCGCAAGCACCTGGGGATGAGCTACCCGGACGCGGTGCGCGCGGTCGCCGAGCGGGTCGGCGTCGAGATCCCCGAGCGCCGCGCGCGGGCGGCGCCGGACCCGCATGCCCACCTCTACGAGGTGATGGCGCTCTTCGCGGGCTGGTTCAAGCAGAACCTCTGGGAGCGGAAGGAAGGGGAGCGCGCGCGCGAGTACCTGAAGAAGCGCGGAATCTCGAAGCAGGCGGCGGAGCGATTTGGCCTCGGCTGGGCTCCCGCGGCGCACTCCGCAGTGCAGGAGCTCGCCCGCGCGCACGGGATCGCGCTCGAGGCGCTCTTCGAGGTGGGGCTGCTGCGCGAGTCCTCGACCACGCCCGGGCAGCTCTTCCCCCTCTTCCGCGAGCGGCTGATCTTCCCGATCGAGGATCTGGGCGGGCGGGTGCTCGCCTTCGGCGGGCGGCTGCTGGGACCGGCCGACAGGTTCAAGTACATCAACTCGCCGGAAACGCCGATCTACGCCAAGGGGCGCGGGCTGTACGGGCTGGGCTGGAGCCGCGGCGCGGTCCGCAAGAAGGAGACGGCGCTGGTGGTCGAGGGCTACATGGATTACGTCTCCCTCGCCTCCCACGGCGTCGAGAACGCGGTGGCGCCGCTCGGCACCGCGATGACGCCTCAGCAGGCGGAGCTGATCGCGCGCTATGCCAAGCGCGTCATCCTGCTCTACGACAGCGACAAGGCCGGGCTGCGCGCCACCTTCCGCTCAGGGGACGAGCTGCTGCGCGCCGGCGTCGAGGTGCTCGTCGCCACCCTGCCGGAGGGCGAGGACCCGGACTCGCTGGTGCGCGAGAAGGGCGGCGACGAGCTGCGTCGCTACCTCGACGACGCGATCGACGTTTTCGAGCGCAAGCTGCAGCTCCTGGAGCGGAGGAGCTACTTCGAGAGCGTCGCCGGCACCCGCCGCGCCATCGACGCGCTCCTCCCCACCGTCCGCGCCGCCTCGGACGAGCTGCTGCGCGGCGTCTACCTGCGCCGCCTCGCGGAGAAGACGGGAGTGCCGCAGGCGACGCTCGAGAAGGAGGTCGCCGGCGCGGCCGAGCAGGCGACTCAGAGTGCACCGCCGCCACCGTCTCGCTCCTCCGGCGGTACTCGCACGGCGCGTGTGGCCGTCGTACCCTCGCCCGCGGCGCTCGGCGTCGGACCTGAGCGCAATCTGCTCCTCCTGCTCCTGCGCGACGAGTCCTGGGTCGAGCGGGCGGCGCGCGAGCTCGGGCCGGAGGACTTCCGCAATCCCATCTACCGTAGCATCTTCGAGGGGCTGCTGCAGGTCGAGGGCAGCCGCGACCCGGAGGGTACCTGGCTGGAGCTGTTCTCTCCCGAGGCGCTTCGCGTGGTCGAGGAGCTGCGCGGCGATCCGGAGGGCGAGCATCTCACCGCGCCGGAGCAGTTCTTCACCGCCAGCCTGCGTGGTCTGCTCATGCGCCCGTTCGAGGAACGGCTGACAGCGATCAGCCGCGAGATGCCGAACGCCACGCCCGAGCGGCAGGAAGCGCTCTACCGTGAGAAGCTCGAGATCACTCGCACCATGCGGGAAAGAAACCTGCCGCTCAAGGAAGGGATGCTGCGCCGTGGGGCGCCCGCGCCGTGAGGCACCCGACCACATTCTACGACGCAACAGCCAGATTGCTCGATCCAACAACCACGGTAGCTTATGCCATTTGAGATGCTTAAGGCGGCGATCAATCTGGTGTCCGCACTTGCAGCGTTCGCAGCAGCCCTCATGTGATATAAGTCGGCGGCCGTTAACGTGCCACACGAAGACAAGCCAAACCCACGTGGCGTGTACCCGGCCGCAATCGTAGTAGATGAGAACGACTTCGTCGCCACTGCCTTCGCGCAGGCGCGATGGAACAAGCGAGGCGCATTCGCTGCGGCAATTGCCGCTCTCCTTCAGGGTATCGTCCTACTGCTGCCGAGCGGAACAGCAATCTAGCGACCTGCCCTCACCGCGCCCACGGCAGCTGATCAGCCACGTGATAAACTCCCCGACTTTCGAGACTCTCGAGACCCCGGCCGCAGTGGTGGACCTGGAGCGCATGCGGGCCAATCTGGCGCGGACCGCCGCCTATTGCCGCGAGCACGGACTCGCCTGGCGCCCGCACGTCAAGACGCACAAATCGCCGGAGCTGGCGGCGGAGCAGGTGCACGCCGGCGCGATCGGCGTCACCGTAGCCACCCCGCGCGAGGCGGAGGTGATGGCCGGAGCGGTGGAGGACATCCTGCTTGCCTATCCGCCGGTGGGTGCCTCCAAGCTGGAGCGGCTGATGGCGCTTCCGGAGGCGGTGCGGCTGACGGTCGGGCTGGACTCCTCCGCGGCGCTGCAGGCGCTCGCGCAGAGCGCACGACGCAGCGGCCGGCAGGTGGGAGTGCTCGTCGAGCTGGATGTGGGGCTGCACCGTGTCGGGCTCCAGTCACCCGCCGCCGCGGTCGCGCTGGCGGGTGAGGCGGCGGAGCTGGAGGGGATCGACTACCGGGGGATCATGTTCTATCCGGGTCACATCCGCGGTCCTGTCGAGTCGCAGGGAGCCGAGATCGCGGCGCTCTCCGCCTTCCTGGCGCCCTTCCTCGATGCTCTGGAGGCCGCCGGTCTGACGCCGGAGGTGGTGAGCGGCGGCTCCACCCCGACCCTCTGGCGCTCGCATGAGATCGAGGGGCTCACCGAGGTCCGTCCCGGCACCAACATCTTCAACGACCGCACCACCGCGGCGATCGGCGCCTGCGGCTGGGAGGAGTGCGCCTACACCGTGCTCGCCACCGTGGTGAGCACCGCGGTGCCGGGGCAGGCGGTGGTGGACGCCGGCTCGAAGGCGCTCGCCAAGGAGGAGCTGCGGGCGGAGGGTGGCGGTTTCGGCGCGCTGCTCGACCGGCCGGAGGTGGTGGTGAAAGCGCTCTCCGAGGAGCATGGCATCCTCGACCTCTCCGGCACGGGTTGGCGGCCGGAGGTGGGGGAGCGGGTGCGCATCGTCCCGAATCACGTCTGCGTCTCCGTGAACCTGCAGGAGCGGTTGTGGGCGATGCGGGATGGGCGAATTCTCGGAGCGCGGGAGGTGCCGGGGCGGGGAAGAGGTCCTGCGTCGCGGCGGGAGCAGGAGACGGACGTCGTGCGGGGTCTCGCAGATGGATGAGTACACCGATCGGGCGCTGCAGGAGCGGGTCGCGCGGCTGGAAGCGGAGGTGGCGGAGCTTCGCCGGGCGCTCGTCGCGACACGCGCCGCGCAACCGGCCCTAGGGATCGGCCGGACGCAGCTGCCCGCCCCCGCGCGCGTCCGGCGCCCGGTCCCGGATTTCCTCTGGGACGGCGAGTTCTGGCTGAACAAGCTGGGCATCGGCCTGCTGCTGCTGGGCGTCGCCTTCCTCTTCCGCTACTCGATCGAGCAGGGCTGGCTCACCCCGGCGGTACGGGTCGCCTTCGGGCTCGCGGTGGGTACGGCGCTGCTCCTAGCCGGGCTGCGCATGGACGCGGCGCGGCGGCGCTTCACCCCCGTGCTGCTGGGGGGCGGGATCGCCACCTTCTACATCGTGGGCTTCGCGGCCTTCCAGCTCTATGCGCTGATCGGTTACTCCGCCGCCGTCGCCTGCATGATCGCGGTCACGCTGCTCGCCTTCTTCCTCGCCATCCGCCGTGAGCAGCCGATGCTCGCGCTCGTCGGCGCGCTCGGCGGTCTCGCCACACCCTTCCTGATCTACAAGGGCAGCGGCGACTTCGTGGGGGTGATCGGCTACAGCTGCCTGATCCTCGCGCTGACGACGGCGCTCTTCATCTACCGCGGGTGGCGTTCGGTGCTCTGGACGGGGATCGTGGGCGGCTGGACGGTCTTCATGGTGAGCTACACCTACGGTCTCCCCGCCGATCCCGCGGAGGCGACCGGCGACCGCTGGGTGCTGCAGGGGGCGATTCTCTTCGCCTGGCTCGCCTTCTGGGCGGTGCCCCTCGCACGCGCGGCGCTGCTGCTACGCTCCCTCGGCCGCGGTGAGCCGCTCTTTCCGGCGATCACCGCGGCGCGCGCGGCCTGGCATCGGGGCACCGAGCTGCACTTTCAGCTTCTTTCGGTGAGCACCCCGCTGCTCGCGCTGGTGCTCTCACGGCTGATCTGGTCCACGCCCAGCATCCTCTGGGGATGGCTGGCGCTGGGGTGCGCGGCGGCGTACGCGCTGGCGGGGGCGGGGCTGCTTCGCATCAGCCGGCTGCTGGCGGAGGCGCAGCTTCTCGCCGCCGCGATCCTGCTGGCGGTCGGCACGCTCGCCGCATTCACCGGGGATGCGCTCCTCGTCGCGCTCGCGCTGGAGGCCGCGGCTCTGCACCATCTCGGCCGCCGCCTGGCGCGTCCGGGCGTCTCCAGCGTCGCGCACCTGCTCGCCGGCGGCGTGGCGCTCTGGCTGATCGTGCGGCTCGGAATGGGATCGCCGGCGGGTGCGACTGGCGGTCTCGTGGATATGGCCGCGCTTGCGCTGCTGCTCGCCGCCTCCACCGCCGTACGTGCGGGAGAGGAGCCACGGATCTACCGCTTCTTCGTGCACTTCGCCTTCCTCGCGTGGCTCTGGCAGCAGCTCGACCCGCTGCCGAATGGCGCCGGGCTGGTGAGCGTCGCCTGGGGCGCCTATGCGGTCGGTCTCCTGGTGCTCGGGCTCCGTCAGGACCTCGTCCTCCTGCAGAAGATCGCCATCGGCACGCTGCTGCTGGTGGTGGCGAAGCTCTTCCTGGTGGATCTGGCGGCGCTCGAGGCGCTCTACCGCATTCTGCTCTTTCTGGGGCTGGGCGGCCTCTTCCTCTTCCTGAGCTACTCGCTGCAGACGCTGTGGAAGGCGAAGCCGGGCGTGGCGGGCAGGTGAAGGGGCGTCTCCGGCATGGCTCCTGCGCACCCCCGGCCAACCACGTGAGGCAATCATCGCAACCGGAGGGGAGAATGGCCGAGCACATCAGGGAGCAGGAGCTGCGTGCGATCGAGGAGTACCTGAAAGGCGGCGCGGGTGGGGAGGAGCAGGTGAAGCACTGGCTGCGCGACCTGGTTGCGGAGGTGCGGCGGCTGCGGGCCGTGGAGGATGAGCCGCGGACGATGCATGGCGACGCCCTGCTGCATGGCTCCGGGACACGTCATGGTGAGCACCAGGTGAGATAGCGCTCCGGCCGCACCCGGTTTCGGAGTGTGCGCGGCGCTGCTCGCGCGGTGCGGCCGGAGGTGAGGCATGGCTGAGCGCGACGGGGTGCTCCAGCGCGGAAGGCGTGTCTTCCTGCGCGAGCCGCGGCCGGAGGATCAGGAGGAGGTCATCGCCCTGAACCGCGGCAGCGCGCGCCACTACGGCGGCTGGGTCTCACCGCCGGCCACGCCCGAGCAGTTCGCCGCCTACGTGGAGCGCTGCGCCCGCGAGGACTTCGAGGGGCTGCTGGTCTGCCGTGCGGCGGACGGCGCCATCATGGGGACGGTCAACCTCAGCCAGATCTTCCGCGGCCCCTTCCAGAACGCCTACGCCGGCTACTTCATCGGCGCACCCTTCGCCGGGCAGGGCTACATGACCGACGCGCTCGACCTGGCGCTGCGGCACGCCTTCCGCACCCTCAAGCTGCACCGCATCGAGGCCAACATCCAGCCGGAGAACGCCGCCTCCATCGCGTTGGTGAGGAAGCTCGGCTTCCGGTTGGAGGGATTCTCGCCGCGCTACCTCAAGATCGGCGGGCGCTGGCGCGACCACGAGCGCTGGGCGATCCTGCGGGAGGAGTGGGAGGGGCGACACGGGCGCGGTGCCGCGCGCGGAGGTGGAGCTGCGAGGTGAAACTCTCCCTCCATGTCGCGCGTAGAGAGTGGCCAATCACGTCACGCGCCGTGGCTTCATCCCTTATTTGCGACACTGGAGGCTCCGATGCCGGTCCTGCCCATCGACGTTACCGACGTCATCCTCGCCATGCTGCTCGGTCTGGCCGTCCTGACTCCGGTGGTGGGTCTCACCGCCCGCTTCGCTCTCAAGCCCGTGGTGGAGGCGCTCGCCCGCATGCGTGAGGCGCAGGGCGCCAACCAGGCGGTCGCCATGCTCGAGCGGCGCATGACGCTCGTGGAGCAGGAGATGCAGGTACTCTCCGCGGTGCATGACGATGAGCAGCGTGCGGGCGATCTCGTCCGCGGGCGTACGCGACCCATAGAGCGGCGTGCCATGTGTGAGACCGAAGCTCTTGTGGCATGTGCGGCAGAGGAAGCGTTGCCGCGCGCCTTTGTGGCCGTTGCGCACCACTCCCCACTCCGGCAGTGCGGGCAGAGAGGAGTCAACGAGCTCATGAGAATCCTCCACAGCTAGGGATCTCCTCCCGCCGCTGCACGGTCAATACTAAACGGAGTCTCTACCGAAGGTTCTGTTCCGCGTGAACATCGGCTTTGTTGACCTGGAGATCCTCACCATCCACCGAGAGTGTATCGCCACCCCCAGAGAAGTCCCGCGCACCCTCCCCAGGCCTCGATCACCCAATCATAAGCTGCCCATCCATCGCTAAACACCCTCACAAGGTTGGGCCAATAGTGGGTGTACGTCGGAGAACTGCCCGACGGGCAGTAGCGGTCTGCCCACGTGTGATTCGCATACCTTGCGTATACCCGCGCTTCCCCGTAACGGTATCCGGACCCGAAAGAGGGTCTAGGATGCCAGATGGAAGGCCACTGCCAGCCACTGAAAACGTACCAGCGGTAGTAAGCCGCGCTCCTGATCCAGGTGACGCACTCCCAGTTGTAGTAGAACTCTACGAACTGGTCAACCTGGGTCACTGTAATGTTCGCGGGATCGTTATGCCCAGTGACCTGCCGGGCACGTCCAAGGTCAGGGAAAGCTTCGCACGAGTTCAACGAACTCGTGGCATTTATATTGAGCGTACCTTCACCGCTGTCCTCCCAGTAATGCGCTTCTTGCTGGGTGGATGTTTCCTGGTAATCTCCGGACGAGCTCTGCAATCGATTACTTGGAGAGATCTGGCGTTGCGTATCGGGACCTTGGGGTGGGCGCCGGTTCCGGATCTCAGCGGGAAGCAACTCCAGCGGGTGCTGGGCAATTACGAAGCGGCAGGTTTCAGGGTCCATCTCCACGACCCTTTCGAAGAGTTCCCCGCGCTGCATCTTGGTTGAATGCTTCGCGATACATCGTCCCTCTTCATTGCGCCAGCCTTGGAGCACAACCCGCCCGACCTCAGGTAACTTCGTGGGATTTCGAAGTACGTTCGTTCCCTGCAGCGACGATTGGCTCTCCGGGATCTGCTGCTCGGACAACGGGTGTCTCGCAGGGCCAGGACCGTCGCAACCGGCCAAGGCAAAGAGTCCGACCACCGATGCCTTGGCCAGCGACCGCGCGTGGCACCTGCATCGGCAAGTTGATACCTGCCGCCAATTATACATCGCAAACCTCCGGCAAAGGGATTTCCTGCGAAGTGGGACGGATGAGATTCTGTCTTGCGCTAACGCGGGTCACCAGTCGTTGTGCATTCGTCCAAATGCCCGATGCGCCCGGTTTGTCTGGCGCAAAGCATTGAGAGCGATTGCTCGGCGCGCCACTTGTACAAAGCCGGGAACAAGCAGGAAAGGAGGCGGTCGCGGGAGTTCCACTCGCGGAAAGGTTTAGAAGTTCGGGGCGGCAGAGACTCGCCTACCCCGCAGGCAGTAGAGTGATGGAGGAAAGAGATCTCGAACCATCACTCATCTCTCGCGTCCGTCGCTGGCGAATCCAGGGGAGATTCGCTGACAAGGAGGGCAAGAGCACATAGGTCCGAGGCCATAAATTGTGACGCAGGCGAGCGCCTGTCAAGGGTGTTGATAGCCTAGCACTGTAACACGTGGTCGCACTACGAGGGATCACCTGTGTCCCTGCTCTGGCTCTCCTCTCTGATCCTGCCACCGCGGGGTTCGATGGCTGAAGACTAGCAGATCCAGAACTATGAACGGCACCAGATGTAGTGGAAGCGAAATCCACGGGTACCACAAAGGGGTAGTTTCGACAGACCCGAAAAACATGGCCCCTAGCAAAGCCACAGCGAGAGTGGCCGTGTATGCCGGGGCAATCAGGACGCGCCACACGCCCACCAAAAGGTCCGGTATACCCCCCGCCTCGCCATAACGCTCCAGCAAAAATCCACCCCCGAGGAACAGCACATAGGAGATCAGGCCGAGCATCGTAAAAGGGTACACTATCAGGAAAAAGCGGGGGCGAGTCATGCGAATGCTCGTTCGTATACGTTGCATCGAAGAATCTGCACATCTTCCGGCTAAAAAGCAAGGAACGGCGGAAGGCTTTCTGTATCAAGGTCCTGCAGGCGTCGCAATGTCCGCACGGCGGGGAAGCCTGATCGGCGCCCTTCTACCGCACCCTGCTACCTTTGGCTGAGCCTCCGAACCACGTCACCTCCACTGCAAAGCTCTGTCATTCTGAGCGAAGTGAAGAATCTCTGGGATGCCCAGATGTAGATCCTTCGCTACGCTCAGAATGACAACGAGAATGGATCAGCCGCAACTGCCATCAGACCCACATCCGCTGGATCTGCGCGACCTGCTCGATCCGCCGCTCAGCCACGCGATCGGCGGCCTCGTAGGTGGGAAGCCCGTTCGTGCGCGCCAGCTCGAAGATCTGCAGCAGCGTGTTGTAGATGTCCGCCGCCTTGCGCATCGAGTGCTCGGGGCTCCATCCGTTCAGCTCGCCGTAGACGTTGATCAGCCCGCCCGCGTTGATCACGTAGTCCGGCGCGTAGAGGATCTCGCGCTCCTCGAGCATGTCGCCGTGCCGCTGTTCGGCGAGGACGTTGTTGGCGGCACCGGCGACGACCTGCACCTTCAAGCGCTTGATGGTGTTGTCATTGACCGTGGCGCCGAGCGCGCAGGGAGCGTAGATGTCGGCCTCGACGTCGTAGATCGCATCGGGCTCGACCGATTCCGCGCCGAATTCCTGCACCACCCGCCGCACGCGCTCCCGGTCGATATCGGTGATGATCAGGTTGGCGCCTTCGCGCGCCAGGTTCTCGCACAGGTGATAGCCGACGTGACCCACACCCTGGACGCTGATCGTCTTTCCCTGCAGATCCGGTGAGCCGTACTTCACCTGCGCTGCGGCCTTGATGCCCTGGTAAGTGCCGAACGCCGTCACCGGCGAGGGATCGCCCGAGGTCTCGCCGCGGCCGGTGACGTGCTGCGTCTCCATGTAGACGTATTCCATGTCCTCCACGGAGGTGCCCACGTCCTCGGCGGTGATGTAGCGTCCCTTGAGGCTCTCGACGAAGCGGCCATGGGCGCGGAAGAGCAGCTCCCGCCGGGTGGTGCGCGGGTCGCCGATGATCACCGCCTTGCCGCCGCCCAGGTTCAGCCCTGCGACCGCCGCCTTGTAGGTCATCCCCTTCGAGAGGCGGAGCACGTCGGTTACCGCTTCCGCGTCGGAGCTGTAGTTCCAGAAGCGGGTGCCGCCCAGCGCCGGGCCCAGCGTGGTGTCGTGGATCGCGATGATCCCCTTGTAGCCGCACGAGGGCTCGCTGCAGAAGACGACCTGTTCGTGCCCGTCTCCGGACATCAGCTCAAAGAGTTCCATGCTGTCAGATCAAG
>JBPCIT010000292.1:0-8173 GCA_051006015.1 Longimicrobiaceae bacterium
ACGGCATCTGGCGTGGGAGAGTGAGAAGAGCCGCCAGCTGCTGGAGCTGTTGACCGAGGGTGTAGGATCGCGCGTCCTCAGCCAGACACGCATCGAGCAGCTCCGCATCCAGGCGAAGGCACGCGAACACTTCCTCGCAACCTATCCGACGCTCAGCAGCGCCGAAGTCGCCGAGCTGAGCGGATCGAGCGCGCGCAACCGGGCCGCGCTCGCGAGCCGCTGGAAGCAGGAGGGGAAGATCTTCGCTGTCTCAGACCAGAACCTGGACCGTTACCCGCTCTTCCAGTTCGGCGAGGACGGAAAGCCACTTCCGGTCATGGAGGAGATCCTCCGGCTGTTCGAGGGGGAGAACGGCTGGACGATCGCGCTCTGGTTCGCCGCCTCGACCGACTGGCTGGGCGGCGATCCCCCGGCCACCCGCGTGGCCAGCGACCCGGCTGCGGTCCTCGAAGCAGCTCAGCGTTCTGTGGAGCCCCTGGAGATCTGATGCCGGGGCGCTCGGTTCGCCCGGTGCCGGATCCTCCTGACTTCACGCAGCACCCGCCCCGGTTCACGACCCGGCCCCAGGGTGAGCCCATCTTCCGGGTCTTCGACCACAATTATCCGCCGAATGGTTTCCATCCGGGCATCGGTGGGGGCGTCAAGGGTCGCTTCCATTTCTTCGCCGATCGCACGGGCGCCGTCGTACCCGTGCTGTACGGCTCCAGCAGCGAGGATGGCGCCTTCTCGGAGACCGTCTTCCGCGACGTGCCAGTGCGGGGGCCGGTTCGAGTGGTGCGCGCCAGGCGCCTGGAGAACCTCTCCCTCGTCTCGCTGATCCCCCAGCGGGATCTCCAACTCGTGGAGCTGCTCGGGTATGGGCTGAAGCGGCTCCAGCTGTTGCCGGAGCAGCTGACCTCGACGCCTGCGACGGCGTACCCTTGGACGGTACCGTGGGCGCAGGCCCTGCATGCGGCTTTCCCGGATGTCGATGGCCTCGTCTGGATGGCGCGTCAGTTCAATGCGGCTCGGGCTCTCATCCTGTTTGGAGATCGGGTGGATACCCGCGACCTCACCGTTGCCTCGCCGCCTCTACCCCTCGCTATCGGTCCAGGACGTGCCCGGCTTGAGGCAGCGGCGAACGCGGCCGGCATCGCCATCGTCTGAGCTTGCGTCGGCGCGCAGATGGCAATCGTCGGTGGCGGCCGTCCCTACATCCGCGGCCTGCGCATCCGGGTCGGGGACGTCCTGGAGCTGCTGGCCGCCGGCGAGACCATAGCTTGAGGAAGGGTGGCGGCGTTACGGCAGCTCGCGCGGCGTGAGCGTGTACACGGCGGCGAACTGCGCTCCATCCCACTCGTACGCGAGCCGGTCGCCTGTCCGGCATGCCCGCACCAGGCGCGGACGGAAGAGCGCGACGCACTGCCCGCCCGCACGGCGCACGCTGTCGTAGAGGACACCATCGGCTCCGGCGGCGCGCTGGGAAGCCGCCCAGCGTTGCGCCGGCCCGTAGCGGCCGGGATCCGGGTCGTACAACTCGGAAAGCGAGCTCGCGCGGCTGCGGATGTCCACGGGTGCCGCCACGATGTCGGCGAGGAGCAGGCGCGCGCCGAAGAGGGTGTGCTCCTCGCGCGCATCTCGTAGAATCCGCGCGTAGTGAAACCGGATCTCCGCGATGGCGGTTGCCTCTTCGCGAGCGGCATAGAAGGCGCCGAACGTCTCGTCGTTGAACCGTCCCGCTCCGCCTCGGAGGAACGCCGCCATGATCCAGCCGGCGCCCTCGCCCACCGCCGCCGCTTCCGGCGCCACTCGCGGCGGGCGGCCGGCCGCAATCACCTCGAGAATGGCCGCCGCCTCGGCGGCATCGGCGATCCGCTCGAAGGCGGCCTCGGGCGTCTGCCGCATGGAGGCGATGCGAACAGCGGGAGTCCACTCGATGGGGATTGTGGGAAGCTCCACCGGCCGGGACGACCGCCGAGCGCCCTGTGCCGCGGAGGTCAGAACGCCGGCTCCGCCGCGGCCTCCAGGTAGCGCCGGACCTCGTAGAGGTCGGCGACCCGCCCGCCGAGGAGGCGATCGAGCGGTGCGCGCCCACCGAAGAGCGGCGCATCATTCGGACGCCGTATCCAGGCGTCCGCCTGCCCGTGCTCCAGGTACAGGCTGTGGAGTGCCCCATAGATCGCCAGGAGATGCGACAGCCGCTCCATGAGATCCACCGTCACCGCACCTGTCTCCCCGTGCCGCCAGCGGTAAAAGGTCGTCTTCGCCGGCTGCCCGAGGAGCGCGCGCTGCTCCTCGGAGGTGAGGTCCCATGCCACGGCCAGACGGAAGAACACGCGGAGCGCCGGACCGGCGTGCGGCCGGATGGCGGCGAGCGCCGAGCGCGTGGGGCGCCCCGGCTCGAACGCTTCGCCGACCTCGGCCGCCGTGTCAGGGCGGGCGGCGGATTGCGACATAGCACTCCTCCTTACGGCAGGGCCGCGGTTCCAGATGGAACCGATGTGCTAAACTAGACCCCTGTGGAGCGCGGCACAAGTGAGCAGATCCTGGATGACGATCCCCACCGTGAGCCGGAGGACATCTCTGCTGCCTCCCGTACATGGGGCGGCGTCTGAACCATCCGGTGCTCGCCGGCTGAGGCGATGGAGCCGCGCCGCCGTTTCCGGGTGGACGCGGAGCTGCCGCCGCGGTCGGCCGGGTGTCCACGCCGGGCACATCAACGCGATCAGCTACAAACCCGGGCGATGAGAGCCACGCAGGCGCATGCCCGCGGCGTGTGCGCCTGCGACGACGGCGCGGTCTCGGAGGGTCGCGACAGTAGGCGTGCCGAAGTTCAGGAGATCCAGCGGAACTCGCTCCGTGAACAGTACCGTGGTATGCCACTCACCGTGGAACGCGGACCACCAGCGTAGTCCAGCCTGGCTGTCGTCCCAGATCTGACGTGCGATGGCCTGCGTAGTCCGGCGGTGGGGGCGCGGCAGACTGAGCACGTCGGGCCGGATGTCATAGCGCTGAAGCGTCTCCGGGTCGGCGAGGTCAGGCAGGGAATGGAAGACTTCGAGCGGTACGTCTACGCTGACATGCGCGAGCGGGTGCCGGTTTCGCTTCAGGTGGGCGCGGGTGAGAATCTGGGTCCGGAAGTCCTGGAGGAACTCGGCGTAGCCGTGCTCGGGTGTCTCCGCGAGGTAGAGTGTGGAGGTAAGCTCCGGAAGGTCGAAGCGCCCGCCACCCTGCTTCTGCCGGGGGGCGACGGAGGCCGGAGAATAGGCTTGCCCAGGTAACGCCCTGCGGTCCCAGGGAAAGACCCGCCACAACCGGACCGTGCCTCCCCGGGTGGAGGCTGCCGGCATCAGCTGAAGGCTCCCTGTGTCGAGGCCTCCACCGTTTCGCGCAGCTCATCGTAGCGGCCTTCGCGCAGCATCTCGGCCGGGGAGCGGACCTCGCCGGCTCTGGGAGCCGCGAACCAGCCCGGAATCACGGACGGCTCAAAGGTCTCGCTGAGCCTGCGAACCGTATCGGCGAGGACGCGCAGCAGGATCCGCTTCTCCGGTGACGGCGACTGACCTCTGCCCCAGCGGGAAACCTGGGCGGGGTCGACGCCGATGAGGCGCGCGATGCGGTTATCCTTTCCGAATGCGGCCCGCAGGACGGCCAGATCGGCTTCGAGGATGGTAGCGTGAAGATCGGGAGGCGACCTGCGCCGGCCCGATGCAACGGCGTGGCTGTTCACGGGATCCTCCTATGCCAAGGTACGCAATAAGTGATACCACGCACCCGGCGGGAACGCAATGCTTGCAAGGCGAAACGGCTATCGCCGCGCGCAACACTTGCGCTGCATGTGCGGCGATTCAGGCCGGAGTTATCCACCTCCGGATGCTGCCCACGGAACCCCATCGGGAGCTTCTTGACCGCCTCTCCGATCACTTCCAAGCTGCGGACGAACGCACGCCGAAGCATCTCGTCGGCATCGAAGCGGTCGAAGGTGAGCCCCTGGCTGTGCTAGATCAGGAACTCCGTCTCGACCAGGATGTGCTGTCGGACCCGATCTGCTTGGAACGTCACCATCTCAGCCATGCAGGAAGCTCCTGCATGCGCTCCAGCCGAACGAACTCCTTGCCGAGGAGTGCCTCCTCAGGCACCTGCTCGTGGGCGCAGGTGGTCTGATACGGGACGTGCACGGCGGCTCCGCCGATCTCCAGTACCGGCAACACGTCCGAACGCAGGGAGTTACCCACCATGACGAAGCGCGCCGGCTGGACCTGATGGCGAGCCAGCACCGCCCTGTAGGTACGGACATCCTTCTCCGAGACGATCTCAATGGCGGAGAAGTGGTCCCCCAACCCCGATCGTGCCAGCTTGCTCTCCTGATCGAAGAGATCTCCCTTGGTGAGGAGCATCAGGCGATGGCTCTCCGCCAGCTCCCGCACCGTCTCTTCAACTCCCTCGAGCAGTTCGACCGGATGCTGAAGCATCTCGCGTCCCCAGTCGATGATCCGCTGGATCTCCCTTCCGGTAATGCGTCCTTCGGTCAGCTCGGTCGCGGTCTCGATCATGGAGAGGACGTATCCCTTCACGCCGTAGCCGAAGTGCTGCAGGTTGCGCTTCTCCGTCTCGTAAAGGTGCCGGTCGATCCACTCCTGATCGTGGTACTGGACGAGAAGCTCACGAAAGCGCGCCTGCGTCGCCTGGAAGATTGTCTCGTTGTGCCAGAGCGTGTCGTCCGCATCCAGAGCGATGATATCGAAGTCCCTGGAACCCTGTCTACCTGAAGCCATAGCCGCTCCGGAGCCGGGCGTCGAATGTCCCGGTACGGTCGTGATCGGGGGATGTCGAATCCGCCGGATCGCCTCCCTGCACGAGCACCTCGAGCCACTCGGCGGCGCGTCTGGTATAGGGGAGCTGTTGCTGCACCGTCGCGAGGTGGTTGTGCGGCGCGTCCGGCATCGGCGCCGCTTCCTTGGGGCCCCTGATCTGGTTGAAGGCAGCCCAGATGCTCGCCGGCGTCGTGACCTCGTCGATGAAGCCCATCGAGACCAGAGAGGGTGCCGTGATGCGCGCGGCGAAGTGGGCCACGTCGAAGTAGCGCGCCGTTTCCAGCACCTCCGGACGGGAGACGTTCCAGTTGGGGTAGCTCGACGCGCGCCCGTGCAGCGCCCCGGCCACATCGGCTCCCGCGGGGACGTGAACGAGCAGCGCCGTCACTCGGGGGTGGAGCCCGGCCGTAGCGAGCGCCTGCTGCCCGCCCATGCTGGTGCCCATCACCACCATCGTCCGGCCATCCCAGTCGGGTCGGCTGGCCAGGTACTCGACCGCGCGATAGTCGGCGAGGTACATCTGCAGGAAGTAGCTCTCCTCGCGGCTGTGCTGCCCGATGGTGTGATAGTTCCTGATCAGCGCCGGCAGCGCGGCGTAGAACGCCTCCGGCATGTCGACCGGCACGTCGTGCGGCTGGATGTTGAGCACCAGCCATCCTGCGGCGGCGCGCTCCGTCACCCAGGCCTTCTGCAGCGGATAGGGCGGGCTCGCCCACTGGTAGAGGACCAGCGCCGGGAAGCTTCCCTCGCGCGCGGGCCTGGCGAGCTGCCCGTAGACGTGCGCGCCGTTGATGTTCATCATCCTGACGGTGGCGTACTCCACGCCGGGCCTGTCGCTCTCGCCGGGGGTCACGACGGCGTCCATCGGGATGGCGGCGAGCTGCTGGAGCTTCGCGGTCCAGAAGGCGTCGAAGTCGGCCGGCTCCGGCTCGGCGGGACGGATGCCCATGGGCTCCACTGCCGCGCCCAGGAGCACCCGGCCGGGACCCCCCGTGCTCCGATCGCCAAAGGTGGTGTCGGGCACCGGCGGCCTCACCTCGACCAGCAGCATCGCCGGCTCCGCGAGCGAGGTCTCGATGCGCGCGCGACCCCTCGCGAGGTCCAGCGCGCCAGAGGAGACGACCTCGCCCCCGTTACGCCGGATCGTGTAGCTGTACGCGCCCCTCCCCCGCGTGCCTCTCCGGGCGCTCGGCGGCAGGGTGACCGTCCAGCCGACGCGCTCGCCGGCCTGGTAGATCCCCGATGGGTGATCGGGGGTGAAGGTCGGGTGTTGCGCCTGCGAAGCCGCAGTATCGGCGAGGGCCGCCGACAGCGCTATGCATACCAGGAGAGACGAGCGGCGAGCGAAACGATTCATGGGCACATTCAGGTTCGGGGCACCTTGTCTCCGGGCCCGAAGCGTAGAGTATAGCCGCGCTCGGGGCGACTGCCGGCATCCCGGGATTCCCGCGGCCGCACTTCCACGGCGCGGACAGGCGCATTGCTCGACCCGGATGTGGGTTATAGCTTGGCGCGGTACCCAACCTTCGAAGGAGTCCTGGCCACTGTCCCACCGATCCCTCCCGGCATCGAATCGCCCGAGGTCGCAAAGGCGGGACCAGCCGCCGCCTCGTTGCCATGGGATGGCGCGCCGGACGGTGCTCGCGAGGGTGCTCCGGCGAGCTGTGCGCCGTCGCCCGCTCCCCTTATACCGTTTCGAGGTGATTTCATGGTCCGCTCCCTGCTCCTTGCGATCATTGCCGCAGCGGCGCTCGTCGGGTGCCAGACGGCCCGCGCACCTGCGAGCGTCGGTAGCCAGACGGCCCGCCCACTCGCGAGCGTCGGCAGCCTGGCACGCCTCGATCCGGCGTTCGACGCGCTGGTCCCCCGCGACGCCCGCATCGAGGTGCTCGCCGAGGGATTCCACTGGTCCGAGGGGCCGGTGTGGCGCAGGAGCGGCGGCTACCTGCTCTTCACGGATGTGCCGGGGAACACCATCTACAGGTGGCAGGAGGGGGAGGGGCTCAGCGTCTTCCTCCGCCCCTCCGGCTACAGCGTAGGCACCGCGGCGCCGGGGCGCGAGGCGGGGAGCAACGGCCTCACCTTCGACGCAGAGGACCGCCTGGTGATGGCCGACCATGGCAACCGCATGGTCGCGAGGCTGGACGAGGAGACGTTCGTCAAGACGCCGCTCGCCGAGCGCTACCAGGGCAGGCGCTTCAACAGCCCCAACGATGTGGTCTTCAACTCCCGTGGCGACCTCTTCTTCACCGACCCGCCGTACGGCCTCCTGGGAGGGCTGGAGAGCCCGCTCCGGGAGCTGGAGTTCAGCGGCGTCTACCGGCTCAGCGCCAGCGGTGAGCTGACGCTGCTGGACCGTGAGCTGCGCTTCCCGAACGGCATCACCCTCTCTCCCGACGAGCGGACGCTGTACGTCGCCAACTCCGACCCGGAGCGCGCCATCATCAAGGCCTACGATCTGCGGGCGGACGGCACGGTGGCAGAGGGTCGCGTCCTCTTCGACGCCACGGAGGGCGTGCGGCAGGGGAAGAAGGGCCTCCCTGATGGGCTCCGGGCGGACCGCAGTGGCAACCTGTTTGCGACCGGTCCGGGAGGCGTGCTGGTGATCACTCCCGAGGGGCGTCACCTGGGCACCATCGAGACGGGGCAGGCGACCGCCAACGTCACCTTCGGCGACGATGGATCGACGCTGTACATGACCGCGCACAGCTACCTGATGCGCATCCGGACGAGCACCCGCGGCGCCGGCTTCTGAGCACCACGCGCACGAGGTACGACAGATGGCAAGAGTGCGCCTGAAGGATCGACGGAAGCGCTCCAAGCGCAGCCGCCAGCTCTGGCGGCATCTGCGCACCGCGATGCGACTGCTGCTGCGGCACCCGATCCCGAGCGTGGCGGTGGTGCCGGTGCTTCCCGACGGACGGATCGTGCTGGTCCGCCGGGTCGACTCGGACCAGTGGGCGATCCCCGGCGGCATGGTGGATTGGGGGGAGACGGTCGAGGAGGCGGCCGGCCGCGAGCTGGAGGAGGAGGCCGGGATGGAGATCGTCCGCATGCTACGCCTGGTCGGCGTCTACTCTTCTCCCGAGCGCGATCCACGCTCGCACTCCATCGCGGTGGCCGTCGCGGCGGAGGTGCGGGGCGAGCCACGCGTCGGGGACCCGCTGGAGATCAGCGAGATCCAGACGTTCGCCGCCGAGGAGCTTGCCTTCGAATACATGGCGCACGGCATGGAGGCGATGCTGCGCGATCACCTCGCGGGCCGCACCGCGCTCGCCTGAGTCCGGCACGGGCCACGGATCGTGCGCCGCTCACCGACCGGTCGACGCGGAGGGGATCCGATCGAAGGTGAGGTTCTGGATCGGAGAGCGGCGCCACTC
>JBPCIT010000293.1:0-4524 GCA_051006015.1 Longimicrobiaceae bacterium
CCTCAGACCTTCATCTTCACGCCGGAGCCTCCGCAGACGGTCGACAGCTGGTACGTAGGCGGGGTTCGCTCGGCGCGGGTGCTCTTCCGGGTGGATCTTGGCCGGCGCTTCCCCTGTCCCGCTGCCACCGGCGTGGCGCCCTGCGCCACCGCCGGGGAGTCGCTCCGGCTGTTCGACGTTGCGCTCAACCAGGCCTCGCTCTTGCTCCAGCCGCTGCCGGTGCCGGGTGGCTTCCGCCCGCTCGGACCGGCGGACCTCGTGCTCCGCCGCGTCGGCGAGCCGGAGCTGGGGCGGCAGGCGCCGCTTGGAGACCCGATTTCACAGGTGACCGTGCCCCCTGATCGTTTCGCGGCGGCTACCGATTCTACCGTGGCGATTCCCCTGATCGGGCACCTCTTGCGGCTGCCGGCGTCGGACACGACGGCTCTGTCAGTGGCGCTGCTCGCCGAGCCGGAGGGCGGGGCGTTCGGCGTGGCCCGCTTTGCACCGCAGCCGCGGCTACGGCTGGTTTACACGCTGCCGCTGACGAGGGTGTCGCAATGAGTGTTTCTCGTTTCGCACGGGGCGCCGCGCTGCTGCTGGCGCTGGCGGGAGCTTCGCTGCTAGGAGCGGTCGAATCGGCAGTCGGGCAGTCGCTGCTCGCCAGCCGCGGGCTCGGCCTCATCGCCGAGCCGTTCGACGCGCGGGCGCGCGGCCTTGGAGGGGTGGCGCAGGGGCTGCCGGAGCCGAACCTCTCCCTGCTGAACCCCGCGAGTGTCGCTGGCATCCCGGCGCCCGCGCTGCACGTCACCTACCAGCCGGACAGCTACTCCGCGGAATTCGGTGGGAGAACGACCGAGGGAACCACCGCCCGCTTCCCGCTCATCCATGTAGCGCTGCCGCTGGGCGGGCGCACGGTACTCTCTCTTGGATACGGCTCCTTCCTCGACCAGAGCTGGGGCGTCGAGACCGACACCACGCTGATCATCGGGGGGGAGAGCGTGCCGGTGCTCGACCGCTTCGCCTCTCGCGGAGGAGTGGCCAGTCTGCGCCTGGGCGGCGCGTATGCGCTGAACGAGCGCCTCGCCGTCGGCGTCGGATTGGACATCCACACCGGCGCCCAGCGTGACAGCGTCATACGCTTCTTTCAGGGCGGCACCCTCGCGCCCACCGTATATTCCTCGCTGCGCAGCTACAGCGGGCTCAGCTACAATGCGGGTGTGCGCTGGAACCCGTCCGAGGCATTCGCCCTCGGCGCGTCGCTCGGGCAGGGCGGCACGCTCGAAGCGCGCCCCGAGGACGAGGCGCAGTCGACGCTGAGCTACCAGCTTCCGCTCACCGCCGGCTTCGGCGGCAGCGGCCGCGTCACGCCGACGACCCTGGTTGCGATCTCCGGGCGTTGGACCGGGTGGTCCGCGGCGGATGGCGCTCTCTCCGGCGCAGGCGGCGCCCGAGACACCTGGTCGGTTGGCGGCGGCATCGAGTGGGAGGCGTTCACCGCAGGCGAGCGGGTCTTCCCCTTCCGCCTCGGCGCCCGCTACGCGACACTTCCGTTCTCCTGGCAGGCCGGCGCGGAGAGTGACGGTCTGCTTGCCGAGCGTGCTCTGACCGCCGGAGCCGGAGTCCGCCTGGGTGGAGGCGCCGCCGTGGCGGACCTTTCGCTCGAGCGCGGCAATCGGGGCGGCGACGGGGCCGGGTTGAGCGAGTCCTTCTGGCGGATGGCGGTCTCCCTCACCGTGCTCGGTCGGTGACCACGGCGGCCGGCAGTCGGCGGGCGCCGCTCATCCTGGTGGTCGACGATAACCCGCTGAACGTCGAGCCGCTCTGCGATCTGCTCGAGGCGATGGGCTACAGGGTGGCGGAAGCGTACAATGGCGCCGCCGCGCTGCAGGCGGTGCAGGAGAATCCCCCCGACCTCATCCTGCTGGACATCATGATGCCGGGGATGAACGGCTTCGAGGTCTGCCGGCGCCTCAAGGGTGATCCCCACTCCGCGAAGATCCCGGTCGTCTTCGTCACCGCTCTGGCGGAAACCGAGGACAAGGTGGCGGGGATCGACGCCGGCGGCGACGATTTCCTCACCAAGCCGTTCAATCGCCCTCTCCTCCTGGCGCGTATCCGCTCGCTCCTGCGCCTCAAGGCCGCGAACGATGAGCTGGAGAACTCCTACCGGAAGCTCCAGGCGCTCGAACGGATGAAGGACGATCTGATGAAGATGATCGTCCATGACCTCAAATCGCCGCTCTCCGCGATTCTGGGAACGCTCGAGCTGGCGCTCGACCGCGACCTGGGTCCGCTTTCGGCAGAGCAGGAGCGGATGTTCGCCGATGCCTTCCGCCGCGGCGACGAGCTGGTGCAGCTGGTGGACGATCTGCTCGAGCTGACGCAGCTGGAGGACTCGCGCGTCTCTCTTCAGCTGACTGAGCTGGATGCGGTGCGGCTCCTGCACGAGATCGCCGCCGAGTGGTCCGTACGCACCGCCCAGAGCGGCGCGAGCCTTGTGGTCGACGAGGCACCCCCGCTTCACTTCAGGGGCGACGAGCACCTGCTGCGGCGCGTCTTCTCCAACCTCATCGGCAACGCGCTCAAGCACTCTGGCGGCGAGGGTGTTGAGATCCGCTGCGGTGCGCGAGCCGCGCCCTTCGACGGACAGGGGGGGGTCCACTTCATCGTCTCCGACAACGGGATCGGCATTCCAGAGGAATATCACGAGATGATCTTCCGGAAGTTCGCCTCCGTGCGGCGCGCGGACACCGATTCCAGCTTCCGCTCCTCCGGCCTGGGTCTCACCTTCTGCACGCTCGCCGTCGAAGCGCACGGCGGTCACATCTGGGTGCAGAGCAGACCGGGCGAGGGAAGCACCTTCCACTTCGTGCTTCCTCTCACGCCGGCGGAAAACCAGCCGGCGTTCGCCGCCTGAGAGTTCCCTCGCCTTCTCCTCCTGAGATAGAGATGCTCGGTGAGCCGGCGCGCTCCGTTCCTGTTGCACCTGGCCTTTTCCTTGCGTTCGAGGGGGTCGAGGGTGCGGGGAAGACCACGCAGGTTCGCCTCCTCGCCGAGCAGCTGCGGGGGCAGGGCTTGCCGGTCGTGGTCGCCCGCGAGCCAGGCTCGACGCCGCTCGGCGAACGCATCCGCGAGACTACCCTGAACGACGCCGTGCTGGCGATCCCCGCCCGAAGCGAGCTCTTCCTGATGCTGGCCGCGCGCGCAGCCTTCGTCGAGCAGGTGGTGCGGCCGGCGCTCGCCGGGGGGAGGGTGGTGATCGCCGACCGCTTCGAGCTCTCCACCCTCGCGTACCAGGGCGAAGGCCGGGGACTGCCGTTCGAGGATATACGCCTCTGCAACGCGCTCGCGACCGGCGGACTCGCCCCCGACGCCACGCTCCTCCTCGACGTGGATCCCGACGAGGGCGCGCGCCGCCAGCGGGCGGCAGGGAAGGCACTGGACCGGCTCGAGAGCGAGGATGCCGATTTCCACCGTCGCGTGGCCCGGGCTTATCGTTCGCTGGCGGTAGCGATTCCAGGGGTGATCCCCATCGACGGGCGGGGATCCGCCTCGGAAGTTCACGGGCGTGTTCTGATGGCGCTCGCGAGTAACTTTGCCGAAACATTACCCGCCGGAAGGGTTATCACAGGCGAGCAATTCGGCTCCCCCGCGGGTCCGGGTTCTCCTTCTTCTCAGGTAGCTTCGGAGGCCGAATGAAAATCAAGCGGACTGTTTTGGGACCCACTCTCGTCGCCGCCGTGGCTGTCCTCTCCGGAGGGTGGCTCCTGCAGCGCGGTGTCGTGCAGCAGGGTGAGGGCGTCGGGAACTCGCGCCTCTTCGACGAGGTCGTCCAGTACATCTCCACCCGCTACGTAGACGAGCATCCCAGCGCGGAGCTCTACCAGAAGGCTGTGGACGGTCTGCTGCGCGAGCTTGGCGATCCCCACACCAGCTTCCTCACCGCCGAGCAGTACCGCAACATGCGGATCCAGATGGGCGGCGATTACGGCGGGCTGGGCATCGAGATCGGCGTGCGCGATGGCTGGATCACCATTATCTCTCCGCTGCCCAACTCTCCAGGCGAGGCGGCCGGCCTTCTCCCCGGTGACCGCATCATCGAGGTCGAGGGCGAGTCCACCCGTGGCTGGACGAGCGACGATGCGGTGAAGGTGCTACGCGGCCCGCGTGGGACGCCGGTCAACATCCGCGTCGCGCGCATCGGCGTCGACGAGCCGATCGCCTTCCGCGTCGTGCGGGAGGAGATCCACACGACCTCGGTGCTCTACTCCTATCTGACCGATGGCGGGGTGGGCGTTGTGCGGCTCCGCACCTTCGGCGAGAACGCGGTCGAGGAGCTCAACCAGTCGATCGAGGCGCTGCGCCGCCAGGGAATGCAGCGTCTGGTGCTTGACCTGCGCGAGAACCCGGGCGGGATCCTCGACCAGGGGATCGCCATCTCGGACATGTTCCTGAAGCGTGGCGACGTGATCGCCGAGACCCGCTACCGCGACCCGCGCCAGAACGAGCGCTACCGGGCCTCGCAGGGCGAGCGCTTCCCGG
>JBPCIT010000294.1:0-11245 GCA_051006015.1 Longimicrobiaceae bacterium
CTCGCCCGCCAATGCGATTCGCCTTCTGACTGCGCTGCATGGCTCTCTACAGGGGAAGGGCACTCCCTTCACTGTGGAGGAGCTGCGCCGGGAGCGTGCGGTTGCTGAAGAAGGGTAGGCGGAAGCCACCTGCGGCCCCGCCTCCGCCTTCTCCGTCACCAACGAGTTCGTCGCCTTCCTTCAGGCGCGCTATCACTACGAATCCTGACGCCTTGCTCCTGCTGCGGCAGCACGATGACAGCGGTAGCATTCCTCGGTGGCAAGTCGGTTCTACAAAGGAGACATCATGAAGACCTCACCTGATGCGCGAGTACGTGCGGAGGCGGTGCTCTCTCGTGATCCGAGCGTTCACAGCGGCGCTCTGGTCTTCGCCGGCACGCGCGTTCCGGTGGACACCTTCACCGACTACTTGAAGGGTGGCCACTCCATTGAAGACTTCCTGGAAGGTTTCCCCAGCGTCGAACGGTGGCAGGTCGAGGCATTCCTCGATATGGCTCCCGAGGGAATCGAGCACCTGAGAGAGTGCGGTGCGCGTCCTGCTTGATGAAGACCTCGATGTACGCCTCCGCCACCATTTCGGAGAGAACGTAACGGTGGAGACGGTCACCTATCGAGGCTGGAAGGGGCTGGACAATGGCGACCTCCTCCGGGCGGCCGAAGCCGATTTCGACGTCCTCGTGACGATGGACAGGAACCTACCTCACCAGCGCAACCTGGCAGCCTTCGATCTTGTCGTTGTCGTTCTGCGCGCCCGCTCCAAACGAATCGAGGATCTTGTCGAGCTCATGCCTGAGGTGCGCCGGCACCTTCTAACGGTTCGTTCCGGTCAGGCGGTCGAGATCTTCCCTCCGCAGGAGCAACTTTGATGAGATTCTCGGCAGCCAGCCACACTGACGGCGGCGCCATACGCCAGCAGGCATTTCCGAGATCCTACGGCTGAACCTGACTGTATGCTAGAACCTTCTTTCGGACGTCGCCTCCCCGAGGTTCGCACCCCACCCCCCGGCCCCGCCTCCCGCGCGCTGGCGGCGGAGCTGGCGCGCTTCGAGTCACCCAACGTGACGTACCTGGCGGAGGACTTCCCCGTCTTCTGGAGCGAGGCGGCGGGGGCGAACGTGCGGGACGTGGACGGTAACGTCTACGTGGACCTGACGGCGGCGTTCGCGGTGGCGGGGGCGGGACACGCGCAACCGCGGGTGGTGGAGGCGATCCGCGCGCAGGCGGGCAAGCTGCTGCATGGGATGGGCGACGTGCATCCGCCCGAGATCAAGGTCGCGCTGCTGCGCGAGCTGGCGCAGGTCGCCCCCGGTGGGCTGACACGCGCCGTCCTCGCCAACTCTGGAGGGGAGGCGGTGGAGGCGGCGCTCAAGACTGCCGCCATCGCCACGGGGAAGCCGCGGGTGCTCGCCTTTCACGGCGGCTACCACGGGCTCACCTACGGGGCGCTCTCCGTCTCCAGCCGCGAGGACTTCCGCGCTCCTTTCGCCGCCCAGCTCCCCGGCACCGCCGTATTCGCGCCCTACCCGTATGCCTACCGTTCTCCCTTCGGCGACGAGCCGGAGGCGGTGGCCGCCGCTACGCTGCGCTACGTCGAGCACCTGCTTGACACGCCGGGCACCGCCTCCGAGGGGATCGGCGCGGTGCTGGTCGAGCCGGTACAGGGACGCGGGGGCGACGTAGTGCCGCACGAGAGCTTTCTGCCTGGACTGCGGCGCATCTGCGACGAGCGGGGGCTGCTGCTGATCCTCGACGAGATCTACACCGGCTTCGGGCGCACCGGGCGCTGGTTCGCCTGCCAGCACACCGGGGTCGTGCCGGATCTGCTGGCGGTGGGGAAGGCGCTCACCGGCGGGCTGCCCTTCGCGGCCTGCATCGGCACCGATGCGGTGATGGGGGCGTGGCCACGTTCGACCGGCGAGGCGATCCACACCTCGACCTTCCTGGGCAACCCGCTTGGCTGCGCGGCGGCGCTGGCCTCTATCGCGGCGCTGCGGGAGGAGCGGCTGGTCGAGCGCTCTGCCACGCTCGGCCAAGAGCTCAAAGCCGAACTCGAGGAGCTGCTGGGCGGCCATCCCCGGGTGGGTGAGATCCGCGGGCTGGGGATGATGATCGGCGTGGAGCTGGTGCGCGACCGCGGGACGCGGGAGCCCGCTCCGGAGCTGGCGGGGCGCGTGGTGGTCGAGCTGCTGCGGCGTGGGGTGCTCCTGCTGGGCGGGGGGATCCACGGCAACGTGCTCTCCTTCTCGCCGCCCTTCGTCATCACCGAGGAGCAGATCGAGGCATCGCTGCAGGCGCTGCGGGAGGTCTTCGCCGGGCTGCCGGAATGAAGAAAGGGGCCGCCCACCCGGAGTGGACGGCCCCTCTGACAGTATCGGAACGAAGGCTCAGCGCGACGCGGGCTGCTGCATGGCAGTCTGCAGCTTCGTCTCCAGCTCGCGCAGCCGCTGGATGAGGGTGCGGGCCTCCGGATCGACCTCGATCATCCGCCGCTCGAGACGCGTCTGGAAGGCTTCCACCTTGGCGGCCAGCTCGGGCTGCTCCAGTACGGTGGACTGCGCGGTGACGAAGCGCGTCTGGATCTGCTGCGCCTCCTGCGCGAGCTGCGCGAGCTTCGCCTGATCCCCCTCCTGCTGCGCCTTCATCGCCTCCTGCTCGAGGGCACCGACCCGCTCGACGCTCGCCGCCAGGCCGGGATCGACCTTGTCCATCGCGGCCTTCACCTCGGTGCCCAGCATGTTCTGCGCGGCCTGCAGCTCCGGATCCTGCAGCGCCCGCACCTGGATCTCGCCGAGCTTGCCACTGATCTGCTGCAGCTCCATGAACCAGGCCTGCACTTCCTGCGTGGGCTGCTGCGCCTGCGCAGCCGGGGCCGACCCCTGCTGCGCGAGCAGCGAGGTGGGAAGGAGCAGGGCCACGAGGGCGACGACGAACAGTTGCATCGATCTGGTCATCAGTAATCTCTCACGCGCGAGAAAAGGTTTGGGCCCTACCACGCTGCATCCTCTCAGCAGCAGCGGCAAAGATCGGGCGGCTAAGCGTACACCCATGCGATTTCAATGTTTCCAGCCGCGCCAGATGGAGCGCGTGCGCGTCTCGCTACTCCTGCCCAGGGGGCTCGGAGCGCGTGGTGTCGCGGCGAGCCGGCTGTCCGAGCACCTCCGCGGGAATGATCGTATCGTACTGGATGGTGTCACGCGTGGCGGGGCGGCCACGCTCTTCGCGCCTGTCCCGGGGCTCGGCGGACAGGGGTTGCGTATCGCGTGGGGTGATCGGGATCTCGCGCCCCGGAGGAGCACCGCGCCGCTCCCCGCGGCGGAGCAGCGCGTCGGTGCGCGCCTCGCGCTCCCGGCGGATCTCCTCGAGCTCCGGCCAGTCGATGCCCTGCTCCGCGGTGGGGGAAGGGTTCTCCCAGTCGCTCTCCGAGCCCCACTCCTCGTCCGCCCAGGGCCGTCCGGACTCCGCCAGATAGTACGAGCGGTCACGGGGGCAGCTGCCGAGCGGGGCGGCGCCGATGAAGTACTCGGTGTAGGTGGGTCCCTGCGCGGGGCACCACTCGCTCACCACCGCCCCGGTGCTGCGGTCGACCTGCTCCGTCACCACTCCGGGCGGAGGGCTCCACTCGGAAGGCGCGCTTCGCCCGGTGTAGATGCGGCGCATCAGATTCCCCCAGACCGGAGCGGCGAGCGTGCCTCCTGAGGCCCCGCGCACGATCGTCTGCGGGTTGTCCAATCCGATCCACACCCCGGCCACCAGCTCCGGGGTGTAGCCGACGAACCAGACGTCGGTGGCGGCATTGGTGGTGCCGGTCTTCCCCGCCGCGGGAGCGCTGAAGCCGGCGGCGCGCACGGCGGTTCCCGTGCCGCGATCCACCACGTCGCGCATGATGCTGGTGAGCACGAAGGCCACGGCCGGATCGAGCACCCGCTGCCGCTCGGGACTGGCCTCCCAGACCACGATGCCATCGCGGTCCTCGATGCGCTGCAGGAAGTGGGGCTCGACGCGGTTGCCGCCGTTGGCGAAGGCGGCGTACGCCTGGACGAGCTCGAGCGGGCGTACCTCGGCCGCGCCCAGCGAGGTGGAGGGCAGGTCGGGGATGTCGTTGGTGATGCCGAGCTGCCGGGCGGTACGGATCACCGAGCTCATGCCGACGTCCTGCGCCAGCCGCACGGTGGCCGCATTCTTCGAGCGAGTCAGCGCCTCCCGCAGCGTGATCTCCCCGTCATACTGGCCGGTGTAGTTCTGCGGCTCCCACACCCGGCCGCCCGAGAGGGTGAGCCGCACCGGCGAGTCCTCAATCGTGTGTACGGGGGAGCGGTAGCGCTCCAGGCCGGCGAGGTAGACGAAGGGCTTGAAGGCCGAGCCCGGCTGCCGCAGCGCCTGCACCGCACGGTCGAACTTCGAGTCCTGGAAGTCGCGCCCGCCCACCAGCGCCCGCACCGCGCCCGTCTGCGCATCCATCACCACCACCATCCCCTGCAGATACGGGGTCGTGCCGGTCTCCTCCGCCACCCCACGTGCCTCGGCGTAGGTGGGATGGCGGTAGCTGCCGTAGCGGCCGCTCTCGATGGCGTCGAGCTGCCTGGCCAGCTCCTGCTCCGCGGCGGTCTGCGCGCTGCGGTCCAGCGTGGTGTAGATCTTCATCCCGGCGGTGTAGAAGCGGTCGCCGATGATGTTCTCCAGCTCGCGCCGCACCCGCTCGATGAAGTAGGAGCTCTCCGGGCCGTCGTTGTTCCGCTGCGCCCTCGCCAGGCGCACCGGCTCCTCCCGCGCGGCCTGGGCCTCCTGCGCGGAGATGAAGCCGGCCTCGGCCATCTCGCGCAGGACGAGGTTGCGGCGCTCGAGCGCACCCTCACGGTTGCGGGTGGGGTCCAGCACGGAGGGCGCCTTGGGCAGGCCGCCCAGCAGGGCCGCCTCGGCGAGGTCCAGCTCGGAGGCCGACTTGCCGAAGTAGCTCTGCGCGGCGGCCTCGACGCCGTAGGCGCCAGAGCCGAGATAGATGTGGTTCAGGTACAGCTCGAGGATCTTCTCTTTGGGGAAGGCGCGCTCGATCTGCCGCGCGATGCGCACCTCCATCAGCTTGCGCCGCGGCGTGCGATCGGTGTAGCGCAGCCGCTCGGGGAAGAGGTTGCGCGCGAGCTGCATGGTGATCGTGCTGCCTCCCTCCAGCCTACCCCCGCTGCCGCTGACCGCGCCGGCGGTGGAGCGCATCGCACCGAACATGCGCCGCCAGTCCACGCCGCCATGCTGATAGAAGCGGCGGTCCTCCACGGCCAGGAACGCCTGGAGGAGATGCGGAGGCAGGGAATCGAGGGAGACCACGCGCCGGTTGACGGTGGCGAGCGTGCCGATGGGCTCGCCGTTGATGTCCAGCAGCTCGGACCCCTCGGCCTGGAAGCGCGCCAGATCGGAGACCGGCGCGCACCCGCCCAGCCCGCAGGGCGCGAACCAGACCCAGGCGAAGCCTGCCGCCAGCAGAATTCCCAGCACCGCCAGCGCGACGGTAATCCTGCGCCGGACGCTACCGGACCGTCCGGATGTGTTGCTTCTCATTGCGCATCTCCGGGTCGCCGCCGCGAGGGCGGATCGATGTAATCCTCTGGCGCCGGCAGGCGCGGCTGGTCGGGGAAGACGGGCCGCCCGGGCAGATGCGGCGTGGGATCCACCCACTCCCGCGGCTCGGGATCGTGGCACGCGGGCGCTGGCGCCGCCGAAGCAAGGAAGTAGTCGGTGTACGAGCTCGCCGCGTACGGACAGTCTGCCGTGACCGCTCTGCCCGTCCAGCTGCTGATCTGCCGTACCGCGACGCTGGGAGGACGCTCCCACGCCGGCGGAGGCTCACGGCCCTCGTAGTATTTCCGCACGACTCGCGCCCACACCGGAACGGCGAGCCCGCCGCCCGTCGCGCCGCGCATGATCGTCTGCGGCCGGTCCATCCCCAGCCAGACGCCGGCGACCAGGTCGGGCGTGTAGCCGACGAACCAGACGTCGGTGGCGTCGTTGGTGGTCCCCGTCTTCCCCGCCGCGGGAATGCTGTAGGGAAGGTTGCCGACCTGCGGGTTGCGCGCGGCGTAGCCCGTGCCGCGATCCACCACCTCGCGGAGCATATCGGTGAGGATCCAGGCGACGGCCGGGTCCAGCGCCGGCTCCGGGTAGGTGGGCGGCTCCCAGAGCAGCTCACCGCGGTTGTCCTCGATGCGCCGGACGAAGTGTGGCTCGACCCGCATCCCGCCATTGCCAAAGGTCGCGTAGGCGGAGATCAGATCGAGCGGCTGCACGTCCGCCGCCCCGATGTAGACCGAGGGGTAGCCCGGGATCCGGCTGTCGATGCCGGCGCGCTTCGCCAGGTCGCGCACCGCGTTGATCCCCGTCTCCTGCCCCAGACGGATGGTGGCCAGGTTACGCGACTGCCGCAGCGCCTCGCGCAGCGACATCGAGCCGCCGAAGTCGCCCGAGTAGTTGCGTGGCGACCAGGTGCTGCCATCCGACTGCGTGATGAAGAGCGGGCTGTCGGAGACGCGGTAGAGCGGAGAGCGCCCCTTTTCGAGCGCCGCCGCGTAGACGAAGGGCTTGAAGGCCGAGCCTGGCTGCCGCATCGCCTGGGTGGCGCGGTTGAACTGCGAGTGCTGGAAGTCGCGCCCGCCCACCATCGCCAGCACGCCGCCCGTCATGGGGTCCATCACCGTCACCACCCCCTGCAGGTAGGGCGTACGGGTGATGACGGCGCTATCCTCCGCCTGCTGCTGCACGAAGCGTTCGTAGCTGAGGTGCGGGAAGCGGCCGTACCTGCCGCCCTCGATCTCCCGCAGATACTCTTCGAGTGCCTGCTCGGCCTCCGTCTGCAGCACCGGGTCGAGCGTCGTGTAGATCTTCAGGCCGCCGGTGTAGAGCAGCTCGCCAAACTGCACCTCGAGGTCGCGCCGGATCTGCTCGACGAAATAGGGGGCGCGCAGCACGCCGCTCGGCGGGGCAAGCGTCAGCGGCTGGCGGCGCAGCTCGTCAGCTTCGGTTTGCGAGAGTACGCCGGTCTCCGCCATCGCGACCAGCACATGGTTGCGGCGCTGCTCGGCGGCCTCGGGGTTGCGGCGCGGATTGTAGTAGCTGGGCGCCTTGGGGAGCGCCGCGAGCGTCGCGGCCTCGATGGGGGTGAGCTCGGAGGCCGGCTTGCCGAAGTAGGTGCGCGCCGCCGCCTCCACCCCGTAGGCCCCCGCGCCCAGGTAGATGTGGTTCAGATACAGCTCGAGGATGCGCTCCTTCGAGAAGCGCCGCTCCATCTCGATGGCGAGCTTCGCCTCCGCCACCTTGCGGCGCATCGACTTCTCCCCCATCGGCAGCTGCTCGGGGAAGAGGTTGCGCGCGAGCTGCATGGTGATGGTGCTCGCGCCCGAGGCCCCGAATCCCTCGAGTATGTTGTCGCGGATCGAGCCCACGACGCGGCGGATGTCCACCCCCTCGTGCTCGAAGAAGCGTCGGTCCTCGATGGCGATGAACGCCCGCGGCACGTGCGCCGGGAGATCCTCTAGGGAGACGAGCTGGCGCCGCTCGAAGAAGAAGAGACCGAGCAGTCCTCCCTCGGCGTCGTACACCTCGCTCGCCTGCTGCGCGGCGAAGGCCTCGATCTGCTCGACCGTAGGGCAACCTCCGGCGCAGGCGCGCGTCCAGGCGGCCATCGCCACACCGGCGCTGGCGGCGGCGAAGGCAAGGACCAGCAGCCCCGCCAGGGCGAGCCGCCCCTGCCGCGTCGAGAGGGTCGCCCGGAGCCACTTGCGGGTCCGCTTCAGCCGCTCATCTCGCGACTTGGGGTCCCGCCGGCGCAACGGAATGTATTCTGGCATATCTACCACACAACTCTGCTACAGTGCGAAAGCCTGACGCACCCGCACCTCGAGCATTCTGCACGTCGAGTGCCGCGCGAAGCAGCAAAGGAATCGGCGCCGCGAACCCTGCGGGCGGGCGCCGTTTCACTCCTCCGGGTGCTGTCCGAAGCTACCAAAGATAACGGCGAAGCGGTTGCACCGTAAGGTTTTGTAACCATTGGCAGCAACGTGGGTTCCGGTTACGCCTCCAGCCGCTGGAAGCGCCGCATGAAGCGGCGGTCGATCCAGTCCTTGAGCCACCAGGCCGGACGGCCGTGCAGCGCAACGCCGCGGTACGCGAGGAGCGCGCGGCCGTCGCCGCTGTTCATCAGGGAGAGCCAGTGCCGCTGAGGATCGTAGCCTTCGAGCTCCTCACCGCGCAGCCGCCGCGCGAGATTGCGCGCCAGCACCGGCCCCGCGCGCACCGCGTACACCCCCGCCTTCGGCACCCACGGGTAGCCCTGCAGCGCCACGCAGTCGCCGGCGCCGAAGATCTCCGGCTGATCCACCACCTGCAGCGTCGGCTCCACACGCAGATATCCCTGCTCGTCGACCGGCAGGCCGGAACGGCGCGGGAGGCAGGGAGCCCGCGGCCCCGTCGCCCAGAGCAGCGCCTCGAAGGGGAGGGAGTCCCCGCCCGCGGTGGTGATCTCCCCCTCCGCGACCTCCGCCACCTCGCACGCCGTGCGCACCTCGATTTCCCGTTCGCCGAGCAGCCGGGCGGCCCGCTGGCGGAACCGCTGCGGGTACTCGGTGAGGATCCGGTCGCCAGCCTCCAGCAGGGTGAGCGCATAGCGCTCGCGCCCGAAGCGTCCGGCGAGCGCACTGTCCAGGCAGAGAGCGATCTCGACGCCCGCCGCTCCACCCCCGACCACAACGATGCGGGCCGGATCGCCAGGAGTCGCGCGCCGGACGGCTTCCTCCACCGCCACCCGGATGTGGAGCGCGCGCCGCATGGGCTTGACCGGTACGGCGTTCTGCCGCACCCCCGGCAGGTCGTCAGCGGCGGGGCGGGAGCCGATGTCGAGGGAGAGGAGGTCATAGGGGAGGGTGCCGCCCTCCTGCAGGTGGACGCGGCGGGTGGCAGCGTCCACCCGCGTCACCCGCCCCTGCACCCACTCCGCGCCCGCGGCGCGGGCGAGAGGTGGAGGGCGGAGCCTCGCCTGCTCCGGCCGGTAGCAGCCGGCGAGCACCCCGGGAATCATCCCCGAGTAGAAATACTCGTCCGCGGGCGAGACCAGCGTCGGCCGGACGCCGGCGAGCTTTCCGCGCGCGAGCGCCTCGAGGACGAAGAGGTGCGCGTGGCCGCAGCCGACCAGGAGCAGTCGCGGGAGGGGGGGCATGGGCGATCAACCTACACGGGAGCGGCTTTCGGCGCGAGCGCGCTCGCTTGACGCCCCACGCTGCCGCGCGCTATATCTCCGGCGGCCGTCCACCCCGGCCCCGGAGCATGCTGTCACTGGCGCGAAGCCGCGCTTCGCCGAACCCCTCGCGGAGGATCCATGGCCAACGTCCCGCAGGACCTGCTATACAACGAGGAGCACGAGTACCTCAAGCGCACCGACGAGGATGGCGTTTTCCTCGTCGGCATCACCGACTATGCCCAGGGCGAGCTGGGGGATGTCGTCTTCGTCGAGCTTCCGCAGGCCGGCGCGTCCTTCGGCCGCATGGAATCCTTCGGCACCATCGAGGCGGTCAAGGCGGTCTCCGAGCTCTTCGCTCCCGTGGCTGGCGAGGTGGTCGAGGTCAACGGCGCGCTCGATGCGAATCCCGCTCTCGTCAACTCCGATCCCTACGGCGAGGGATGGATGATCCGGCTGCGCGTCTCCGATCCCTCGGAGCTCGAGAATCTGATGGATGCCGCCGCCTACGAGCGACACATCGGACAATGACAAGGAGGCTGGCATGGCGAAGCTGACCTGGCACGGACACTCCTGCTTCATGCTGGAGACGGAGGACGGCACGCGGATCATGTTCGATCCCTGGCTGGACAACAACCCGGCGGCGGACATCAAGTCGGACGACGTCGAGCGCCTGGACTACATCCTGGCCTCGCACGGGCACTTCGACCACTTCGAGGACTGCGTCAAGCTGGCGAAGAGGACGGGCGCCACCATCGTCGCGACCTTCGAGCTGGTCACCTTCGCGCAGGCCAAAGGGGCGGAGAACGGCCACGGCATGAACATCGGCGGGGGCTACCAGTTTCCCTTTGGACGGGTCAAGCTCACGCCTGCGCTGCACACGGGCACCCTCAAGGACGACGAGATCGGCATCCTCGCCGCCGGCTGCGCGGGCTTCCTGCTGACCCTCAACAATGGTACGCGGCTCTATCACGCCGGCGACACCGCGCTGATCGCCGACATGCAGCTCCTGAAGGGGCAGGTGGACATCGCGATCCTCCCCATCGGTGACAACTTCACGATGGGACCGGAGGATGCCGCTCGCGCGGTGGATTTCATCGAGCCGCGCACGGTGATTCCCATGCACTACAACACCTTCGAGGTGATCGAGCAGGACCCGGAGGAGTTCCGCGCCCTGCTCGGGGATCGGGCGCAGCTCGAGGTGCTCCAGCCGGGGGAGAGCTACGAGTTCTGAGTGGCACGAGCCCGACAGATGGCGGTTGGTCGTATGTCCTCTGCTCTTTCTGCTGATTCGGACTGGCGCCTCCTCGACACCCCGCCCGCCCCCGGCGCCTGGAACATGGCGCTCGACGAGGCGCTGATGCACTCGGTGCGCGCGGGCGCCCCCCCCGTGCTGCGCTTCTACCGCTGGACTCCCCGCTGCCTCTCGCTCGGCCGCAACCAGCCGGGCCGCGACCGCTACGACCTGGAGCGGCTGGCAGCGCGCGGGACCGAAGTGGTCCGCCGCCCGACCGGCGGACGCGCGGTGCTGCACGACCGCGAGCTGACCTACTCCGTCATAGCCATGGAAGGCGTCCTCGGCTCGCCGCGCGAGAGCTACGCCGCCATCAACCGTGCGCTCGCAGCGGGTCTGCGGCGGCTGGGGGTGCCCGCCGCGCTGCAGCCGCGCGGCAGCCGGGCGCCTATCCCTTCCCTGGCCCCCTGCTTTCGCGAGCCGGCGGAGGGGGAGGTGGTGGCGGGAGGGCGCAAGCTGATCGGTAGCGCGCAGTACCGCGAGGGCGGCGTGATGCTGCAGCACGGCTCTCTGCTCCTGGAGGATGATCAGGGGGAGGTGCGGGAGTATCCGGTGGGACCCACGGCGCCCCCTCCCCCTAACCCCCTCCCCCAATTCGGGGAGAGGGGGAATACGATCCTGCCAAGCCTCGGCTCTTGTCCCACGGCAGGATCTGCAGTGCTCCCCTCCCCCGAGTTCGGGGGAGGGGACGGGGGGGGGGGTGCCCCCACCGTTCTCCGCGAGTTCTGCGATCCGCT
>JBPCIT010000295.1:0-17392 GCA_051006015.1 Longimicrobiaceae bacterium
CCGATCTCGACCAGCGGCAGATCGAAGAACTCCTTGATCAGGTACATCGCCACCTGCCGCGGAACGGTGAGGTCCTTGGTGCGCTTCTTCGACTGCAGCGCATCCGAGGTGACGCCCCAGGCCTCCGCCACCCGGCGCCGCACCAGGTCGGGCGTGGCGCCGGATGCCTCCGTCTCGCCCCCGCCGCGCAGCACGCCGCCGAGCGCCTCCTGCGCCAGCGGGAGGTTGATCTCGCGGCGCGTCAGCGAGGAGTAGGCGAGCAGCTTGATGACGGCACCCTCGAGCTCGCGTACGGAGGAGGTGCAGTTGCGGGCGAGAAAGGTGAGCACCCCCTCCGCGTCGGAGATCTCGAGCCGGTCGTGCTGGATCTTCTTGCGCAGGATCGCCATGCGGGTCTCGAAGTCCGGCGCGCGGATGTCGGTGACCAGCCCCCACTCGAAGCGCGAGATCAGACGGTCCTCGAGGCCGATCTCCTTCGGCGGCCGATCCGAGGTGAGGACGATCTGTCGCTGCGCGTCGTGCAGCGCGTTGAAGGTGTGGAAGAACTCCTCCTGCGTGCGCTCCTTCCCCTCCAGGAACTGGATGTCGTCCACCAGCAGCAGATCGATCTGACGGTACTGGCGCCGGAACTCGGCCATCTTCCCCTCCTGGATGGCGCTTACCAGCTCGTTGGTGAAGCGCTCGGAGGAGAGGTAGAGGACCTGCTTGTGGGGCTCGCGCTCGAGCACCGCGTGGCCGATGGCGTGCATCAGGTGCGTCTTCCCCAGCCCGACCCCGCCGTAGATGAAGAGCGGGTTGTACATCCGCGCGGGCGCCTCCGCTACCGCATGGGCGGCCGCCGCGGCGAGCTGGTTGTTGTTGCCCACCACGAAGCGGTCGAAGGTGTAGCGGTCGTTGAGCTGTCCCAGGGGGCGCATGCCGGCGCCCGCAACGGGAGCCGACCGAGCTGCGGGCATAGCAGCCGTCGGCGGTGGTGCCGTGGAGAGGGAGCCCGTGCTCAGGGGTATCGCGGGCTCGGGCGCTGGCCCGTTCCGCTGTACCTCCTGCACCGGAGGACCGAGGTAGCCGCTCTCTTCCTGTACCGGGCTGCGCGGCGGCGCCGCGCCAGATGCCACCCCGGTGCCGTTGAAGCGGACGGAGAGGGAGAAGCGGCGGCCGAAGGCGCGCTCCCCGATGGCGGTCAGCAGCTCGGCGTACTTGTCCTCGACCCAGCCCACGGCGAAGGGGTTGGGAGTCGAGATGATGAGCTGGTCCTTCGAGATGGCGACCGCTTCCGTGGGCGCCAGCCAGGTGCGGAACGCCTGCTCGGGGAGCGCTGTCCGGGCGTCCTCCAGGATGCGCGACCAGACGTCGGCGGCGGTCAATTCCATGGTTGTTTCAATCCACGGCCCCGCACCGGGGGGCGATAGCGGAAGCTCGCGAGGGAAGCGTCGGGCAAGCTAGGAGCGGGGTGTGGAAAAGTCAAGCAAGCTGAACAGGGGGCGCGGGTTGACGCTCCTGCGGGCTTCCTCTATACTTATACGCTTTACTCCGATTCAATCTACGACCTTTGTGTCGATCCCGAAGGGGTTCCGATGAAGCCAACGTATCGTCCGCGCAACCGCAAGCGCATCAACAAGCACGGGTTCCGCGCCCGCATGGCGACCAAGGGGGGCCGCAAGGTTCTGAACGCCCGGCGCCGCAAGGGGCGCCACCGCCTGGCCGTCTCGGTTCCCAAGAAGTAGCGCGGGCGCATCCCCTGCCTTGACCGCGGAAGGGTCCGGGACGGGAGGGGAGGGTTACCGCCTTCCCCGGGCGGCGCGAATCACCGGATCCGACGAGATTCGCACACTCTTCAGACGGGGGAAGAGGAGGAAAACGCGTCACCTCGACGTGTTTGTCTCCCCTTCCCCCGCCGCGTTTCCGCGGCTGGGAGTGGTGGTGCCGAAGCACCGGCAGAAGATCGTGCGGCGCAACCTGCTCAAGCGCCGGCTGCGCGAGATCGGGCGCACGCTGGTGCTCCCGGCGCTGCGCGAGGCGGCGGCGCCGCTCGACGTGCTGATCCGCGCGCGTCCGGAGGCGTATTCCGCCTCCTTCGAGGAGCTGCGCGACGGCCTGGCGAGAATGACCGAGGAGATATGCTCGCGCGCGTGATGATCCTGATGATCCGCTTCTACCAGAAGTGGATCTCGCCGGTGCTGCCGCCCTCCTGTCGCTTCCGGCCGACCTGCTCAGCGTACACGCTGGAAGCGATCCAGCGCTACGGCGCCGCGCGAGGATGCTGGCTGGGGTTGAAGCGGCTGCTGCGATGCCACCCCTTCTGCCGTGGGGGGTACGATCCGGTACCTTAGCATTTAGCTGAAGCCGAAGGTTTATGGAGAAACGAGTTCTGCTCGCGGTGTTCCTGATGAGCGCCGTGATCCTGTTGACCAACCTGCTCTTCCCGCCGCCCGAGCCCGGGCCGCAGGAGGGCGCCGCCGGCGCGGACACTGCCGTGGCGACCGCTCCTGCCGCGGTCGTCGAGCGCGCCCCTCTGCCGATGGCTCCGGCCACGCAAGCCGTGGAGGCCCGGGTCGTCGAGGTCCGCTCGCCGCTCTACCGCTATGCCTTCGCGACGCGTGGCGCGGCGCTGCTGGAGGCGGAGCTGTTGAACTATCCCTCATATACGCGCCCCGGGCAGCCGGTGCAGCTCGTCCCCGAGGGCACTCTCGACTTCCTGGCGCACCGCGTTATCGTGGGGCGCGATACGCTGGATCTGCGTAACGCCGCGTTCCAGGCGGACGTCTCCTCCTTCACCCTGCAGGAGGGAGAGGGCCCGCGCGAGCTGCGCTTCACCTACGGCGGCAACGGCGGATTCGGCGCGGAGATCACCTATACCTTCCAGCCCGACAGCTATCTCGTGGGGGTGCGCGGCCGGCTGCTGGGGCTGGGCAGCGGTGCGCTGCTGCTCACCGAGATCGGCCCGGGGTTGGCGGCGCACGAGGACCCTGCGCACCGCTCCGAGCGCCAGCAGGCGGTGGTGGCCCGCGGACCGCAGGGCATCGAGAACCTGGTGCTCGAGAAGCAGCGCGCGCCGCAGGTCGTCGATGGCCCGCTCGTCTGGGTGGGGGTCAAGGACAAGTACTTCCTCGCCTCGCTGGTAGCGGCGGACACCACCCGCTTCGGCGGGGTGATCGTCCAGCCGCTGCCGGAGGATCGGGTGGTGATCGAGCGCGGCCAGCGCGCCGACACGCTGCCGGTGCCACGCGCCCGGGCGGCGGCCACCCTCCCCGTCGGGGCCGATGGGCAGTTCGCCTTCAACGCTTATCTCGGGCCCCAGGATTACGGCCGGCTCTCCGCCGTCGGTCACGGCCTGCAGGAGGTCAACCCCTACGGCTACCGCTGGCTGCGCCCGGTGATCCGCCCCATCGCGGGGGCGATCCTCTGGGTGCTCAACGTGCTGCACAACTCGCTGGGGATCGGCTACGGCTGGGTGCTCGTCCTCTTCGGGGTGATGATGCGTGTGGTGCTCTGGCCGCTCAACGCCAAGGCGATGCGCGCCCAGATGAAGAACATGGCCGTGCAGCCGATGATGCAGGAGATCCGGGAGAAGTACAAGGACGACCCGCAGAAGCAGCAGCAGGAGATGATCCGCCTCTACAAGGAGCACGGCTTCAACCCGGTGGCGGGCTGTCTGCCGCTGCTGATCCCCTTTCCGGTGCTGATCACGCTCTTCTTCGTCTTCCAGGACTCGATCGCCTTCCGGGGGGAGAGCTTCTTCTGGCTGCCGGACCTCTCGCTGGCGGATCCGCTCTACATCCTGCCCGTCTTCCTGGTGATCTCGATGTTTCTGCTGCAGTGGATCAGCGCCCGGATGAGCGGAATGGAGCAGAACCCGCAGATGAAGATGATGATGTATTTCATGCCGCTGGCGATCGGCTTCATCTTCTTCATGCTGCCCTCGGGGCTGAACCTCTACTACGCCACCACCAATGTGGCCACGCTGCCGCAGCAGATCCTGATCTCCAAGGAGCGCAAAAAGGCGCAGGAGGCGATGAAGGAGCAGCAGAAGCCCGCCCCGCGCGGTGCCCCGGTGCCCTCCGGCGGTGGGGGCCGGAAGCCGGGCGCCCGCCGCGCCAAACGGCAGAGCTGAAGACCCCCGGCGCCTCCCGGCCCACGCGGAGCGTCGAGCGTAAGACCAGCAAGATCCTGTTCCCCCTCTCCCGCATGCAGGAGAGGGGGTTAGGGGGTGAGGGCTCCTGCGGCACCGCCATTCTCCTCGCATGACGACGCAGCCTTTCCGCGACACCATCGCCGCGATCGCCACTCCCGCCGGCCGCGGCGCCACCGCGCTGCTGCGGGTCTCCGGCCCCGACGCGCTTCCCATTCTTCTACGCATCTGCCCGACGCTGGAGGGAGTGCCGCCTCCCCCGCGCCTGCAGCGGCTGCTCGCGGTGCGCCACCCGGAGACGGGTGAGCTGCTGGACCGCGGGCTGGTCTCCCTCTTCCCTGCCCCGGGCAGCTACACCGGGGAGGACATGGTGGAGATCTCCACCCACGGCGGAGTGCTCACCCCGCAGCTGGTGCTGGATGCGCTGCTCGCTGCCGGCGCGCGCCCCGCCGAGCCGGGGGAGTTCACCCGCCGCGCCTACCTGAACGGCAAGCTGGACCTGCTGCAGGCGGAGGCGGTGCTCGACCTGATCGACGGCCGCTCGCACGCGCTGCACCGGGCGGCGGTCCACCAGATCGAGCGTGGCCTCTCGCGTCGCATCGAGGAGCTGCGCACGGCGATCATCCAGACGGAGGCGCTGCTGGTGTACAGCATCGACTTCCCCGAGGAGGACGAGCCGCCGGTTCCACCCGAACGCATCCAGGAGGCCGCCGAGGAGGTGGTCCGCCGCATCGATGCGCTGCTCGCCACCGCGCCGGAGGGGGAGATGCTGCGCGAGGGGGCGCTGGTGGTGCTCGCCGGCCGCCCCAACTCCGGCAAGTCTTCCCTCTTCAATGCGCTGCTGGGTATCGAGCGCGCCATCGTCACCGAGATCCCAGGCACCACCCGCGACGCGCTCGAGGCCTCCCTCACCCTCGACGGCTATCCCTTCCGGCTGGTGGATACCGCCGGGCTGCGGGAGACGGTGGATGTAGTGGAGGGGATCGGCATCGAGGTGGCATGGCGCTACCTGCAGGCCGCGCAGATCGTGCTCTTCTGCGCCGAGGCCGGTGCGCCGCTCGACGCGGATGAGCTGCAGTTCCTCGCGCGCCTCGACTCTGCGCGCACGGTGCTGGTGCGGACCAAGGCGGATGCCGTACCCCCCTCCCCCGACCCCTCCCCCGCAGGGGGGGAGGGGAGCACTGCACATCCTGCTTTAGCGCAAGCATCGAGGTACGGCAGGATACAGTCCCCCCTCCCCCAGAGTTGGGAGAGGGGGCTAGGGGGTGAGGGCGCCGGAGAGGACCTGCTCCTCTCCGCCCGCACGGGCCAGGGGCTGCCGGAGCTGCGCGATCAGCTGCTGCGCATGGCCTTCGGCGGGATTCTCGGGGAGCCGGGGGAGGCGCCGCTGGTGACGCGCGAGCGGCATGCGCGGGCGCTGCGGGCGGCGCGGGAGGAGGTCGCTCTCTTCCTCGCCTCTGAGGAGGAGGGAATCCCGATGGAGCTCGCCGCCACCCATCTGCGCGCGGCTGCGGGTACTCTCGAGGATCTGCTCGGGGTGATCACCCCCGATGACCTGCTGGGAGAGGTGTTCGGCCAGTTCTGTGTGGGGAAGTGATCCGGTGGAGGCACTCGCAGGGAAAACCGCCAGAACAGCTCTATAAACGACGATAGCTGCCGATCAAGCTCGGAATCCTCGCCACTGCGGGATCGCGCGGCAGAGGTGAATTGTGAAGGCCGGTGTTTTCGGGAGATCTTCGGGGCGGGTGCTCAGCGCTCGATGCGGAAGCCACCAGCGGACGCGGATGTGGTTTCAGCGGCGATCTCCTCCACCTCCTCCACCCGTGCTCCCGGCGGCCCCTCGTCCAATCGACGGCGGAGTGCCTCCACCGCCTCCTGCGATCCGCGGGCGTGCACCTCGACCGTTCCATCCGGGCAGTTGCGGACGCTGCCGCTCACCCCCAGGCGGAGAGCCTGGGAGCGGGTCCACCAGCGGAACCCGACTCCCTGCACGCTTCCGCGAATGCGGTACCCGCGTTCGACCATCCGGGCACCACCCTCGGTCGATCCCTGCATCCGGTTGCGTCCGGAGGATCGGATCAGTGGCGCGCCGGACCGCTCCCCGCCGAAGTGCCGCGGGCTCCGCCGGTGTGAGTGCTGCCGCCCTGCTCGCCCGTGAGACCGGCGAGCAGCGAGCGGACCTGCTGCGCCGCCGCGGCGCTGATCGCGCCCATGAGCGCGCCCTTCGCCTGGTCGACAGCCCTGTGCATCCCGCCACCACTTCCACTTCCCTTACGTCCGCGGCTGCCGCTGTCGCTGCCCGCGAGCATGAAGCCGAGCCCGAAGGCGATGCCGAGCGCCGGCAGAGGATTCTGGCGGATGGTGCTGATGAGGCCCGTGCGCTCCTCGATCACATCCTCCGCCTGGTCGAGCGCCTCCGCGGCACGGTGCCGCGCGCGGGACGCGGTCTCGCTGGCCCGGTCGCCAAGCTCACGTGCGCGGTCGCCGACCTCATCCGCCGCCTCGCGCACCCGATCGCCTGCCTGATCGGCCATCTCACGCGCGCGCTCCATGCCGCGCTCCGCAAGGTTCTGCTCGCCGCCGCCCCCGAGAGGGCGGTCAGAAGCAGCACCACCGCCGATTCCCGCCGCACCACCATGAGTGACACGGCTGTGAACCTCGGCGCTGCCGGCCGGGAGGTCGCTTCCCGGGCTGCCGGTCGTTCCGGGGCTCAGGGGATCGCGTGTCCCGCCGCCGATCACGTCAGCTCCCTCTTGACGTCCTGGATCTCGCTCTGTATCCACCGTTTATCCTCCTGAATGGTTTGAATCGTCTGGTCCGGCCGGAGATTCGTCTCCCGCAGCCGCTTGAGATGCGTCGATACCAGCACGCCGCCGATCACCGCGAAGAGCAGGCCGACGATCAGCGCCGCCAGCCAGTAGTTCCCCATCAAATCGCCGAGCAGAATCACCAGAAAGGCCGTGAGAACCAGCACGCCAACCAGCGCGACGGCGCCACCAACGGCGATCATCGCGGCGCTGCGGGCCACACCTCCCATGTTCTCACGAAGCTCCGCCTTGGCGAGGGCGATCTCCTGCCGGATCAGCGTGGTACTATCCTGCGTCAGCTGCCGGAACAGCTCGCCGAGCGAAGGCTCGGCTCCGGTGGGAGGCGGCGGAGGAGCAACCCTCGCGTCCACCTCCCGAACTCTCTCGTTCGCCATACAGCCTCCTTAGCGCAGGACCTTGCCGATGACCCAACCGGCTGCGACGCCGATCAGGAGGGTCTGCAAAGGATTCTGGCGTACCTGGCGCTCGAGATCCTGCTGCAGTTTGCGCACGTCGTTGTCGCGAAGGTAGCCCGCGGTGGACTCGATTGCGTCCGCCACCTGGTGGGCCATGTTCCCCGCGCTGGCGCGGACACCGCTGGCACCCTGCCCGGCGAAGCGGTCGGCTACCTCGTCGAGCTGGCGAGCGGCGCTCTCGAGTCCATCCGCGGCGCGCGTCATGGTCTCGTTGACGCGAGTCTCCGCCTGTTCGGCGATACCCTGCGCGCCTCCACTCGAACCCTGGCTACCCCCGCTCCCCTCCGCGCCTTCGTGGAACTCACGATGGCTCGGCGGCCGTCCACCCTCCGTGCCCGTCGTTCCAGAGCCCGCATCCATACGGTCGAAGGCCGGTGTGTTCGCCGGTCCCGCAGGCGAGGAGAAGCCTTCCGCTCCGCCGCCGAGATTGCGTTCGTCCATCATCCCTCCTGTGGTTAGGTCTTCAATTGGAAACCGCTTGCGGGTGCAATCCATGTGCCATGCACCCGGCTGCCGGAGCCACTGTTCCACGTGGAACCGCCACTGGAGAGAGGGGGTTAGAGGAAAGCCCGTACGGCAAGCACAGGGAGCTAACAGCAGGAAGTCGGATTCGATGAACAACCGCTTTGATGTGATCGTAGTCGGCGGCGGCCACGCCGGGGTGGAGGCCGCCGCGGCCGCTGCGCGCCTGGGAGCGAGCACGCTGCTCGCCACGGCGAACCTCGAGGCAATCGGACAGATGAGCTGCAACCCCGCCATCGGCGGGGTGGCGAAGGGGACAGTGGTGCGGGAGGTGGACGCGCTGGGCGGCCTCATGGCACGCACCACGGACCGCACCCGCATCCAGTTTCGGATGCTCAACCGCTCGAAGGGTCCGGCGGTGTGGGCGCCCCGCGCGCAGTGTGACCGCGGCCTCTACCCACGCGCCGTGCGGGCGCTGCTGGAGACGCATTTGGAGCTGGAGTTCTTCCAGGGGATGGTGGGCTCGCTGCTGCTGGAGAAGGGGCGGGTGGCGGGGGTGCGCACCGAGTCGGGGCTTGACTTCCGTGCAGAAGCGGTGGTGCTCACGACCGGCACCTTCCTGCGCGGCCGCATCCATGTGGGCCACGGGGTGGGCATTCCCGCCGGACGCGCCGGCGATCCACCCTCCATTCGCCTCGCCGAGCAGATGGAGGCGCTCGGGCTGGAGGTCGCGCGCTTCAAGACGGGCACCCCGCCACGCATCGACGGCCGCTCGGTGGACTTCTCGAAGCTGCAGGAGCAGCCGGGAGAGGACCCCGACTACCGGCTCTCCGCCTGGGAGCGGGCGCCGTTGCTCCCTCAGCTCTCCTGCTGGATCACCTGGACGGGGGAGGCGCTCAGCGAGCTGGTGCGCGAGAAGCTGCACGACTCCGCCCTCTACGGTGGCGAGATCGCGGGGCGCGGGCCGCGCTACTGCCCCTCGATCGAGGACAAGATCGTCAAGTTCCCGGATGCCGCGCGCCACCAGATCTTCCTCGAGCCGGAGGGGCTAGAGACGCACGAGATGTACGTCAATGGCCTCTCAACCTCGCTGCCGGTCGATACGCAGCTCGGCATGCTGCGGAGCATCCCGGGTCTCGAGCAGGTGCGGATGACCAAGATGGGCTATGCGATCGAGTACGATTACTACCCGCCGCACCAGCTCCACCCGACGCTCGAGCTGAAGGCGCTCGGCGGGCTCTTTCTCGGCGGGCAGATCAACGGTACCACCGGCTACGAGGAGGCGGCGGGCCAGGGAATCGTCGCCGGCGCGAACGCCGCGCTCTCGGTGCTCGGACGTGAGCCGCTCATCCTGGAGCGCGATCAGGCGTTCATCGGCGTGCTGATCGACGATCTGGTCACGCGCGGCACCGATGAGCCGTACCGCCTCTTCACCTCCCGCGCGGAGTTCCGGCTCCTGCTGCGGCAGGACAACGCGCTGCGGCGCCTCGGTCCTCTAGCTGCCGAGATCGGGCTGCTCACCCCCACGCAGCGGGAGACGCTCGAGCAGCGTCTCGAGCTGGCGGAGCGCGTCGCTGCCTGGCTCGCGGGTACCAACGCCGCGCCCGAGCAGGTCAACCCGCTGCTGGAGGCGGCGGGCTCCTCCCCCATCCAGCAACCAACCCGGCTGGCGGCACTGCTGCGCCGTCCTGCTGTTTCGGCAGCGATGCTGGCGGAGGCAGTCGGAGGGATACCGGAGGCCGAGCCATCGGTGCTGGAGGAGGTGCTCGCGGCCGCGGAGATGGAGCTGCGCTACGAAGGGTATCTGGAGCGCGAGCGGGAGCGCGCGGAGGCGCTGCGGCGACAGGCGGAGTTCGCCCTGCCGGCGGATTTACCCTACCCTGTCCTCACCTCGCTCTCGACCGAGGCGCGGCAGAAGCTCGACCGCATCCGACCGGCGACGCTCGGCCAGGCGGGGCGTATTCCTGGAATCAACCCGAGCGACCTGCAGAACCTGGTGATGGAGGTGCGGAAGCGGCGGGAATCGCAGGCGGCAGGGACCAGGGAATAGCGAACCGTCCGCGACTCCGATCGGAGGGATCTGGTTCGCTGTTCCACGTGAAACATCTTTGCCGCCCCTCGCTGGACGCCTCAGGAGGGGCGGGTTATATTCGTGCCGCATCGTTCCCCCACACCGAAGGACTCGTTTGTCACGCATCATCGCCATCGCAAATCAGAAGGGCGGCGTCGGGAAAACCACGACGGCGATCAATCTGGGGGCCTCTCTCGCGGTCGCGGAGAAGAAGACCCTGGTCATCGACATCGACCCGCAGGGCAACGCCACCAGCGGGCTCGGGGTCGTCAAGGACGAGCTCGACCGGTCCATCTACGACGTGCTGGTCGACGAGGTCGCCGCCGAGGAGGTGATCGTGCCGCAGGTGCACTTCCCCTTCCTCGACGTGCTCCCCGCCACACAGGATCTGGTCGGCGTCGAGGTCGAGCTGGTCGGCCGTCCCGGGCGGGAGAGCATCCTGCGCCGGGCGCTCGCCCCGGTGCGCGACCGCTACGAGTACATCCTGATCGACGCTCCGCCCTCGCTGGGGCTGCTGACGCTCAACACGCTCGCGGCGGCGGATGCGGTGCTGATCCCCATCCAGTGCGAGTTCTACGCGCTGGAGGGGCTCTCGCAGCTCCTCAACACCGTGCGCATCGTGCAGCGCAGCCTCAATCCCGCGCTGCAGATCGAGGGGGTGCTGCTCACCATGTTCGACGGGCGGCTCAACCTCTCCAAGCAGGTGGCCGAGGAGGCGAAGGAGTACTTCGGCCCGACCGTCTACCGCACCACCATTCCGCGCAACGTCCGCATCGCGGAGGCGCCGAGCTTCGGCAAGCCGATCGCGCTCTACGACATCCTCTCGCTGGGAGCGAAGAGCTACCTGGCGCTCGCGCGCGAGGTCATCGCCCGCAGCAACCAGGCGCGCGCCGGAGGGACGGGGCGGGAGAGCCCGCCGACGGAGCCGGTAGCGCATGCGTCGTCGGCCGTCGCCGGGGAGGAGTAGAGGATGTCGGGCAAGGAGCGCCTCGCGCCAGTCGGCGCAGCGCAGCAGACCTCGGAGGCGAAGGGAAAGAAGGGACGGCTCGGCAAGGGCCTGGGTGCACTGTTCGGCGAGTACCTCCCGGATGAGGGAAGCGCCGCTGCCGATGGTGTCCGCCTGGTCGCCGTCGGGCGGATCATCCCCAATCCCTTCCAGCCCCGGCGCGACTTCGCGCCCGAGCAGCTGGCGGAGCTGGAGAGCTCGATCCGCGAGAACGGCCTGCTGCAGCCGCTGGTGGTCCGGCCCGCCGCCGCCGATGCGCCCGAGGGGGCGGAGTGGGAGCTGGTCGCCGGCGAGCGGCGCTGGCGCGCGGTGCGGCGGCTGGGGTGGACGGAGGTTCCGGTGGTCGTCAAGCAGATCGACGACCGGGCGATGCTGGTGCTGGCGATCGTCGAGAACGTCCAGCGCGCGGATCTCTCGCCGCTCGAGGAGGCGGCGGGCTACCGACGTCTGATCGAGGAGTTCGGCCTTACGCAGCGCGAGGTGGCGGACGTGGTGGGGCGCGAGCGCTCGACGGTCGCCAATGTGCTGCGGCTGCTGCAGCTCCCCGCCTCCGTGCAGCGCCTGGTGGGCGAGGGGAAGCTCTCGATGGGACACGCGCGTGCCCTGCTGGGTGTGACCGATGAGCGACGCATGGCCGATTTCGCGCGCGAGGTGGCCGAGAAGGGGCTCTCCGTCCGCGCGGTCGAGGAGCGGGTGCGCGAGTGGCGCTCTCCCCCTCCCTCCCCTGCCGCACCGGCCGCCACGGCGTCCGATGCTTCCGGTCCGCACCTCCGCCATCTGGAGACGGAGCTGCAGCGCGCGCTGGGTACGGCCGCGCGGATCGTCGTCACCCGCGGCACCAGCGGCCGCATCGAGATTCCCTTCTATAACGCCGAGGACTTCGACCGGGTGATGGAGCTGCTGCTGGGCGCGGAAGCGATATGATGGGGGCGAAAGCAATCAGGAAGGGGTAATGGCAGGAGACGAGCGGCGGATGACCTTTGTCGTCGTGCCGCACGGCGGGGAGGGGCTGGGCACGCGCTCTTTCGAGATCTCGTATCGGCGGCTCCGCGTCGTGGCGGCGCTGCTCGCGCTGGCGGCGGTGATCCTGGTGGTCATCGCCGCCACGTGGCTCTTCCTGGCCGCGCAGGCGGCGAGGGTGCCGGGGCTGGAGGCTCAGATCGCACAGCTCGAGGGGGAGCGGGAGCAGGTGGCGGAGCTCGCCGAGTCACTCGCGCGGCTGGAGAGGCAGTACGAGCAGGTGCGCACGCTGGTGGGAGCGGATGAGGGTCCGGAGCGAGGAAGCATCTGGCTCCCTCCCGCGGGGGGTCGCATCCGGAGCGACGGAGGCCCCGCCGATTCGCTGCGCGCCTCGCTTCCGAGCGCCTGGCCGCTGACGCAGCAGGGATTCGTCACCCGTGAGCACCTGGGTCGCGTGCCGGGCCAGCACCCCGGCATCGACATCGCCGTGCCCGAGGGTGCGTACGTCAGGACCGCGGGCTCGGGGGTGGTGGTGGAGGCGGGCGAGGACGAGATCTACGGCAAGTACGTACGCGTTCGTCACAGGGATGGCTACGAGTCCATGTACGCGCACGCCTCCCAGCTCTTCGTCGCCTCCGGAGATCGAGTCGAGCGGCATGAGGTGATCGCGCTCAGCGGCAATACCGGGACCTCGACCGCTCCCCACCTGCACTTCGAGATCCTCAAGGACGGTGAGCCCATCGACCCTCGCACGATGGTGCAGGCACCATAGCAACAGCCCCGTGTTCTGCGCCGCGCGTCTACTTCTCCACACTTCTTGACAGCTGCGTAAGCCGCTATCTGACAACGACTTGTCAGTTGTCCACAAAAATCGCCCCAGATTATCCACGCCGGTTATCCACAGAGCTGTGGAGTCTCTCTAACCCCTGAAATGGCATGCGACTGGACGAGTTGACGAGCTACCTGGACGGATATCTGCGGCTCGCGGAGGTGCCTGATTACCCCGGCGCACTGAATGGCCTGCAGGTGGAAAACTCGGGGGAGGTGCGCCGGATCGCGGTGGCGGTGGACGCGGTCCAGGCGACGGTGGACCGCGCCGTGGAGAGCGGCGCCAACCTGCTGCTGGTGCATCACGGGCTCTTCTGGGACGGCAACCAGCCGGTGACGGGTCGGCGCTACCGCCGGCTGCACGCGCTGCTGCAGGCGGATGTGGCGCTCTACAGCGCGCACCTTCCGCTTGACGTCCACCCGGAAGTCGGCAACAACGCGGTGCTGGCGAGGGGGCTCGGCATCCCGGTTCAGGGGAGCTTCGGCGACTACAAGGGCTACCCGCTGGGTGTGTGGGGCGAGCTGGAGATCGGGCGGGAGGCGCTCTGCGCGCGGCTGGACGAGCTGCTGGGTGGCCGTGTCAAGCTGGTACCGGGCGGGCCGGAGCGGATCCGGCGGGTGGGGGTGATCACTGGTGGCGCGGGTGGCATGCTCGAGGCTGCCCGCGGCGCCGGCCTCGACGCCTTCGTCACCGGAGAGGGCGCGCACCACAACTTCTTCGATGCGGAGGAAGGGGGCGTCAACCTCTACCTGGGCGGGCACTACGCCACGGAGGTGTGGGGGGTGCGGGCGCTCGCTGGGCATCTGGAGGAGCGCTTCGGTCTGTCCTGGAGCTTCCTCGACCATCCCACCGGACTGTAACGCAGAGGAGGCGAGCCACCCGGCGCGGGTGCTCGCCTCCAGCTCTCCTCCCTGCCCTTCACCGCGGCTTCGCTACGCTCCCACCCCCGCCTGTGCCTGTGCCCGCATCTCGGGAAGCGCCGCGGCGTGCGCCTGGTACTCCGGCAGATCGCGGGCGATCTCGCGCGGATAGGCATCGAGGAATCGCTGGAAGAGCTCGCGGGCCGCGGCCGCGTTCCCCCGCGCCTGCTCCGCCTGCGCGGCGGTGAAGAGCGCGAGGAGGTGGTTCGGCTCCGAGGCGAGGATCGTGTCCGCCTGTGCGCGCGCGGCTGCCGCATCTCCACCGAGGAGATGCAGCACGCCGACGTGATAGCGCGCGTCGTCGTTCAGCTCCCCTACCCGCTCGTAGGCTCCCAGCGCCATCGGCACGAAGGTGCGTGCCTGCGCGCTGTCGCCCGCGGAGGCGAGGCGCATCACCCGGTCGAAGAGGCGGTCGGCCGCCTCCTCTGGAGTCATGGAGGAGAGATCTACGGCCCCGGGGTCGCCCGCCGGAGCGCCGGGGGCGGCGAAGGGCGGCGCGGCGGTCGCCGAGCGCTCGCTTCCGAAGCGGGGGAAGAGGACGATGGCCGCCAGCGCCACCAGCGCGACTCCGGCGATGTACCAGGGTAGACGGGAGGTCTCACGCCCGGCTGCTACCGGCTGTTCGCTGATCGTCGACCGGCGAGCCGCGTCCGCCGGCCGCGCGGCAGCGGGGCTGACCTCGGCGCCGCACATGTTGCAGAAGTGCGCTCCGGGCAGCAGCTCGGCCGAGCAGTCGCGGCAGTTGCGCGGCGCCTCGAGAGAGCTGCCGCAGTTCGAGCAGAAGCGGCCGCTGGCCGGCTGTGCGCAGGAGGGGCAGGTCTGGGTCATGCGATCAGAAGAAAGAGAAAACGGACGACTGCGAGGCTGGAAATGTAGGCGGCTTCCTCACTCATCTCAAGAGCATCCGGACGGACGAAGGCCCGGCGGAGATCCGCCGGGCCTTCATTCCAATCGCTACCGAGCCGGTATCAGCTCAGTATCCCGGGTTGCCCTGCTTCTCATCCAGGGCGGGGATGAAGCAGGTAGCCGTTCCGTAGGTGCCGATGAAGATGTCCGGGTGCGTGCCCTGCGGGAACTCGTCGATCCCATAGAGCGCCAGGTAACGGCGCAGGTCGCCCAGACGGTGCCCGTCCATGAAGAAGTCGCGGCGGCGCTGATCGCGAACCTCGGCCTGCAGGCCGCCCGCCGGCACCTCGGTCAGCAGGGGCTGCCCACCCACCGCGCGCCGCTCGTTGACGAACGCCAGCAGCTCGGCATCGGACATCCCGCCCGCCTCGGCCAGGATGTAGCGCGCCTCCAGACCGGAGGAGAAGCGCATGTGGGTGTTCTTCTGGAAGGGAATCGTATCCCCGGTGGCCTGCCAGCCGGAGAAGGAGGGCGCCTGGTAGGGGCGGAAGAGCGGTGTCGCGCCATTGTGCCCCGTGCGCGAGGTGGCGGTGTGGCGCACCCGGGTGTCGTTCAGGTTCCGGAACTTGACGTCCACACCCAGATTCATGTTCGCGCCCGTCGTCGAGCTCTGGAAGATGTTCTCCGTGAAGTCCTTCGCCTCCGAGTAGAAGGCCCAGAATTCGAAGTTCGCCGGAACCTGGCGGGCGTTCTCGATCGCCCGGGGCATCTCGCCCAGCTGCAGGTAGGCACGCGCCAGACCCACACGGGAGAGGTTGATGATCGAGTCCGCACGAGCGGCCGTGACGGCCCCGGTGCCGGTCCTGGCCGCCGTGGCGAGCTGGATCGCCTCCTCGAAGCGCGGGATCGCCAGCCGCGTCAGCTCCGCCGAGGGGAGCGCCCCCTCGGTGGGACGTACCGGGCTCTCGCAGAAGTACTCCCCGAAGAGGATGTAGGTGTAGCCGCCGTACGCCCGCATCCGCGCCATGTCCAGGTTCTGCACCGGCGTCGGGTTCGGGTTGAGCTGCCGGTAGCGGCCAACCAGGCTATCGGCCGAGAAGCGAGCCTGGTGAAGCTGGGTGTAGATCTCCCGCAGCTCGGTGCGCTCCTCCCTCACGATCCGGCCGTCCCACTCGCGGTAGCCCACGAAGTTGTGGCCGGTGACGAGCTCGTCGGTGAACCAGGCCCCGGCGCGGGCCAGGTCGTCGTACATACGCTGGAAGTCGCTGACCACGCTCGGAACCAGCAGACTGGCGTTCAGCGGGTCGGCGAGCTGCTCGTCTGCCACGGCGCCGGGGTTCTCGACGCTCAGCAGGTCACTGCAGGCGCCGAGCGCCCCGGCCAGCAGCAGGGCCGGCACGATCACGGCATGCCGCATGAAATTCTTGTAAGTCATAGCGAGGATCTATCCTTCATGGGTTAGAAGCGGACGTTCAGCGAGGCGACCAGACGCCGCAGCATCGGCACCGACATGTAGTCGGAGCGATCCACCGAGCCGAAGCCGGCGGTGTCGGCGATTCCGTTGAAGTTCACCTCCGGGTCCATCCCGTAGTAGTTGGTCCACATCGCCAGGTCGCGGCCCGCGAGCGTCAGCGTGACCTCGTCGGAGCCGAAGCGGCTGCTGAAGAGCTGCGGCAGCGTGTAGGAGAGCGCAACCTCGCGTAGCTTGACGAAGTCCGCCTTGGTAATGTACGGCAGCGTCGAGCCGGAGCGGCGCAGCGCCACGTCCTCCGGGTCCGCCTGCGGGTTGACCACCTCGAAGGCGTTCACGTCGTTGTTGTTGCGGATGAACTCGCCCGCGTTCCACATGTAGTTGCCGCCCTTGTAGTCGGCGAACACGTAGAAGCGCAGGTTGCCCAGCACGGTGACGGTGTTCGAGAGCGCCAGCTCGCGCGTCGGGGTCGAGGGCCCGATGTAGACGGTGTCGCTGCTCAGGATGCCGCGGCCGTTGGCGTCCTTCTGGATCGTGCCGTCCGGGTTGCGGGCGACCCTCACCCCGAAGTAGCTGCCGAGCGGGTAGCCCTCACGGATCCACTGGGTGGTGGCGAAGTTGCCGCGCAGCTGCGGCTCCAGCCCGCCGAGATCCACCATCTCGTTCCGGTTGGTCGAGACGCCCAGCCGGGTCTCCCACTCGAAGTTGCGCCGCACGACCGGCGTGCCCCAGAGCGAGAGCTCGATGCCGGAGTTGGCGATCTCGCCGGCGTTCTCCAGGCGGGTGCGGTAAGCCGCGGTGCTGCCGGCGCCCAGCGCGCCGCCGCCGAAGCCGGAGGAGGGGGGCACCGGGATCGGGAGAAGCGCGTCGAAGGTGCGCTTGTTGTAGTAGGTGAAGTCCACGCCCGCCCGGCCGTTGAGCAGCGAGCTCTCGAGGCCCAGCTCCACCTCGGAGCCGGTCTCCGCCTTCAGGTTCGGGTTGCCGTAGGCCGTCGAGCGCAGCGCCGAGACGACCGCTCCGGAAGCATCGATCATCGCCGCTCCGCCGTAGTTGCGGTCTGCCGAGAAGGGCTCCGGCGAGTTACCGGCCTGCCCCCAGGCGGCGCGCAGCCGCAGGTTGTCCACCAGCGGCAGATTGAAGAACGGCTCCTCCGAGATCACGTACGAGGCCGAGAGCTTCGGGTAGACGACCGTCGAGAAGTCGGAGCCGAAGGCCGAGTTGTCATCCACGCGCAGCGCGCCGGTGATGAAGAGCCTGTTGGCGAAGCCGAGCTGCTCCTGCACGAAGAAGCCGAGCGAGGTCTGCTCCTCCTGGTTCGAGGCCGCGCGGGTGATGGCCGCGGTGTTGATCAGCCGCACGTCGTTCGAGATCAGCCCCTCACCCTCGCCGCGGGTGAACTCGTAGCGGCGCGCGTT